>JBHHYV010000036.1:0-28493 GCA_046757685.1 Myxococcota bacterium
CGCGGCGTCGGTCGGGGTGTTCCTGCTGGGCAAGGGGGACACGGGCCTCTTCCTGGTCCTGATCTCGATTACGGGGACCGGCAACGGCTCGGCGCTGCTCCATCCCGCCATGCAGGCCGACATCATCGACTACGACGAACTCCAGACGGGAAAGCGCCGCGAGGCCCAGTACTCGAGCTTCTGGGCGATCGTCCCCAAGTTCGTGGCGATTCCGAGCGCCGCGCTACCCCTCGCCCTGCTGGCGCAGCTCGGCTACGTGCCCAACCAGCCGCAGACGCCCCAGGTCGTCTTCGCCATGCGCGCGCTCTTCCTGATGCCCGCGGTCGTGAACGGGGTCGCCTGGTGGATCGCACTCCGCTTTCCGATGACCGAGGCGGTCCACCGGAAGATCCGTGAGGGCATCGCCCTCCACGCTCGGGGCGAGCCCGCCACCGATCCGATTCTCGGAGTCGAGCTTCATCCCGTCGCCCAGCGCCGGGTCGACGACGAGACCGGCTGGTTCCTCGATCACTTCTCGCCCTCGGAGCTGCTGCGCGCCGAGCGCGGAGGGGCCAGGCTGCTGCTGCGCGACGTGCTCGTCTCGCTGGTGCTCTCGCTGGGGGTCACGCTGGTGTCGGCCCTCTGGATCCTCCAGCGCCTGGGCGACACGGTCCACAAGCCGGGGGTCGGGGTCACACTCGTCGTGGTCACGGCCGGGCTGGGCTTGACCGGAGCGTGCTTTCACGCGCTGCGCGTGGCGCCCGCCCTTCGCATGCGAAGGCGCGCCATCCCCAGGGCGCTGATCCGCGCGCACCTGCGCCCCGGGTCGGAGGGCGTCGCGGGTCAGTAGTTGCCCTTGTGCTGGCAGCCGTCCACGGCCAGCGCGACGCCCGAGATCCAGCTCGCCGCATCGGACGCCAGGAAGACGATCGCTCGCGCCACCTCCTCGGCGCTTCCGAGGCGCCCCAGGGGGATCGTCTCGCACATCGCCTGGTAGCGCTCGGGCTGGCGCTGGCGGACCTGGTCCCACAGGCCGCCCGCGAACTCGATCGCCCCGGGGGCGATGCAGTTCACGCGGATTGCCTGCGGGGCGAGCTTGACGGCCAGCATCTTCGAGTGCGCCACCAGGGCTCCCTTGACCGTCGCGTAGGCGATCGGGCCCAGGTCGGCCTCGAACCCGCCCAGGGTCGACGAGACGTGCAGGATGGCGCCGCCGCCCTGGGCGTGGATCCAGGGCGCCACCTGGCGAGACGCGTTCACCGAGGCGAGCAGATCGACGTCGAGCGCGCGACGCCAGTCGCCGGGCGTATCGCCCGCGACCATCGCCGAGGCGTTGTTCACGAGCACGTCGACCCGTCCCAGCTCGGCGTGCGCCCGATCGAGGAAGGCGGCGAGCGCGGCGGGATCGGCGACGTCGCAGGGAGCGGCCACGACCCGGGCGCCCCCGCCGCGCAGCGCCTCGGCCGTCGCGTCGAGCTCCTCGGTGCCGCGCGCGCACAGCGCCAGCGAGGCTCCCTCGGCCGCGAACGCCAGCGCCGTCGCCCGGCCGATCCCCCGGCTGGCGCCGGTCACGATCACCCCCTTGCCCCGGAGTCCCAGATCCACGCGGTCCCCTTCTGCAGCTGTCCTGACGCCCAGGTCAGCGCCGGCTGCCGCCCCAGCCCGGCACGCCCAGGTCCACGAAGGCGTCGAGCGCCTGCAGCAGCTCCAGGGCCTGGTCGCGCACCCGCAGCCAGCCCGAGTGGCGGCGCGTGAAGCGGACGGGATCCTCGTCGGCCGGGACGGGCGCGAGCCGCTCGCGAGCCAGCTCCAGGAGGCGCTCGATCAGGTCGGCCTCTTCGGGCGACAGGACTCCCTCTCGCAGGAAGCGGTCGAGCTCCGTGGTGTCGGGAAAGCGCAGGCTCTCGAGGGCCTGGCGCGCCCGCTCCGGATCGTCCGCGTAGCGCTCCTGCTCGGCGGCGCAGGCGAGCCGATTCAGATCCTCGACCAGCGTGCTCCGGAGCATCTCGCTGCGCACGCGCCCAGCCTACAGCAGCGCCTCGAGTCGGGGCCAGTCGACCGCCGTCTGGGCTGCGAAGGCCCGAACCAGCAGATCCCGCTCCTCGGCCGGCTCCCCGGCGCGAAACTTCTCGAGCGCCGGGACCAGCGTCTCGGAATCGGGACAGGGCGGGTGGGGAGCGGCGAGGGAGCCGTCGTCGTGCTCGAGCCCGAGCGCGTCGAGCCACTCGACCAGGAGCGCCCTGCGACAGCCTAGGAAGAACTCGGCCAGCACCTCCTCGGCTGCGTCAGCGCTGGCGGCCCGCGAGAGGGCCCTGCGCGCCCACTCCGCCTGGCGCTCTCGGGGCTGACGGCGCAGGAACTGCGGCCGCAGCTTGAAGGCCTGTGCAGCGGCCCCGAGCGCGAGGGTCAGCGCCGTCGGAGACTCCTCCCGGAGCGCCTCGAGAAGGCGGGCGGCCTGCTCTCCGCTCATTCGCCTGAAGACCTCATTCGAGCGCACGTGTCTTCGATAGCAAACGACAGCTTGGGACGGTATCGCCGGGCGCGGGTCAACCGCCGCTGCCTCGCTGCCGATGGGAACCCAGGAGACGCCCCGGTCGGCGCACGGAGGCTCGGATGGACTCGATCCACAGTGAGTATGAGAGCGATCCCGACATGATGGACCTGGTCCAGGAGTTTGCTGCGGAGCTGCCGGAGCGGATCCGGATGATGGAGGAGCTCCTCTCCCGAGGGGACTGGGAGGAGCTCCAGAGGCTCGCCCATCAGCTCAAGGGGGCGGGCGGCGGCTACGGCTTTCCGCAGATCACCGAGGTCTCGGCGCGCCTGGAGCAGGCCCTGAAGGAGTCGGCGGGTGAGGGTCGTGTGAAGGAGCTCTGTGGGGAGCTGGGAGATACCCTGCGTGCGGTGGAGGTCTCGCGCGGATCGTGACCCCGAACGTTCCCAATCCGAATCGCGTGCTCGTCATCGACGACAGCGACTTCATCCACAAGCTCGTGCGAATGCGGCTGCGACGCGAGGGGCTCAAGGTGTCGAGCGAGTACAGCGGCAAGAAGGGCATCGATCGCTCGGTGCACGACCGGCCGGACCTGATCCTGCTCGACATCGACCTGCCCGACCTGGACGGATTCGACGTCTGCCAGCGGCTCAAGGAGTACCCGGAGACGCGCAACATCCCGGTCATCTTCCTCACGGGGACCGTGACCACCGAAGCGAAGGTCCGCGGGCTGGACCTGGGGGCGGTGGACTACGTGACCAAGCCCTTCGACGAGGTCGAGCTGCGAGCGCGGGTGAGAGCCGCCCTGCGCACCAAGCGCCTGCAGGACATCCTGGAGAAGCAGTCCTTCGTCGATGGCCTCACGGGCCTCTGGAACCGCTCCTACATGGATCGCCGGCTCGAGAGCGAGCTCAAGGTCGCGACCCGCTACGAGCGCAGGCTCTCGCTCGTCATGGCGGACATCGATCACTTCAAGCAGCTGAATGATACACACGGTCATCTCTTTGGCGACATCGTCCTCCAGGGGGTGGCCGGGGCGCTCCGAGAGGTCGCGCGCCAGTCGGACGTCGTGTGCCGTTTCGGGGGCGAGGAGTTCGTGCTGCTGCTCACTGATACTCCCCTGCAGGGCGGCATCGACGTCGCAGAGCGCCTGCGGCAAGCGGTGGAATCGAAGGGCTTCGAGGTCTGCGGCCAGATCCTCTCTGTGACCGCCAGCTTCGGCGTCGCGACGACCGACCGGATCGAAGAGCCGCTCTCGACGGAGGCGCTCCTCTCTGCGGCCGACCAGGCCCTCTACAGCTCGAAGCAGAACGGACGCAACTGCGTCCACGCGTTCGGGCTCGACGGGATCGAGCGGGTCTCGGGCTGAACGCACTCCCCTCTTTTGGAGTGCACTTCTCCACCGAGTATGCGAGTCTCCTCGAGTGGCTGCATCGAGTCCCCTGCGGATCCGTGGCGAGAGCGATCTGCGCAAGCCGACTCTGGTCGTCGCCTACGCCGGATGGGGCGACGGGGGAGAGGCTGCAACTACGACGGTCAAGTACCTGCTCGGCCAGCTCGCCGCTCAGCCTCTCGCGACCCTCGATACCGAGGAGTTCCTCGACTTCACAGTGGTCCGACCACGGATCGGACCGGGCTCTGGAGAGCGCCGGATCACCTGGCCCGACCATGAGTTCTTCTCGGCGTACCTGCCCGAGCTTCCCAACGACCTGGTCCTGGGGCTCGGAATCGAGCCGCACCTGCGCTGGAAGACCTATGCCCGGCTGATCGTCGAGCTGGCGCGCCGGCTCGAGGTGGGAACGGCGATCCTGGTCGGTGCCTACGTGGCCGACGTCATCTACAGCCAGCCTGTCCTCGTGCACGGCAGCTCGAACGATCCCGAGCTCATGGAGCAGCTGGGCTTCGAGCCGTCCGGCTACGAGGGTCCCACCGGAATCAGCGGTGTGCTCGCGCACGCGCTCGGTGGCATCGGCGTCCGGACCTTGAGCCTCTGGGCGGCCCTGCCCCACTACATTGCGGTCACCCCGAACCCGCGCGGTTGCCTGGCGCTCCTGCAGCGGATCGAGAGGGTGACGGGAATCGAGGTCGAGAAGTCCGGCATGCACGAGTCCGTCCGTCACTTCGACGAGTCGGTCGCAGACCTCGTGAGCAACGACCCGGAGCTCTCGGCCTACGTGCGGGAGCTCAAGCGCCGCGCCTTCAGCGGCTGAAACGCCCCCTCGGCCCTGCCCGTGTCAGGAGATCTTCAGGAGCGTCGAGTCATCGCCCCCGTCGTCCTCGATCGAGCGTGAGATCGCGAGCTTCAGCACCGCGGCGATGCGGGGAGTCAGGTCGACGAACTGGACCGCGAAGCCGTGGTCCGTCTCGCGAACGACCCGGGCGCGAATCTCGATGGGCACAGAGCTTTCGAGGAACGAGAAGCGCAAGCGGATCTCGCCGCCGGAGATCAGCAGCGGCTCTGCCGGCTCGATCAGGGCCCCCGAGTGTGAGATGTTCAGTACCGTCCCCGAGCCCTCGACGCCCTTGCCCCGGTACTGGGTGTCGAAGTGGACGCCCACACGCCGGGGCCGGGTGGGCTCGTGCTCGCCCCCCGCGGGCCTCTGGCGGTCGCTCCCCATCGTGCGCTCAATCGGAATCCCGCGGGCGCGACTTGAAGCCTCGCGAGATCGGGCTCGGCTAGTCCAGGCGGTCGCGCAGGAACGTCAGGATCTGGCGCGTTGCCGGGGAGCGATTCAGCGTGAAGAAGTGCAGGCCCGGAGCGCCCCCTTCGAGCAGCTCGATGCACTGCGTGCGTGCCCACGCGACACCCACGCGGGCGACCGCCTGCGGATCGTCCGCCGCCTCTTCGAGCTGCTCCCGGAGCGGAGCGGGAATCCGGTGTCCGTTCAATCGGGCCATCCGCAGGATGCCCTGGTAGCTCGTGATCGGCATGATGCCGGGCACGATCGGCACCGAGATGCCGGCCGCGCGCGCCCTCTCTACGAAGGCGAAGTAGTCGGCATTGTCCAGGAAGAGCTGGGTGATCAGGAACTCGCAGCCGGCCTCCACCTTGGCGCGCGCGAACGCGACATCGGTCTCGGGGCTGTCGGCATCGGGATGGACCTCGGGATGGGCCGCTCCCCCCATGCAGAAGCGAAAGTGCTCCCGGATGTGTCGAGCGAGCTCGACCGACGAGCCGAACCAGTTCTGCCGCGGAACGACGATCTCCTCGTCTGCCGGAACGTCCCCTCGCAGCGCCAGGACGTTCTCGATCCCGCTCCGCTCGAGCCGTCGGAGCACACCGTGTACCTCTTCTCGGGTCGCGTTCACGCAGGTCAGGTGCGCCATCGCGTCGAGCCCGATGTCTCGCTGGATCATCTCGACGAGCTCGAGGGTCAGCTCCCGACGCGCGCGATCGAGTGGGTACGTGACCGACACGAAATCGGGCTCGAGCATTCGCAGCTCGCCCACGGTCCGAAGGAGGGAGCGGCTTCCCGCCTCGGTATGAGGGGGAAAGAACTCGAACGAGAAGACCCGGCGATCGGGGGTGTAGCGCGAGGCAATCTTCACCGCTCGGACGAGGGTGCCACGCCTCCTGCGCCGGCTCAAGGCTCGTGTCTGGGGCTCCGATTGATCCGCTAGGAGAGCAGACCCCGGGATGGACGAGCAGAACCGCGCCCGCGCGAGGGTCAAGACCGAGCGCATCAGCGTACGCTTCATGGCCGATGGGGCCGAAAGTGTGGGCTACCTCAAGAATGTCTCGCGCGCGGGAATCTTCATCCGCGCCCAGGACCTGCCGCGCCCCGGGGCCGCGGTCGCCCTGCAGTTCCGCTCTCCCTCCGGAGTTCTCGTCGATCTTCGGGGCGAGGTGCGCTGGAACACCCATGGACTGACTGCGGTTGCCAGTGCCGGCTTCGGCGTGGCGATCCAGGAGCCGAGCCGCGAGTACGTCGAGTTCTTCCTCTGGGCCCTGGAGCGCAGCAAGGACGAAGAGAAGGAGACCGGGGGCACGGGCTTCCCGATCGGGTGATGCGCAGCGCGGCGCGGTTGACACGCGGCGCTGCGCCGCGAGACCCTCGCAGGCCAATGTCCGGGGCGAGGCGCGCGGCGGCGGAGTCGATCATCTTTCCGCTCGACGCTCCCGACCTTGAGACGGCATCCCTCTGGGTCGAGCGCCTGCAGGGCGGGGTGGGGCTCTTCAAGATCGGCCTCGAGCTCTTCGTCGCCGCCGGTCCCGAGGCCGTTCGGCGGATCACGGCCGAGAGCGGCAGCGGCGTCTTCCTGGACCTGAAGCTCCACGACATCCCCAGCACGGTCGAGCGCGCGGCGCGAGCGGCGGCGAGGCTCGGGGTTCGCATGCTCACCGTGCATGCGGGGCGCAACCCGGCGGGCCTCGCGGCGGCCGTCGAGGGAGCGGGGGGCGATCTCTCGGTGCTCGCCGTCAGCCGGCTGACCAGCGAGCCTGCCTCGGCCGGCGAGATCGAGTCGCTGGCAGAGATCGCGGTCTCGGCGGGCTGCCAGGGGCTGGTGTGTGCGGGGAGCGACCTCGAGGGCGTACGGGCCCGGATCGGCAAGGTCCTGGAGCTCGTGTGTCCCGGGATCCGGCCGCGAGGGGCGGAGCGTGGAGACCAGGTGCGCGTGGTCACGCCGGGCGAGGCCATCGCGAGGGGCGCCGACTACCTGGTGATCGGTCGCCCCATCCGCGGGGCCCCGGATCCGCGCGCAGCCCTCCGGGCGATCGTCCGCGAGATCGAGGAGGTCGCGGCGCTCAGTTGAGATGAATCGCGGTCGCGACCAGCCTGGCGTCCTCGCGCTTCACCTCGATGGTGACCTGGGCGCCCGGAGCCAGGCTCGCGAAGCCCGCCACCGTCACCGGCACGTAGATCCGCTTGCCACTCACGGTGACCGTCCGCGCCGTCGCATCGATCTGGCTCACGGCCCCCATGTAGATCGGGATCTCGAGGTCCACGTCCCCCGTTGCCCGGGAGGGCCCGGGCAGCGAGAGTCCCAGACCCAGTCCCAGCAGCGCTGCCAGCAGTCCATGTCGCATCGCCGAGTTCTCCTTCACACTCAGAAGTTCTGCCGCCAGTAGATCGTCTGGACGGGGGCCGTGCTGGGCGGCGGCGGTGCCGTCTTGACCAGCCGGCCGTTCGAGGTCTGGATGTAGAGCTGGTTGCCCTGGTGCGAGATCGTGATCCGGGGATCGGTCGGAGCCCCCGACCCGATCGACACCCTGCGTGCCGAGTCGCCGACCGTGACACCCGCGTTGAAGTAGAAGCCCAGGCCGGACGCCACGTCGAAGATGTAGAGCCTCGAAGTGCCCGTGGAGTCACAGACGTTGCCTCCGCTCAGGTCCGGAGTGTAGCTGGCCGTGATCGCGAATCCCGCGAAGATGGTCGTATTCGTGATGAACTTCTCCGAGTCGGAGAGCACGAAGTAGAACCCGTCGTCGGTGAGGTCGGGATCCTTGTCGAGGCCCGTAATGTCGGTGAGGTCGGATTCCCCATAGACCTTCGTGAAGGCGGAGATCCCCGTCGGGTTGGCGTCCCGCAGTGAGTAGAAGCGGTTGTTCTCGTCCTTGCTCGGGTCGCCCGGGTAGCGCAGGTCGGTGCGCTCTCCGGTGGCGAAGACCAGGAGGAGCTTCCCGCTCGCGAAGGTCGCAGAGGGCGGGAAGAAGATGCTCTTGTAGTGGGTCACCCCGCCTCCCAGGCCCTGCGGAGGCGCCACGAAGATCGTCCCCGCGGACCAGTTGTCGATCTGGGGTCCGCCGGTGGTGTCGCTGCCCACCGCCTTGATGTCCCACTTCCAGAGCTGGCCGCCGAGGTCTCCCACGTAGACCACGTCCGCGAAGCCGTCGAAGTCCAGGTCCAGCACCGCGGGCGAGCTGGGAATCGCGTACTGCATATTGCTCGGGCCGGTGACCCCGGTCGGGTCGTAGACCACGCTGGCCAGCAGATTTCCCGTATCCAGCTCGACCATGTAGATCGCGCGGCCGAGCCGGCCTCCCGAGGTGTAGCTCGCGGAGTTGGGATTGCCCGTCTCGTCGAAGCCGCCGCCGAAGATGGCGACCCACTCCTCGCGGCAGTCCCCGTCTCCATCGCTCTTTCCGCAGTTGTCCCCCGTGCCCGACGGAGCCCGGACCTTGACCCGGGTCAGGATCGGCCGCGACCAGCTGTTGGCCAGATCGGGGAGCGTGCTCGGCCCGATCTCCCAGAGGAGCTTCGGGTAGGGGCCGTGGGGGTCGGTGGCGAGCGCCGCCGCGGGGTTGGTGACGTCCAGCGCCAGGTAGCCACGACCTCCCTCGCGCAGGCCCACCACCTCGACCGTGGCCCACTCGTCGGGGGTCTTGGTGATGTCGTTGGGATCGCTCGGATTGCCCAGCCATGCGTCCGCGACCGACGGGGTGGCGTCGACGTAGAAGTGCGTCCGCGGCTTGTTCCTCGGGATGTACTGTACGGTCTTCTGGAGCAGCTCCGGCACGTAGCCGAAGAGCTCGTTCCCGGTGCCCATCGTGAAATGCTCGGGCTCGACCACCCAGGGCGTATTCGGGTTGTCTCCCGTTGCAAACTGGCCGCTATCGAAGCCGTGCAGCATGCCGTCGTTGCTTCCGGCGTAGAGCACGCGATCCCGGTGCTCGTACTGCGTGAAGAAGGGCGGGTCCGAGGTGGTCGAGGAGCCGAAGCCCTCCTCCGCGAACAGGAAGCTCGTGACGGGTCCCACCATGGTCGGAGTCGAGTGGAAGACGTCGCCGAGTGCCTCGACCCGGGGATCCGTGTTGATGCCGTCTCCGTTCTGGTCGAACGAGTCCATGCCGTACATGAAGTTGATGATGGCTCGCGACAGACCCACCGGCGTCGATACGCCCGAGGCCGGGAAGTTCGGATAGGCCGGGATCGCCGCGGCCGTGTTGGGATCGGCCGGGTCGAGGCCCAGGAGGGTCGCGACGGAGTTCGGGTCCGCGCTGCCGAGCGCCGTCATCAGGGACGCCTCGTTGAAGTCCACGCGAGCTCCCGCGATGCTCGTGTAGAGCTTGCGGCCGGTGAACTGGGCCTTCACCTGGGTCGCGGCATCCCAGATCGGAAGCCTGGGCGTCACGAAGAGGCCGGTGTTCGGGTCGATCGCCGGGTTGTTGAAGCGGTCGAGGATGTTGCCGTTGTTGTCGAGCCGGTAGGCCTCGAGGTGGCCCTCCCAGAACCCGTCGCTTCCGCCGGGCTGGAAGTAGGCGGTGTAGAGGCCGTCTCCGAACGAGGTGCGGCTGGCCGGGACGCTCGCTGCCGTAAAGGACGTCGAGCGGTTGATGATGTCGAGCAGCGCATCGGAGAGCTGCTGGGCGAGCAGGCCCACGTTGGCGGCGTCGGTCGTAAAGTAGGTCCCGTCGCCATTGGTGGCCGTGTTGCGCAGCAGGGGATGGTCGATCGTGAACCCGATCGTGTAGGTGATGACGTTCTGGGTCCCCTGGAGGTTCGGATCCAGGTCTGTGTTGAAGAGGTAGTATGCGACGTCATCGAGCCAGTCGGTCCCGTCGCTGGTGTAGGCGAGCCCATCGTCCCGGCCGGTCTTCGGATCGTCGTTCGTGCTCTGCGAGCAGGTTCCGACGGCGGCGCTCTCGTTGCAGTCGAGGTCCCCGTTTCCGATCGTCTTCATGAAGTCGCTGCCATGATGATCGTTCTTGTCCTTCGTCGGCTCTCCATCGGTGATGATGATGACGAAGTTCTTGCGGCAGAACAGATCGACTGGCGACGAGGGGGGATTGGAGGTCTTCTTTCCGTCCTTGGTATTGCGGTCGTACTTGTCGTAGCTCCCGAGCTTGTTGGAGCCGGCGAAGTAGCGACCGATGTCGACCAGCGTCTCGGAGAGCGGAGTCCAGGTATTGCCCTGGATCGAGCTGATGCCGCTCTTGACGTTGTTCTTGTTGCCCGAGCTGATCGGCACGTTCACGAAGCCGCCGTCGAAGTTCTTGGAGTCGAAGCGCGAGAGGCCGAAGCGGACGTTCTCGGTGTAGCCGCCCATGCCGTCGTCGGGATCGACCTGGTCGATCACCTGGGTGATCATGGACTTGGCCGCCTGCAGGCGGGTCTGCGTGGGCTCGTTGGCGCGCTCGGCCGAGGTGGACTGCCCGTAGAGCCAGTTCAGGTAGTTGGCCGAGTAGCGCGTAGACTGGGGAACGCTGGTGTCGGTGTAGATCGTCCGGGTCGTGCCCGAGATGCTGAAGTTGAAGGACGAGGAGCCTCCGAAGCCGTACGCGCCCTCGTTGTTGGGACACTGCCCGGGGACGATGCGTGAGACGTCCCAGCTGCTTCCGGTCCCGGAAGGATTGTTGGGACACATGGCGGCGGGATTGATCCCCGCGGTGTTGGGGCAGCTCGATCCAGGGATCGTGGGAGGGCACCAGAGGTAGCCGTGCGCCGGGTAGAGGGTCGTGGGGTCGAAGTCGTCGTCCCACAGGTGGTGATTCATCGAGCCCGAGTTGTCGAAGAGGATCATCACGTTGGGGGCGACTGCGGTCGAGAGCAGGTCCAGGTCCCCGGCGTCGCCGCGGGCGTGGTCTGCGAACCCGAAGACGAGCGTGAGGATCGCGAGGAGGGGTCGAAGGGCATGAACACGCATCAGTAGCCTCCCGTGCCCGCCTGGAGCACGCTGAACTGGGACTCGAGCTCGGTGGCGGCACCGTCAATGGCGAACGCGGCGACCTGGGTTCGGTACAGGTCGGTGCGGAAGCAGGACGCTCCGGTGCCAATGCAGTAGCCATCGGGAGGTGGGCCGGTGCCCAGGAGGGCGAGGGGCTGGGCCCCGGCCGCCGTCTTGGGACCCGTACGGAAGGTCGTTCCATCGGCGGTCGTGAGCGTGAACCCCGACATGTTGGGCGGGTTCTGGTTGACCCGGTTGACAGCCACCTGGATCCCAGCGTCGGCGGCGTAGAAGGTGACCGCGGAGCGCCGGAACCGGCCCGAGATGGCCGACTCCGAGCCCGAGTGCTCGATGGCCGAGATGGCGATCGCGCTGGTGAGGAGCACCAGGAGTACGGCGACCAGCATGGCGAAGCCGGCTTCCTGCTTACGCGGATGGGGAGTCCATGCGTCCATCGATCGTCTCCTAGAGCAGGTTCCGCGGCAGCACGCTCGTGACGAAGCGCCGCCGAAGGAAGGTGTCATTGGGACCGGTGAGCCGATTCGCCGTGCCCGGAAAACGCCGGGTCCCCCCCGTGTACTTGAGGTCGGGCTGGGCCGCGCGCGCGACGATGCTGATGCGCACCGAGCGAATCTGCGCTGCGTCGAAGCCTGCGAGCACGTGGATCGGGAACTCCGCAGGCGCCGTGATCGCGGAGTCGGCATTCACGTCGACGCCGAACTCGACCTGCAGGTCCTCCACGTCGGCCGAGACCATGACGTTGTTGCGCCGCAATCCCAGCCCGCTGGGATCGATCGAGTAGATGACCGCCGGCGCCACTCGAACCCCAGCCGATGCCGCCGAGAGCGTGGCCGCCGCCGCAGCCGGGATCGCGGTGGCCGCGGTCAGGGTAATCCGGCCGGTGGCGGCGTTGACGGCCTGGATCATGCCGCAGTGCGAGGTGGTCCCATTCGAGATGATCACGCCTGCGTTCACGCTGAAGTCGTTCGTATTGACAGGATCGCCGTCCACGTTGAGCTGGGCCGGAGAGGCCAGGTCGATCGTGGTTCCGGTCACGGCGCTTCCCGAGGGTGAGATCTGCCCGAGGTCGAAGTGGCCCGAGGCGTTCGTGAGCATGGCGTTGGAGATCACCGTCCAGTCGCTCACGCAGAGTCGATCGGCGGCGGCGATGCCCCCGTCTACGCTCGAGACACCCGCCCGCCGTGGAACCATGTAGCCCGCCAGCCGCGCATCGGCCCCGATCAGCTCGACGACGAGGCGCGCGTCCTCCTGGGCATCCAGGGCGCGCTCGTTCGTCATGTAGGTGTCCTTCTGGGTGGTGAAGACCAGGAACATCTGGCTCGAGACGATTGCCAGGACGGCCATCGCGACGACCAGCTCGACCAGGGTGAAGCCCTCGCTGCGACGCATCCCTCGCATCACAGCCCCCGCATGCTCTCGATCGAGGTGGTTCGTACCAGGCCGTTGCGGTCGACCCAGTCGACCTGGACGGTGATCGTAGTGACCCCGGGGAAGGGGGTGTTCTGGGCGATCGTCCAGCGCCGCACGTAGGTCGTGCGGTCGGGGTTGGGGTTGGCGGGGTCGTCGTTGGGGAGCGGCGTCATCGGGTTGTTGGGATCGTTGTAGGTTCCGCTGGCCGGCATGTTCGCGTTGGGAGTCAGCTGGAAGATCTCCATCTGCTGCTGCGCCAGGTTGACCGCATGCGTCAGGTAACGGGACTGGCGCGAGAGGTGCACCGCGGAGAGCTGCCCGAGTGCCACGGCCAGCAGGCCCGTCGCCAGGAGGCCCATGGCGATGATCACCTCGATCAGGGAGAAGCCCTCGTTGGCGTGTGCGCGTCGTCGGTGAAGTCGCATCCACATGTCCCTCTAGTACCAGTCGTTCGACGCGGGCCGGAAGCCACGCACGCGCATGCCTCCGAGCGGAAGCAGCGTGGCGGCATAGACCTGCGAGATGTTGTCGGTCACGTAGTAGCTCCCGGCGGGCACGAGCAGGGCTCCGGCGGGAATGCTCACCGGAAGCCCGCGGGAGGTGAACCCGACCGCCGGGGCGGCCGTCGCGGGGTCGATGGGGAACGAGATTCCGCCCGGGGGAAGGGCCCCCTCTTCGGGAACGCCCGCGGCCGGGGGCGGACCCACGACCGCGCCGTAGCGGCTGACGGTCGGGGAGAGGTTTCGCGTCAGGTCGATGTCGCGGCTGGTCTCGCCTGGCGAGAGCTGCCAGTCGTTGTTCACGTCGTCGACCCAGCGCACGCGACCCACGCCCGGGATGTCGAAGAGCAGGAACTGGTTGTTGCCCTTGCGAATCGCTTCGGCTCGCGTGTCGCCCAGGATGCCGGCGACTCGCTGGACCATGTCTCTCGCGTCTTGGCGCCTCTGGAAGGCCACGAAGCGGGGTGCCGCCATCGCGGTCATCACTGCGATCAGTGCGACGACGATGAGGATCTCGAGCATCGTGAATCCTTCGGTCCTTCGCATGTGCCTCATGCCTGACCCTCCCGGGGCGCCGTCGAGCAAGGAGCGTGCCTCCGCGGGGAGGCCGCACGTGCCTCCCCATCGGCCCGGGACCCCGCAAACCCTGCGCAGTGCGAAATCCTTGCGGGGCCTCCGTGCGCAGTGCTCCGCACGGCGCCCGAGGCGATGCCCCCGGTAGCGGGAGGCTGCGGCTTCTGGTAACAAGCGCCGGCATGAGCGACCTCCCCACCCTCTCTTACGAGACGATCGAGTCCTCTCTCTCCCAGGTCGATGCCACGCTCGGCCGCGCGCTCGAGCACGCCCGTGGCCGGGAGATCGACTCCCAGCAGGTCGCGGTCGAACGCATCGCCTACCTGGCGACGAAGCTGCGCGCCGCGCGCGACCTGCTCGCCTATGCCGCCGGCGCCGGGCAGCCCTGGCAGGAGCAGGCGGCGATCTTCTCGGCCCAGGTCGCCTCGGACGCACGCGCGCTCGTGCTCGACCACGCGGGGGAGCACGCGCTCGACGCGACGAACCTGCCGGGTGCGGAGACCGAAGGATTCATCCGTGAGGCGCTGCGCGAGGATCGGATTCGCGCGGTCGGTCGCGAGACGGCCGAGCGAGGCGGGCGCAACGACGGCCCACTCGAAGAGATGTACGAGCTCACGCGAGACGCGGTGCGCGAGTTCGCCGAGACCGAGGTGGCTCCCCACGCCGAGCGGATTCACCGCTCGGATGCGCTGGTTCCGGAGAGCATCATCGGCAAGATGAGTGAGCTCGGCTACTTCGGACTCTCGATTCCCGAGGCGTACGGGGGCAGCGAGATGGGCAACGTCGCCATGGTGATCACGACCGAGGAGCTGTCGCGCGCCTCGCTCGCCGCCGGGGGCTCGCTGATCACGCGGCCCGAGATCCTGACCAAGGCGCTGCTCGCGGGGGGCAGCGAGGCGCAGAAGTCCACGTGGCTGCCGCGCATTGCCTCCGGCGAGCTGATGGTCGGCATCAGCGTCACCGAGCCCGACGTGGGAAGCGATGTCGCCAGCGTGCGCTGTCGAGCGACCCGCACGACGCAGGATGGGGTCGACGGCTTCGCGATCGACGGCGCCAAGGCCTGGTGCACCTTTGCGGGCCGCGCCGACATCCTGGCGGTCCTGCTGCGCACCGACCCGGACCTGGCCTCGGGCGCGCGCGGCCTCTCCCTCTTCATCGTGCCCAAGGAGCGTTGCCTCGAGCACAGCTTCGAGTGCATCCAGCCCTCCGGAGGCCGCCTGGTCGGCAAGGCCGACGCCACCCCCGGCTACCGGGGCATGCACTCGTTCACGCTCCACTTCGAGCACTACTTCGTGCCGGCGGACCACCTGGTGGGCGAGGAGAAGGGGCTCGGGCGGGGCTTCTACCTGCAGATGGGGGGCTTCGCGGCCGGACGACTCCAGACGGCCGGACGGGGCTGCGGGGTCGCGCAGGCCGCCCTCGAAGAGACCGCCCGCTACGTGGTCGACCGCAACCAGTTCGGCCAGGCGATCGTCGACTTCCAGCTGACCCAGTACAAGCTCGGGCAGATGGCGACGCAGGTCGCCGCGGCGCGAGCCATCAGCTATGCGGCCGCGGAGGCGATGGACGGCGACGAGCGGGCCGCCGCCCCCTACGCCGCCATGGCCAAGCTCCTGGCCTGCGACGTCGCGGTCGCGGTCTCCCAGGAAGGTCAGCTGCTGCACGGGGGCTGGGGCTACGCGGAGGAGTACCCGATCAGCCGCTACGTGGTCGACGCCCAGGTGCTCCCCATCTTCGAGGGTGTGAAGCCGATCCTCGAGCTCAAGGTCATCGGTCGCAGCCTCGTCGCCTAGGGAGCCTCAACGCGCAGGGGATGGGGATCCCCTGCGGGGCGCGGCCGGGGGAGGCGGGGGAGGGACTCGCACCGCGCGCAGGAGCAGCGCCGCGTCGCTGGCGCCCGATCGCAGATCCAGGCTGGCGAAGGGATCGAGGGCGACGGCCGCACCCCGCCGGGCGAGGGAGGTCACGACGAGCCAGCGCCCCGGGCGGGCCGCGATCCGCACCGAGACGCCCGCTCGCACGATCTCGTCGCGGGCATGGGGGAGGTCGGGGACAGGAGAGGAGGGCAGGGCGAGGAGGGGCGCGATCTCCAGCTCGACGCGGCCCCCCGCGAGGGCCCGGGGGGTGACCCGGAACCCGACCTCGAGCGCCAGCAGCTCCGCGGAGTCCAGGGTTCGCGTCTCTCCGCCGGAGGGCCCCGTTCCTCGTTGGATCTCCGGGTACGCGGTCCCGATCCAGAGCTCGCTGGGACGGCCCTCGAGGGCGGCGACCGTTCCGTCGGAGCTCTCCTTCCCGCTCGCGAGCAGGCTGTGGATCGCGAGCCGGGACACGGCCGGTGCCTGCTCGGGGAGCGGCGCGACCTGGATCTGGCCCGCCCTCAGCCACCCCTCGAGCTCGACTCCGAGCCGCTGGAGCACGGCCCGGCGGGTCCTCCGGTACTCGATTCGATAGGCCTCGGGCCGGCGGTCGAGCTGGCGGAGGGCTGCCAGCACGCGCTCCACGGACTCCGAGGGTCCCCGGAGCACCACGGCGCGCCCCCCGGGGTCGGCGACGGCGACTCCCGCGCTGCCAAGGAGGTCGCTTGCGAGCGCTGCGATCTCAGCCGGGGTCCTCCACTGCGGCCGGTAGACCTGGATGGGTGCGGCTCCGAGCGCCAGCAGGGCCAGCAGGGTCGCGAGCCGGGTCGCGAGTCCGCTGCGCGCTCGGGGGCGGAGTGCGGGGATGGCCATCGCCTGGGGAATCGGGTCTGGATCGTCCCGCCTGAACCTCGGGTCGGAGACGGGGCAGGGTGGGACCGCTTGACACCCCGAGCGGCGACCATACGATGCGCCCGTCCGGTCCACGTGTTTCTCTCGTGCTCTCCGCCATGCGGTCCCTCCAGCGGGCCAGGCCGATCCGGCCGCGGGAGCCAGAGGGCGGCCACCCAGGGACCGGGCGCCAGCACTACACCCAGGAGGGCACAGATGGCGAGCAAGATTCGGCCACTCCACAACCGCCTGATCGTCAAGCGCGTGGACGAGGAAGAGAAGACCGCCGGCGGCATCATCATTCCGGACACCGCCAAGGAGAAGCCCCAGCAGGGGCGGGTTCTGTCGACCGGCGTCGGCCGCCGGGACGACAAGGGCAACATGATCCCGATGGAGGTCCAGAAGGGCGATCGGGTGCTCTTCTCGAAGTACTCGGGCACCGAGGTCACGCTGGACGGGGAAGAGCACCTCATCATCAGCGAGGACGATGTCCTCGCGATTCTCGAATAAGGGAGATCGGAGCCTATGTCAGCCAAGGACATCCTGTACGACGACGACGCGCTCGCCAAGATCCGTGCCGGCCTCGACACACTCGCCAATGCCGTCAAGGTGACCCTGGGGCCGCGGGGCCGGAACGTCTTGATCGACAAGAGCTGGGGCGCGCCGACCTCGACCAAGGACGGGGTGACCGTCGCCAAGGCCATCGAGGTCGAGGATCGCTTCGAGAACCTGGGTGCGCAGATGGTCAAGGAGGTGGCTTCGAAGACCTCCGACGTGGCCGGTGACGGCACGACGACCGCGACTGTCCTCGCCCAGGCGATCTACTCCGAAGGCCTCAAGCTGATCGCCGCGGGCACGAACCCGATGGACCTGAAGCGAGGCATCGATCGCGCCGTCAACGCGGTGGTCGAGCGCATCGCCAAGCGCTCGCGAAGCGTGCGCGACCGATCCGAGATCGCGAACGTCGGAACGATCTCGTCCAACGGCGACGAGAGCGTGGGGCGGATGATCGCCGAGGCGATGGAGAAGGTCGGCAAGGAGGGCGTGATCACGGTCGAGGAAGCCCGCGGAATGGAGACCGAGCTCGACATCGTCGAGGGCATGCAGTTCGACCGGGGATTCCTGTCGCCCTACTTCATCACCGATCCGGAGCGGATGGAAGTGGTGCTCGAGGATCCCTACATCCTGATCCACGAGAAGAAGATCTCGAACATGCGCGACCTGGTTCCGCTGCTCGAGTCGGTCGCGCGCTCGGGCAAGCCGCTGCTGCTGATCGCGGAGGACATCGAGGGGGAGGCCCTCGCCACGCTCGTGGTGAACAAGCTGCGCGGCACGCTGAACGTGGCCGCCGTCAAGGCTCCGGGCTTCGGCGATCGCCGCAAGGCGATGCTCGAAGACATCGCGATCCTGAGCGGGGGCAAGGCGATCAGCGAGGACCTGGGGGTCAAGCTCGAGAGCGTCACGCTGCAGGACCTGGGGCGCGTCAAGCGGGCGGTGATCGACCGCGACGACACCACCCTGATCGGGGGTCGCGGCAAGAAGAGCGACATCGAGGGGCGCTGCAACCAGATCCGGGCCCAGATCGAGGACACCACCTCCGACTACGACCGCGAGAAGCTCGAGGAGCGGCTCGCCAAGCTGGCCGGTGGCGTCGCCGTGATCAAGGTCGGATCCGCCACCGAAGCGGAGATGAAGGAGAAGAAGGCGAGGGTCGAGGACGCCATGCACGCGACCCGGGCGGCGGTCGAAGAGGGGATCGTCGCCGGCGGCGGCGTCGCCCTGATCCGCGCGGACGAGGCGCTCGACGAGCTCAAGCTCGAAGGCGACCAGGTGTTCGGCGCCGAGATCGTTCGCAAGGCCCTGGCCGCGCCGCTCTGCCAGATCGCTCGCAACGCGGGCCGGGAGGCCGCGGTCGTCCTGAGCCGCGTGCGCGAGCGGACGGGCGACTTCGGCTTCGACGCGGCCACCGGGGAGTACGGCGACCTCGTCAAGGCGGGCGTCGTGGACCCGACCAAGGTCGTGCGCAGCGCCCTCCAGAACGCCGCCAGCGTCGCGGGCCTGATGCTGACGACCTCCGCAGCCGTCACCGAGCACCCCGAAGAGGAGAGCCCCCCGGCTGGACCTCCCGGCGGAGGCATGGGCGACATGGGTGGAATGGGTGGAATGGGAGGCATGGGCGACTTCTAGGGGGGGCGCCCCGCGCCGGTCGGCTAGAGCACGCGGCTCTCGTGGCCCTCCCAGAAGGGCTCGCGGAGCTGCCGCTTGAGGATCTTGCCGGAGGCGGTCCGCGGAAGCTCGTCGCAGAAAGAGATCGAGCGGGGGATCTTGTATCCCGCCAGGTGCTCTCGCGCGAAGTCCTCGACCTGGTGGGCTTCCAGGGTCTGGCCGGGTCGGACGACGACGGTCGCGTGCACCTTCTCGCCCCACTCCTCGTCCGGGATCCCGAAGACCGCCACGTCGAAGATGGAGGGGTGCTGCTCCAGGGCGGCCTCGATCTCGGCGGGATAGATGTTCATTCCGCCCGAGATGATCATGTCGTTCTTGCGGTCGCAGATGTAGTAGAAGCCCTCTTCGTCGAAGTACGCCACGTCCCCGACGGTCAGGAATCCCTCGCGCTGGTTGGCCTCGAACTTGTCCTGCGCCTTGTAGTAGGTCGAGAAGGCTCCGCTCGAGCGGACGAAGAGCTCGCCCGGCCGGTTCGGCTCCTCGATCCGGCGACCCTCGTCGTCGAAGAGTGCGATCTCGACTGCGGGGGCGGCCTGGCCGCACGAGCCGCGCTTGCGCAGCTGGTCCTGCGGACGCAGGATGCAGTTGACACCCAGCTCGGTCGAGCCATACACCTCCCAGAGGGAGTCCGGGGGGAAGGTCTCCACGTACTGCTGCTTCAGGGCGAACGACCAGGGGGCCGCGTTCGCGATCATGACGCGCATCGAGCTGCGGTCGTAGCGGGCCAGCACCTCGGCGGGCAGGCTGCAGATCCGGCGGATCGGTGTCGGGGCGGAGAAGGTGCTCGTGACGCGGTAGCGGTCGACCAGCCGCAGCCAGTCCTCCGGGTCGAACTTACGCTGCAGGACCACCGTGTTGCCGAGGGCATAGGCGATGGCCATGAAACCCCCCGGACCGGAGTGGTAGAGCGGCCCGGTGGTCAGGTAGACGTCGCTGGGCTGGTAGCCGATGAGCTGCAGCATCGCGGCGCCCTGGGCCGGGTCGCCCGCGCCGCTGCGCACGGTCCCCTTCGGGTGGCCCGTCGTCCCGGAGGTGTAGATCATCGTGTCGCCCTCGGCCTCGCTCTCGACCTCTGGCTCGGCGTCCGTCGCCTCGGCCGCGAGCTTGGCGCTGTCGAGCATGCCGGGCCCGGGCGTTCCGCCGTAGATCAGGATGTGGCGCACCTTGGGGATCTGGCTCCGGATCTTGGCGAACATCTCCTCGTGCTCGGCGTCGGCGTAGACCAGGACCGCATCGGAGTTGTCGACGACGTAGGCGGCCTCTTCCGGCGAGAGCCGATAGCCCAGGGGGACCGCCGTGGCCTTGACCTTGCGCGCCGCGTGGATCATCTCGACCACGCCGAGCGAGTTCTGCCCGCACCAGATGACCTTGTCGCGCGGCTTCACACCCAGGCCTAGCATCACGTGCGCCAGTCGGTTGGCGCGGCGGTTCAGCTCTGCGTAGCTCCACTGCTCGATCATCCCGTCCGGGCGATCTTCGATGGCGGCGGGCTTGTCGGGCTGGGAGCCTGCGTAGAGGGTCAGGATGTCGGGTGTGGGCATGAAGGGGCCTCCGTGTGGCGTTGCGAGGGCGGCATTCTATCGCACCCGTCGGGGGTTCTAGAAGACGATGGTCCGGCGTCCGTGGACCCAGATCCGGTCCTCCAGGTGGGCCCGGACCGCCGCCGCCAGGGCGGCCCGCTCGACGTCCCGGCCCTTGCGGACCAGGTCGGCGATCGAGTCGCGGTGCGAGGCGCGGACGACCTCCTGGGCGATGATCGGCCCCTCGTCGAGGTCGGCCGTGGCGTAGTGGGCGGTCGCTCCGATCAGCTTGACCCCCCGCTCGAAGGCCTGGTGGTAGGGGCGGGCGCCCGCGAAGGCGGGCAGGAAGCTGTGGTGGATGTTGATGATGCGCTCGGGGAAGTGGCGGATGAAGTCCTCCGAGAGGATCTGCATGTAGCGGGCGAGAACGATCAGGTCGACCGCCGCGCCCTGGCAGATCTCGAGCTGGCGAGCCTCCTGGGCAGATCGCGTCTCGGGGGTGATCGGCAGCAGGTGGAAGGGCACGCCGAACTGGCGCGCCACCGGCTCCAGGTCGGGGTGGTTCGAGATCACGCAGACGATCTCGCAGCGCAGCTCTCCCAGGCGATGGCGCAGGAAGAGGTCCCACAGGCAGTGCTCGGAGCGCGAGACGAAGAGTGCGACGCGGCGGATCCGGTCCCCGTAGGCGATGCGCCACTGCATGTCGTAGCGCGCGCACTCGATGCGAAGCAGCCCCTCGAGCGCCTCGCGGTCGATCGCAAGGTCGGCCAGCTCGAACTGGATGCGCTGAAAGAAGCGGCGCTGGCTTCCGTCGGTGTGCTGCTGGGCGCGGACGATGTTGGCGCCGTGATCGGCCAGGAGCGTCGCGAGGGCGGCGACCAGGCCCTTGCGGTCGGGACACGAGACCATCAGGGTCGCCGTCGAGGAGCGCTCGCTCACGAAGCCAGCTCCTGCAGGATCGCAACGCACGCCTGACGGGCGGTGCGACCGCTCCGCGAGGCCCGCTCGAGCGCGAAGCGCAGCGCACGCGCGTGGAGCTCGGGCTCGGGGAGGCGCGAGGCCAGGCCGACCCGGGCCGCGTGGTAGTCGACGATGCGCAGGTATGCGGCCTGGTCGAAGCCGAAGAAGGGAAGGAGCAGACCGAAGCGATCCGAGAGCGAGAGCTTCTCCTCGCTCGTCTCCGAGAGGTGGAGCTCGCCGTCGGGCCCGTGGGTCACGTCGCGGTTCTCGCTCTTCCGCTCCGGGATCAGGTGGCGACGATTCGAGGTGGCAACCACGAGCACATGGGCGGGACGCGCCTCGACGCCTCCGTCGAGCACCGACTTGAGGGCGCGATAGGAGGGGTCGCCCTCTCCGAAGGAGAGGTCGTCGCAGAAGAGCACGTAGCGACCGGGCCGATCGCGAAGGAGCGCAAAGAGGCGCGGCAGCTCGAGCAGGTCTTCGCGCGCGACCTCGACCAGTCGCAGGCCCTCGCTCCCCAGGAGGCCCAGGGCCACGCGGACCGCGGTGGACTTGCCGGTGCCGCGCTCCCCGTAGAGCAGCACGTCGAGCGCGGGTCGCCCGGCCACGAAGGCCGCCAGGTTCAGGATCAGCCGATCGAGCGATGCCTCGACCTCGAGCAGGCCCTCGCGCGGGTAGAGGTCGGGGTGGGGGATCGGGTCCAGGGCTCCCCCGCGCCAGCGGTAGGCCTGCACCCGGTCTTCGTCGTGCGGGGACGGCGAGCCCGCCGATCGGCGGACTGCAGACTCCCGGGTCAGCCGTTCGCCGAGCTCCAGCAGCTGCCGCGCCCGCTCCCAGAGCTCCTCCCAGCCGATCTCCGCCATCTGGCCTAGAGCCGGATCTTGCGCTGTCGTCCGCCGCCTCGGGGCGTCAGGAGGCCGATCAGGGCGCCCACCGCGAGCAGCGCGCCGCCGGCCAAGAGCTCCCAGGCGCGCGTGGATCCGGAGAGGCGCGCGTTCTCGACGCTGAGCCGCTCGGTCTTCGAGCGCAGCGACTCCAGCTCCTGGACCGCCTTCGACTGGGCGGCGAGCTTGGCCTCGAGCGTCGAGATCCGGTCGAGCGCCCGGGCCAGCTGGGCCTGCGCCTCGGGCAGGGCCACGACCGCTGGAGCCTCCTTGCTCGTGAACCCGGCGGGCACCCAGCCTGTCTGGCCCTCGGCCGTCCGCACCCGCACCCAGTCCTCGCGCTTCTCGAGCAGGGTCACCACGTCTCCGGACTTCAGGCGGTGGGTGATCCGGTACTGGGTGCCCGGGCCGGTGCGCATGTTCAGGTGCAGCTCTCCGCGAACATAGTCCGCAGACGCCGGTGCGGCCGCAGCGAGCCCAGCCATCAGGACCAGAGCGGCGAGTCGCCTCGGGCGAGACACGCGAGAGTCTCTAGCGTTTCGGTCTCGCCGCTTCCACAGGGCTGCCCCGGAGGGTCGGGCCGTCAAAAGAAGAGCCGGCTCCACACCGTGGCCATGACCACACCGGCGGCGTCGGCCGCGAGGCACGCCAGGACCGCGTGTCGCGCGGCACGCACCTGCACGCTGCCCAGGTAGACCGCCAGCACGTAGAAGGTGGTCTCGGTGCTGCCGTTCAGGACCGAGACCAGGAAGCCCACGAAGGAGTCCGGCCCGTAGGTCGACATCGTCTCGGTCATCACGCCCAGGGCGCCGCTGCCCGAGAGCGGACGGACCAGCGCCATCGGGAGCGCCTCGGCGGGGAAGCCGAGCGCGGTCGTGAGCGGCGATACTGCGGTGATCAGCACGTCGAGAAGGCCCGACGCGCGGAACATGCCGACCGCGACCAGGATCGCCACCAGGAAGGGGATGATCATGACCGCGATCTCGAAGCCCTCGCGCGCGCCCTTGACGACCGAATCGTAGACCCGAACCCGGTGCGTCGAGCCCACGATCACGATCCCCAGCATCAGCACCGGCAGCAGCCAGCTCGAGAGCATCTCGCGCGTGGTGCTCCACGCGCCCGCGGTCGCCGACGCGTCGATCCAGTAGCGGGTCGCGGCCAGGGCGAGCAGACCCAGGACTCCGGCGCCGACGATGCGTCGCGCGCGCGAGCTGGGAGGAGGCTCGGGCTCCTCGGCCTCGGGAGCCTCGGGAATCCCGGCGCTGATCGTGTCCCCCCCTTCGGGCGCGCTCGGGCCGAGGTCGGCGTAGCGCTCGGCCGCAAAGCGCTTGCGGCTCTGCAGCAGGCGCGCGACGAGGATCGCCACCGCGGTCGAGCAGATCGTCGCGAGCAGGCTCGGGACGATGATCCCGCCGGCGTTGGTCGATCCCATCCCGGCGCGAATCGCGACGGCGCCGAGCGGCAGCACGGCGACTCCCGAGGTGTTGATCGCCAGGAAGAGCACCATCGAGTTGCTCGCCACACCCGGGACGCGGTTCAGCCGGTTCAGCTCCACCATCGCCTTCAGCCCGAAGGGCGTCGCCGCGTTGCCGAGGCCCAGCATGTTGGCGGCGAGGTTCATGATCATCGCGCCCATGGCGGGATGCTCGGGGGGGACCTCGGGAAAGAGCCGGCGCATGACGGGCGCCAGCCCCCGCGCGATCTGGCGCATGGCTCCCGCGTCGCGCAGCACGCGCATGAAGCCGAGCCAGAGCGCCATCTGTCCGATCAGCGGCAGGGCGATGTCCATCACCGCGGTGCGGGCACCTCCGATGATCCCCTGCTGGGTGACCGCCGCCATCGTGCCGCCGAAGGCCGCGTAGAGCACGGCCCCGAGCACGAGCGTGACAAAGATCGCGTTCAGCACGCCGGCTCGAAGGCTATCGGAGTCGGGAGCGGAGCGCGCGCCCCGGCCGTCCTCGGGGGCGTCGTTCGGTCAAGGCAGCCGAACCGCGACGCCAACACCGTCATGTTCCGACAGGCGTCTCGTGTCCACGCGAGGCGTGGGGTCGACCGTTGCGCTTCCCGCCTCGGGCTCGAGGCCGCGGAGCAGGATCCAGTCGACCCGGGGGCGCAGGCGCCGCGGCCAGGCAGGCAGCCAGTGCGGAATGCCCGTGCCCACGCCACGCAGGTTCGCGCCCTGGTGCGAGAACCCCGCACTCTCCGTGACTGCAAAGACGGGCTCCAGTGGGATCGGGTTCGCGAGCCGCCAGGGTGTGAGGGCCCGCCTCGCGGCGAGCCCCAGCAGCGAGCGCTTCGAGCGCAGGTTGCCCGTGGTCGTATTGAGGTCGCCCCCGAGGATGCACGGTCCGGGATCGAGAGCAGCGAGCAGCACGCGCATCTGGAGCGCGCGCTGCTGCGGGTCGGCATAGCACTCCAGGTGCGTGCACACCGCCCACAGGCGCCCCCCTCCCGGCGTCGCGAGCTCGCTGATCAGGCCGATGCGTCCGCCCTGACGCGCCTCGTAGGCCTGGCTCCAGTCGTAGGCATCGGGCAGGGCTAGCGCCTGGGCCGAGAGGATCGGCAGGCGCGAGAGGATCGCCAGGCCGTGAAGCGCCTCCCGGTTGACCTGGCCGCGCACGCGCCGTCGCTCCCCCGGAAGTCCGAGCGTCAGCTCGCGGAACTGGGGGGCGAAGGCCCACTGGAGGCCGAGCTTCTGCGCCAGGTCGCGGGCGACGTGGCGGTTGCCGCTGCGGGCCATGCCCACGTCGAGCTCCGTCAGCAGCAGCAGGTCCGAGTCGCGTAGCGCCGGTACGCGAGCCCAGGTGTCGAGGTGCCAGCCCCGCTCGAGGTTCCAGGCGACCACGCGCAGGCGATCGCTCCCCAGCGGTCGAGAGATCGCGCCCCCGACCTCGATCTCGCCGACGAGGGGGCTCAGCGGGGGAACGCCTCGGGAAGGCCGCCGTCGACGGGCAGCACGGCGCCCGTGGTCGGGGTCGAGCGGCCTGCGAGGAAGACGACCGCGTCGCCCACGTGCTCGGGCGTGACGCGGGCTCTGAGCAGGTTGCGCCGCCGGTAGAACTCCTCCAGCTCCTCGACGGTGAGCCCCCGTGCGCGCGCGCGCTCGGGACCGACCTGCTCCCAGAGCCCCGAACGGTTGTCGGGGCCTCCGAAGACCGCATCTGCGTTGATCGCGTTGACGCGTACGTCGATCTCGGCGCCCTCCAGAGCGGCGATCCGGGCCAGCTGGTGGGCGCCCGCCTTCGAGGCGCTGTAGGCGCCGAAGCCGGCGCCCGGCGCAAAGACGTTCTTGGTCGAGATCAGCACGATGTCGCCGCCCGTTCCCTGGCGGCGAAGCTGGCGCAGCGCTTCGCGAAGCGTGAGGAAGGTCCCGGTGGTGTTCCCCTGCAGCGCCCGCTCGAAGCGCTCGGGCTCCAGGTCCTCGAGCCGCCCCGCCTCGGCGATGCCCGCATTCGCCACGACCAGGTCGACGCCCCCGAAGAGCGCCGCCGACTGCTCGAAGGCGCGCGCCAGCTCGATCGCGTCGGAGACGTCGCACTCGAATGTCTCGCAGCGTTCGTCAGCGAGGCGCTCGCGGGTCCCGGCGAGCCGCTCGCCATCCCGGTCGACCAGGGTCACGGTGGCGCCCGAGTGAAGCAGCCGCCGGGCGATGCCCTCGCCGATCGCTCCGGCTCCGCCCGTCACGAGGGCCACGCAGCCCGAGAGCGGCGGACGCGGCCCGCCCCGCGCGAGCTTCGCCTGCTCGAGCGACCAGTACTCCATGTCGAAGAGCTCCGCCTCCCGGATTCCCTGGTAGTGACCGATCATGGCCGCCCGGGTCCATGCGCGAATCGAGTGCTCGGCGATGTCGGCCGCAATGCGTGCGGCGCGCCGGGTCTCGCCGAGCGCGAACAGACCGACGCCCGGCAGCACGACCACGCGAGGAGTCGGGTCGAGCATCTGCAGGGCGCGGCCGGTCCGCCGCTGGTTGCGCTCGAAGTACTCCCGGTAGTCGCTCCGGTACGCGGCGACGCTGGCGCGCAGCGCCTCTGCGAGGTCCTCCTCGTCGTTGTAGGGGGGCCGCGCGAGCCACAGGTAGCGCCCCTTGGTGCGGATCACGTGATCGGGAGTGATCGGGGGCGCCGCGCAGAGCGCCTCCGCCTGCTCCGACGCCGCGAAGTGCGCGATCTCGCCAGAGCTCCGGTGCTCGAGGATCCAGCGTCGCCACGGCCGATCGGGATCGCCCGTGGGCTCGGCGAGCGCCCCGCGCACGAGCGGCGCCACCTCTCCCGCAGAGCGCATCGCGACGACCGGTCTCGCGTCGAGCGGCCGCCGGCCCTCGATCTCGCCCTCCACGGCGCGCTCCGCCCGGTCGACCAGCGCCACGTGCCGCTCGTAGCTCGTCCGGGCGTCCTCTCCGAAGCTGAACAGACCGTGCTTTTCGAGCACCAGCCCATCGACCTCGGGAGCCTTCTCCAGCGCCTCGGCGGCCCGCACCGCCAGCTCGAAGCCCGGCATGACGTAGGGTACGAAGGCGACACGGTCGCCGAAGACCGCGCGGATCCGCGCCGCTCCGTCCGGCTGGTTGGTGAGCACCAGGATCGCATCGGCGTGCGAGTGATCGACGAAGCGCTGCGGGAGAAACGCATGCAGGAGGGTCTCGACGGAAGGGTTCGGGGCCTTCACGGGATCGAGCAGCGCGCGGCGCAGCTCGGCGACCATGGTCTCGTCGTCCAGCGCCTCGAGCTCGCGAAGTCGACGCAGCGCCGCGAGATCGAGAGCTGGAAGCCCAGCGGGCTCGATCGACGCGAGGTTCCAGCCGCTGCCCTTCACGTAGATCACGTCGATCTCGTGCCCACACGCGTCGCGACCCCGGCCCTTGAGCGAGGTGTTGCCCCCCCCGTGCAGCACCAGGTCGGGCTCCCGGCCGATCAGCCGCGAGGTGTACACGCGCAGTGCCACCTCTCGACCCACATCCGCGCACCGCTCGACGAAATGTTGCGCCTCCGCATCCGACCACTCGCTCTGCATGGTCCCCAGGCTAGGTTGCCCGGCGTCAGGCTTCCAGATATTCTCAGCGGCCAGCAAGCGACCGGCCCGGGGCCCTCACCAGGCTCCGCGAGGGTCGGCCCGGGAGCATCCGTCGGACGGGCGGGCGGACCCCGGGGCGGGAACTGGGTCCCGCGATCTTCGACGCGCCGCGGAAAGGAGGGGGTCTTGTGAAACGTTCTTGTACGGTGTTGTGTGAGGTGGTGGCCCGATAGGCTGCTCACCATTGCCTTACGGTGGGACGGCCTGCGTCCCAGGCACCACCGCACCCCGAGGATCCGCTGCATCACCGGGCGGGCGGCCGCACCGACGGCCGCAGCATCCTCGGGGTTTTCCTGACCTGCAGCTCGCCCTCCCTGCGGCAAGGCGGGCCACAACGACGAGACTGGGGGGCGATCGTGGATCTCGAGGAACGCTGCCGCGAGCTCTTTGACGCCCGTCGCACCGCCCTCGAGGGCGCTCCCTTCCACGCGGCAGGCCCGCTGCCCGCGACCGCCCTGCGCAGCTGGGTCGCCGCGCACCATGCGCTGGCGCTTCGCCATCTCGACCCGGCGCTCGCGCGGGCCGAGCTCGAGACCCTCTACGCCTCGAATGCGACCGAGACCGGTCTCCTGTCGCGCGTCCGCGTTCTCGGGGAGGCCGCCGACCAGGAGCCCCTCGCCTTTCTGCTCGACGGCGCCGGTCGCTCGTCGCTGATCGGCCCCCCGTCTCGGCCTATGCCTCGGCGGTCGTGGCGGGCCAGGTCGGCGAGTCCGCTCGACCGCTGCTCGAGCAGGCGACACTCGAGCTGGACGCCATCTGGTCGCAGCGACTGCCTCCCGACACCAGCCTGCCCGTGATCCTCCACCCCCTCGAGTCGGGGACTCCCGGAAGCCCCCTGTGGGACTCGATCGTCGATGCGGAGGAGATCGACGAGTGGATCGACGACCTCGGTACCCTGGCGCGCTCCGCGGCAGCCTGCGGGCTCGATCCCGTCCAGGCCTTGCGGGTCGGCCATCCCTTCGTCGTCGAGGATCCGGTCTTTTGCGGCTGGTTCCTGCTGGGGCTCGAGGAGGCGGCGCGCGCCTGGGAGGCCCTCGGGGACGAGCGCCAGTGCAAGAAGCTCACGATTCGCACCGAGATGACCGCCGAGGCGCTCTCCGATCGCCTCTGGTGGGACGAGGAGCAGATCTACGCGGGCTGGGATCGCGGGCGGGACGAGGGGCTGCGCGTCGTGACGGCCGGGGGCCTGGTGCCGCTGGGGGCGCGTGCCGTGGCGTCGCACGATGCGGCGCGCCGCGCTCTCGACCGCCACCTGCGTCCGAGCACCTCGGGCCTCTGGAGCGCCTGCGGGATCTCGTTCAACCCCGTGGTCGCCGATCGCCATGCCGAGGCCATTGCCTGGCGCGGCAACGTGGCCCTGCCCGAGGCGCAGCACTGGGCCCACCTGGGCCTGGTCCGCGGCCAGCGGGTTCCGGATGCGCGCGTGCTCCGCAGCCAGCTCGAGGAGCGCATCCTGGCGCTCGACTTCCCGGCAGCCTGGGATCCCGTGTCGGGCGAGGCCGCGG
>JBHHYV010000037.1:0-27895 GCA_046757685.1 Myxococcota bacterium
GAGGGCGAACCCGTGTCGCAGCCCTGCGCCGGTCGAGAGCGACGCGGGCAGCAGCCAGTGGGCCAGCCACGGCAGTGCGACCATGAAGATGGCGAAGAAGAGCAGCGCGTTCAGGAGCGACCGCACACGCAGGGTGTTCGTGCGCAGGGCCCGGCTGGGGCGGATGCCCCGTCGCAGGCGCTCCGCGAGCTTCACCGGGTTCGACCCGGCGATCGCAGGGCCGGCGCCCTCAGCCTTCCGGAGGCTCGTCCTTGCCACGCACCAGCTCCGCCAGGGTACGGATCAGGAGCTCGCGATCGATCGGCTTGGGGACGAAGGCGCTGAAGCCGTTGCTGAGACAGCGATTGCGCTCCTCTGGACAGTCGTTCGCGGTGAGCGCCACGATCGGAACGTCACAGCCCCGGCGCCGGAGCTCCCGAGTGGCGTCCAGACCATCGAGCACGGGCATCTGCATGTCCAGCATGATCACGTCATAGGGGCGGCCCGCGTCGCTCGCGACCAGGGTGCGCAGCACGGCCTGGTGGCCATCCTCGACCAGGTCGAGCGTCGCACCATGCCTCCGCAGCACAGCTCCCACCAGTCGGCGGTTGTCGAGGCTGTCGTCTGCAAAGAGGATGTGACACGCGAGCTCGGTGGGGCTGGGAGGTGGCCGCTGGGTGGACGGGTCCCAGGCGCGCAGGGCCAGGGCCTGGGCCGAGGACTCGACCGGCTCGATGGGGCCGGAGGCGTCCACGGGAAGGTAGAGACGAAACTCGCTGCCGCGGCCCGGCTGACTCTCTACCTCGATGCGACCCCCGAGGTGCTCGGCCAGGAGCTTGCAGATCGAGAGCCCGAGACCGGTGCCGCCGAAGCGACGCGTCGTCGTGCGATCGGCCTGCCGGTAGGGCTGGAAGAGCAGGGGCAGCTTTTCGGGTGCGATCCCCACACCCGTGTCGACCACGCAGAAGCGCAGCTCGCTCGAGCCGCGATCGAAGCCCAGGTGAACCGTCACGTGACCGCGCTCCGTGAACTTGACCGAGTTCCCGACCAGGTTGGTCAGGATCTGGCGCAGGCGCGTGGGATCGGTTCGGATCGATCGGGGGAGGGCTCCGTCGAGCTCGATCCGGAGCTCGATCCCCTTCGCCTCGGCCTGCACCATCATCAGCGAGTGGACGTCCGCGACCACCTCGAAGGGCGAGACGTCGAGCCTCTCGAGGCGCATGCCTCCGGCCTCGATCTTCGAGAGGTCGAGGATGTCGTTGATCAGGTCGAGCAGATGGCGGCCGTTGCGCCGGATGACCTGGATCGCGCGCAGGCGCTTCTCGGGCGCCGAGGTGATGTCCCCGTCCTCCAGCAGCAGCTCCGCATAGCCCAGGATTGCCGTCATCGGAGTGCGAAGGTCGTGGCTCATGCTGGCGAGGAAGCGCTCCTTCTCGAGCGCCGCGCGCTCGACCGCCCGCCTGGCCTGTCGCAGCTCCCGCTCTCGCTCCACGGGTTCGGTCACATCCTGGACTGCGAAGAGCGCCAGCGTCTCTCCAGTCGTCGGAGAGTGCAGGGGCACGACAGTCGTGTGCTGGATCCGCTCGCGCCCTCCACCCGCCGGGGCAAAGAGCCCCGGATGGAGCTGCGCCGAGAAGAGGACCGAGGATCTCGAGACGAACACCTGCCGCAGGCGGGCGCTGTAGTGGTGCTCGCCAAAGTGCGGAAAGCGCTCGGTCAGGTCGGTCCCGACGATCTGTGAGCTCGGGATGCCGGTCCAGTCCTCGAGGCGACGGTTCCACGCCAGGACCTGGAGCGCGGAGTCCACCACCAGAGCTCCGATGGGCAGCGGGTCGAGCATCCAGAACGGGGACGGTTGCAAGTTCACTCGGAGTTCCCGCCTACGCCGACTCGCCGGCCAGGGGGTCGATGGCCGCGATCAGACCGTCGAAGGCGCCGCTGGAGAGGACCAGCACGAGCGTTCCCTCGATCCGGTGATGCTCGACCGCGAAGGGGGTGGGAGCGACGATCGTGGCGGCGGGAGCGACCGAGCGCGCGAGCCTCTCCCTGAGCGACGACACGGAGCACTGGGGAACACCGCAGCGGGTCGTCCTGGAGACCAGCTGGCTGAGGGCCACCACGACGCCGTTCAGGACCACGCTTCCGATCTCGGCCAGCGCGCCTGCCTGCATGGGATCGATCCCGTCCGTCTGCGCGGTGCCGCCGGTCAGGAGGCGCACCAGGCGGGTCGCGTCCGATGGAGAGAAGCAGAGCATGCCCCGGCCCTCGAACGCACCGGAAAGCGGAAGGTCCACGATCGCCAGCGGGTCATCGGCGCGCTCGCCCACGTGGGGCTCCAGCTCGGTCGGGGTTCCGGCAGTGACCTCGGGCGCCCAGAGCTCGAGTCGAGCGCCGAGCATCTCGCTCAGCAGGCCGCCCGCCCTGCCCACGCCAAGGCTCACCAGCTCGCTCAAGGCGCCGAGTTGGTCGCGGGTCAGCAGCATTCGCACCTCGCCACGCACGTGTCCTCCGTCTCCAAGCCTCGAAGCCAAGGATCGACCGGCTCGGATCCGAGCTTGATCCCCATTCTCTAGGAGCGCAGGGCTGGCGGCGTCGGCCGCAATCGGCGCACACTGCGCACGCATGAGCTTTCGATTCTGGCGCCGGATCAAGATCGCCCCGGGAGTCACGCTCAACCTGAGCAAGCGCGGCGCGTCGGTCTCGCTCGGCCCGCGCGGCGCCAAGCTGACCCTGGGCCGATCCGGGGCACGCGCGACGGCCGGGATTCCCGGGACGGGACTCTTCTACACGCGGCGGGTCTCCGCCTCCAAGCGTGCGGCTCAGATCGAGCCGGGCTTCCTCGAGAGGCTCTCGATCCCCTTCCGCGACCGGGCCCTGATCGACGGCTGTCGGGCGCTCGCGGCGGGCGACGAGCGGCAGGCGCTCGAGCGGCTCGGCTCGGCGAGGCGTACCGCCGACGCGGCGTTCCTGGCCGGCTGCCTGGCGCTCAAGCTCGATCGTCTCGACGAGGCGGACGACCTGCTCTCGAGTGCAGGGGCGGGCGCGCCGCAGCTGGGGCAGGCCCTGGCCCGCTACGACCTCGATGCGAGCGTCGACATCGCGATCACCGACGAGGTCGCGGCAAGGCTCGTGCCCAGCATCGAGGGGGTGCGCCTGGCCCGGGTCGAGGTCGCGCAGCGCCGCGGTCGCCTCGCCGAGGCGCTGGGGCAGATCGAGCAGCTCCACCGCGATGCCCCCGAGGACCTGACGATCCGGATCTCGCTGGCCGAGCTGCTGCTCGAGGTTCGGCCGATCGGGCCCGACGTGGCCCGGCGCGTGGTGACGCTCACGGACGGGCTCGAGAACGCCTCGCCCCTCGAGACCGCCGCCCTGCTCTACCGGGCGCGTGCGCTCCGCAGCCTTGGACTGGCGCGCGCCGCTCGCGAGGCCTGCAGCTTGGCGCTGCGACGCCGGGGAGGGCGGCCCCAGAGTCTTCGGCTGGCGCTCCGCTACGAGCGGGCGCTGTGCCATGCCGACCTGGGACATGCGGGCCGCGAGCGTGCGGAGCTCGAGAGGATCTATGCGCTCGATGCTGGCTACGCAGACGTGGCAGATCGACTCGGCTCCAAGGCCTGAGGCACGCGCGCGGGCCGCAGCCTAGAGCAGGCCGTAGTGATCCGCCGCGAGGGCGACCGCGCCGCTCAGGATCCAGGTGACCAGGATCACGCCCCCCAGCGCGCCGGGCCTTCCGCACTGACGGACCTCCTCGTGCGCTCCCCCGACGCTCAGGGCCAGCAGCAGGGCCAGGGCAAGGGCGCCGAGCGGGCTGTGGTCGCGCAGCGCGTAGAGCAGTGCGGGAGCGACCACCGCGACGATGTGTCCCACGATGGCGGCGAGAACCGGCCACAGGAGCGACTCGCGCATATAGGGCAGCAGCCAGCGCTCGAGCCAGGGAAGCTCCGGGCTCGGGCTGCTCCGCGGGAAGCCGCGGGGCACAGCAGGCACGGACCGATCCTTCATGCGCGGTGCCTCTCCGGGATGCGCGAGATGCGCGGGACTCACCAGGCTCGCGCGTCAGGCTAACAGACTCGAGGGCCGCGGGCCGGATCGCGCCTTCCCGCCGGCCGCTTCCCGTCGGCCGCTTCCCGTCGGGTCCGTGATCGCTCACAATCCCGGAGCGAAGGGAGGCCCCATGACGCTGGATCCGAACACGCCCGTCATCGTCGGTGTCGCGCAGCTCCTGCAGCGCGAGGACGACCCGCTCCGGGCGCGTGAGCCGCTGACCCTGATGCGCGAGGCGATCGAGAGGGCGGCCCAGGACGCAGGTGCGCGCGAGCTCTGTCGGCGGATCGAATCGCTGCGCGTGGTGCGCGGGGTCTGGCCCTACGAGGATCCCGGCCGCGTGCTCGCGAGCGAGCTCGACGTGCCCGGCGCCGAGACCTGCTCGACCCCCTATGGCGGAAACATGGTCCAGAGCGTGCTCAACCAGAGCGCCCTCGAGATCCTGCGCGGCGAGCGTCGAGTCGTGGCGCTCGTGGGCGCGGAGACCGGGCGCACCCAGGCGCGGGCCCGGCGCGCCGGCATCCAGCTCTCGTACCGCAAGGCGCCCGGCAAGCCCGATCGGATCATCGGCGAGGACCACCCGATGCTGGGTCCGGCCGAGCTCGCGCGCAAGATCCGGATGCCGATCCAGATCTACCCCATGTTCGAGAACGCGCTGCGCCATGCGCGGGGCGACTCGCTCGAGGCGCAGCGCGTGCGGATCGGCGAGCTCTGGGCGCGCTTCAACTCGGTGGCCGTCGACAATCCCCACGCCTGGATTCGCGAGGCCCACAGCGCGGACGAGATCGCGACTCCCTCTCCCAGCAACCGGATGATCGGATTCCCGTACACGCTCATGCTCAACTCCAACTCGCGCGTCGACATGGCGGCAGCGATCTTCCTGTGCTCGCTCGGCGTGGCGCGCAGCCTGCAGATTCCCGACGACCGGCTCGTCTACCCCCATGCCGGGACGGACGCCCACGACACGGACTTCGTGTCGAATCGCGTCGACCTGCACTCCTCGCCCGCGATCCGGTTCGCCGGGCGGCGCGTCCTCGAGCTGGCCAGGCTCGGGGTCGACGATCTCGGCCCCGTCGACGTCTACAGCTGCTTTCCGTCGGCCGTACAGGTGGCGGCGCAGGAGCTCGGGCTCTCGCTCGAGCGCCCGCTCACCGTGACCGGAGGCCTCACCTTCGGAGGCGGTCCGCTCAACAACTACGTCATGCACAGCATCGCGCGCATGGTCGAGCGGCTTCGCGCCGAGCCGGGCACGCGGGGACTGATCACGGCCAACGGCGGCTTCCTGACCAAGCACGCGTTCGGCGTCTACTCGAGCGAGCCCCCGGTCGAGCCCTTCCGCCACGAGGATCTCCAGGCACAGGTCGATGCACTCCCGAGCCGCGAGGCGGTGGTCGATTTCGACGGCCCGGTCGAGATCGAGTCGTACACGGTCATGCACGGCGCCGAGGGGCCCGAGCGCGCGCACGCCGCGTGCCTGCTCAGCGATGGCCGCCGCAGCTGGGCGAGCTCGAGCGATCCCGAGCTGATGGCGGCCATGACGCGCGAGGAGTTCTGCGGAAAGCGCGCCCGGATCGACGGCCACGGGGAGCTAGCGGTCTAGGCGCCCTTCCCAGAAGCGACGGGTCTCCTCGAGCGGAGCGTCCTCGACGAAGCAGTCGGAGCCCAGGATCTGGGTGGCCCGGCGCTCGGGATCGTAGGCCGGCCAGTCCGGAAGCAGATCACACTCCGGGCGCCCGGTGCGCGCGAAGTGCGCCCAGGCCTGCTGCATGCGATCGCAGAGCCGAAGGGCGCTCGGTGACCAGCCGATCAGCGGCCGCAGCTCGCGGCGGCGCAGGCTGCCAAGGACGAAGGGGATCTCGACGCCGTGCGCGGCGCCCAGGCGCGTGCGCAGCAGCGGCGGTCGCCAGTTGAAGAGGTACGCGTAGGTCTCGGGCACATGCCTCGACTGGATCTCGGCCAGGCGCGTGGCCGGGTAGCGAAAGATCCGATCGGTCTGGAAGTCCACCCAGCTGTCGGTCGGCGTGGGCCGCCCGCGGTCCAGGCGCGGACGGCTGTAGAGCTCGACCGCGAGGTCGACGTCGCGGCTCGGGGCCGGCTGCAGGCTTCGCTCGATGCGCCGGCGCAGACCGGCCGGGTCGAGCCGGCGTCCCTGCGGATCGCCCCACAGGAAGAGCCGCCACTCGTCGCGGTTGGTTCCGATCAGTACCGGCACGGACTTCGAGAGCCCGCTCTCGATCGTCCGCAGCGGGGGAGTGGTCAGCAGGTCGTCGTCCAGGCTCGGCTGCCAGGCCATCAGCCCCCCGCGCGCACCCAGGCTCAGGCCCACCTTGCGCTGCGCGCGCAGCAAGGCGGAGAGCGAGAGCTTCTCGAGTCCCCCCGCATCGAGGGCGTCCACGCCGACCTCGCGCAGCAAGCTCTCGGCGACGTGGGCGGCCTGCTCGCGCGAGGCGACGTTGTGGGCGGCGCCGCTCTGCAGAATCGCGCGGCCAAAGAGCCCCTGCGCGCGAGGGGTTCCCAGCAGCGTCCCCACGCTCATCGCTCCCGCCGACTCCCCCATCAGCGTGACGTTCTCGGGATCGCCTCCGAAGCACTCGATGTGGCGCTGCACCCACTCGAGCGCCGCGATCTGGTCGCGCAGTCCCAGGTTCGACGGCACGTCGTCTCCGTGGGGCACCAGACCCCGCAGGTTCAGGAACCCCAGCGCCCCGAGCCGGTAGTTGAGCGTGACGACGACTACGTCGCCGCGCACCGCCAGGCGACGGCCCGAGTAGAGGGCCGACGAGCCCGAGCCCATCACGAAGGCGCCGCCGTGGATCCAGACCAGGACGGGACGCCGCCGAGGGTCGGGAGCCGGGGTCCAGACGTTCAGGTACAGGCAGTCCTCGCTCTGACCGGGCGCGGTGCCGCCGATCAAGCGTCCGAGCAGGGGCAGCATGGGCGCGGACTGGGGGGCGCTCGAGCGAAAGCTCCGTGCCAGGCGCGTCCCCGTCCAGGGCGCGGCGGGCTCGGGCGCTCGGAAGCGACGGCTGCCGACCGGTGGACGCGCGTAGGGAATGCCGCGAAAAATCGCGGCGCCTCCCTGACGCTCACCCTCGAGGGCCCCCGAGGGCGTATCGACGCGAACCATCGGGGCCCAGGGTAGCGAAGTCCCCTGCGCTCGCTCTGGAGCGGCACTCCACGAGCGCCTACCCTGCAGCGCGGGGAGCGTGGCCTGTGAGGCAGAGAGAGGAGCTGGCGGCGGTGCTCGCCCACGACCTGGGCCAGCCGCTGCGTGCGATCACGCATCTCGCCGCGCGGCTCGAGGAGCGCCTCGGCGCGACCGACGATCGCGAGACCCGCGAGTGTCTCCGGGGAATCCTGGCAGCCAGCAGCCGGGCGCGAGCGCTGGTCGACTCGCTCCACGACTTCGCCCGCATCGGCTCGCAGCCGCTTCGCCGCGCGCCCACGTCGCTCGATGCGATCCTGGACCAGGCTCTCGCCAACCTGCGGGTGCCGCTTCGGGAGGCCCATGCGCGAGTGGGTCGAGAGCCGCTTCCGACGCTCGACGTCGACGGGATCCAGCTGGTGCGCGTCTTCCAGAACCTGCTCGAGAACGCGCTGAAGTTTCGGGGCAAGGAGCCGGTCGAGATCGAGGTTCGTGCCGACCGGCGACCGGACGGCTGGGCGGTCGCCGTGCGGGACCGCGGGATCGGGCTGGAGCACGGTCGCGCCGAGCGAATCTTCGAGCTCTTCGAGCGGGGCGGCGCCAGCGAGGACATTCCCGGGACGGGTGCCGGGCTGGCGGTCTGCGAGCGGATCATCGAGGCGCACGGCGGGCGCATCTGGGCCGAGGGCGCCCCGGGGAGGGGCGCCACCTTTCTCTTTACGCTGAGCTGATCCGCGGTCGGGGTCTGGCGGGGGCTGGAGTCCGCGGCCTCAGACCTCGATCGACTCAGACCTTGACCGAGATCGGGCGGCTGCGAATGCCCAGCACCTCGCGCGGCCGTGGTACCGGACCTGGGTCGCGCGCGGGGGTTCCTGCCAGGAAGCGGGCGAAGAGATCTCGCGACTGGCGGGCCTCGACGATTCCGGCCTGGGTCAGCTCTCTCCGTGCAACCTCCTCGCCCGGCAGGCGGTCGGGCTGCGCGCCTCGACCTGCGGCTCCGGGCTCGTCGCGTGCGGCCTCTCGCGGCTGCACGTTTCCGGCCTGCGGGCCGAGCGTGCTCATGCGCTCGAGCGACCGGGGGTCGCTCGAGCGCTCCGCGCGCTGGCGGTCGCTGCGCTGGAGTCGTTGCTGCTCCCTCTCCGAGGGGAGGCGGCGCGGGGCGGGTCGGACGGGCGCCTCGGATCGAGCCTGGCCGGTGTCGGAGTCCTCGAGGGTGCGGCCGTCCCCGAGCAACGGGAGCGGCTCTTCGGGGCTCCGGCCGCGCGGGAGCGGATCCCCGGCTTCGCGAGCGGCTTGCGCGCTCCCGTGCCCGGTCGAGGTCGGCTGCGCGGGCGAGGGAGCTGCGGGGGCCGTCGCCTGGGCCAGCACCGGGCTCACATCGATCAGCTCGGCGCGATCCGCCAGCTGCCGGCGCAGGACCTCTTCGGGGTCGGGCACCAGGTCGGGGCCCCGGGGCAACCCGGCGCTGACCGCGATCAACGGTAGACCTGCCAGGCGCTCCGCGGTCGCGCCGGTCCCTTCGCTCGGCCCCTCCCGCTGGGGCAGCAACGGCTTCGCGAACTCCTCGGGGCGCCTGGCCTCTCGCTCTCGGGCTCGAGCGTGCTGCCGCTGGGTCGCCAGAGTCGCGGACTCGGCGGCGTGAGGTCGGCTGGGGCGAGCAGAGATCGGGTCCATCTGCTCCCCTCATCGGCTGCGACAGCGTGCGACTTGAATGCACGTGCGACGACCGGTTGCGCGGCGCCCGCCCGCCCCCGGCTGCGCGGAGGATGCCTCCGCGGCGCGCTCGGACTGCGGCCGCGCTGCTAGGGCTCGGGTCCGAAGGTGTCGGCGATGGCGGCCAGGTTCTCGAGGACGCGCTCCCGGCTGGCGCCGACGCTGGGTGGATAGAGCAGGGGGTGAGACGTCAGGCCCTCCCACTGCGCGAGCCGGTCGCGGGCCTCGTCGGGTCGGCCGGTCACGGCGATCTCGTCGAGCAGCGCATCGGGGATCGCCTGGCTCATGCCGCGAAAGTCGCCCTTGCGAAAGGCCTGCGCGCAGGCCTCGCCCGCCTCGCGCCAGCCGTGGACGTCGAGCACGGAGTGGTAGAGACGGGTCGTGTAGTAGAACGCGATCTGGGCGCGCGCCTCGCGGCGGGCCTCGTCGACGTCGTCGGAGATCGAGCACACCACGTACTGCGCCAGCTCACAGGTCGAGCCCTCGAGCTCGGGGAGCACCTTCTCGCGGATGTAGCGACGGGTGTAGATGGGGTGCCCGACCAGCCCATCGGCGTGTCCGGCGGCAGTCCGGATCATCCCGCGGTTGACACCGGCGATGTAGATCGGGATCTCGCTGCGCGGCGCATCCGGCCTGGCGTAGGCGGGGATCTCGACCCGGTAGTGCTCCCCCTCGAAGCGAAGGCCGCCGCCCTTCTGCGCCGCGAAGGCGGCGCGGATCAGCTGCACCGCCTCGGCCATGCGCGGGGCGGGAGGTCGGTCGAAGGGGATCGAGTACCAGCGCTCGTTCATCGAGCGGGTTCCGCTTCCCAGCCCCAGGATCATGCGCCCATGCGAGAGCTCGTCGATGTCCATGGCGGCGCTCGCAGCCAGGAGCGGCGTGCGCATGAAGGCGTACGCGATGCCCGTGCCGAGCTGGACCCGCGTGGTCGCCGCAGCGACGGCCGCCAGGCGCACGAAGCCGTGCTGGTTGAAGAACTCGATGGTCCAGACGGAGTGGAAGCCGCGCGCCTCGGCCCGGCGCGCGGCCTCGACCTGGGCGGCGATCGTGGGCGCGGCGAGAATGAGCCCGTACTTCATTGCCCGAGCATACCAGGGCGCTCAAGTCGTCGGCTGTCGCTACCGATGAGTCCGTCGACCCCGTGCAAGGGAAAGGAAGCCCCTCGTGAACAGCACCGCCTCCATCGCCCTCTCGGGCATCTCGGCCGCCGAGGTGCGCCTGGGCGCCTCTGCCCACAACGTGGCCAACCTGCTGACGAAGGACTTCCGCCCGCTGCGGAGCCACCAGACGGCCGTGGCCCAGGGAGGAACGCGGGCTCAGGTCGAGCAGGCCCCCGCGCCCGAGACCGTCGACCTGGCCGGAGAGCTCGTGAACCAGATGACCGCGAGCCTGCAGGCGCGGGCCTCGATGCGGGTCCTGGGAACCGACCTGGGGCTGATCGGCTCGCTCCTCGATCTCTTCGCCTAGCGCGACCCGCCACGGAGCGCCCCCGCCGGAGTCCTACATCCCCAGAGCCGGCTCCACCAGCTCCTTGACCAGGCCGTCCAGCCGCTCGAGCACCCGATCCAGGGTTCTCGCGCCGCAGAGCACGATCACCTGGTCGACGCCGGCATCGCGGTAGCGCTCGAGCCGGTCGCGGTCGCAGCCGCGCATGTAGGGCGAGATCGTGATCCAGATCTCGTCCCGGCTCCGCCCGCTCTCGGCCAGGAAGCCATCGAGGCGCTCGAGGCGGGGGCGCACCTCCTGGGGCTCGAGGTCGAAGCCATACCAGCCCTGGCCCAGCTCGGCCACGCGGCGCAGCGCTGCGTCGGACTCCCCTCCGAAGTGGATCGGCGGGTGGGGCTGCTGGATCGGCTTGGGGTACTGGCGGCACTCGGCGAGCTGGTAGAACTCGCCGTCGAAGCGCGAGACCCGGTCGCACCACAGGCTGCGCATCACGAGAAGGCACTCGCGGGTGCGCGCTCCCCGCCGCTCCCAGGGCACGCCGAGCGCCTCGAACTCCTCGCGCAGCCAGCCCACGCCCACCCCGAAGTCGAGCCGGCCCCCCGAGAGCCAGTCCACGGTCGCGGCCTGCTTGGCCGTGTAGACGGGGCTGCGCTGCGGCACCAGGCAGATTCCGGTCGCGAGCCGGATCCGCTCCGTCACGCCCGCCAGGAACGCCAGCGTGTCGAGCGGGTCGAGGACTCCGACCTCGTCGCCCGCGGGGACGCGCCCATCGGGGCTGTAGGGATAGCGCGAGGCGTACTCGTCGAAGAGCACCACGTGCTCCGGGACCCAGAGCGAGTGGAAGCCGCGCTCCTCGATCGCGCGACCGAAGGCCGCGATGAACTCGCGCGTGGCGATCGGGTTCGGCAGTGCGGGCATGACACCGACCTTCATTCTTCACTCCTCCAGGAAGCGACCGACCGCTTCGAGGAACACCTCGAGTTGGTCGTGGTGGACCCAGTGACCGGCGCTGTCCACGTTGAGGACCCGCGCGTTCTGGAACTCGCTCGCACGTCCGTCCTTCTCGGGATCGCTGGCCCAGCTCTCCGTTCCACGCACGAGCAGCGTCGGACAGGTGATGTTGCTCCACAGCCCGCGCGCCTCCTCGCTGTTGAACAGGTAGGGGGAGAAGGCGCGGACGTAGTTGTCGAACTTCCAGGTGTAGGTGCCGTCCTCGTTCTGGTTCATGCCGTGGACCGTCAGGTGGCGCGCCTGCTCGGGAGACAGGTGGGGATTCTCTGCCTGCATCCGCTCGAGGGCCTTCTCGAGCGTCTCGTAGCGCCGCGGGTGCCGCGAGGCCATGCCGCGAACCATCTCGATCCACTCTCGCATCCGTGCCGGCGCCGGCTTCGACTGGCGCTCCTCGATCATGCGCGGGGGAGGACCGAGACCCTCGATCGAGACGACCTTGCGCACCGTCTCGGGGTAGATCCCGGTGTACTGCAGCGAGATCGATCCGCCGAGCGAGTGCCCGATGATCGTGACCGGCTCGAGCCGCTTCTGGTGGACGAGCTGCGCGACGTCGTAGACGTAGTCGATCATGGCGTAGCCCGAGCCGATCACCCACTGCGAGTCGCCGTGCCCTCGCAGGTCCGGAGCGATCACGTGGTAGTCGTCCCGAAGGGCCTCGGCGACCCAGTCCCAGTTGCGGCAGTGGTCCCGCCCCCCGTGGATGAGCAGCAGCGGGGGGGCCGATTCGTTGCCCCAGTCCACGTAGTGCAGCCGGAGCCGCTGTGAGACGTACCAGCGGGAGGCGGGGCCCATGCGCGGAGGTCGGATGCCGGTCATGGGCGCATCCTAGCCCATGGCGGCGGGGGGGCCGAAGGGGCAAGAATAGGACCATGAATCCACCGGAGACGACGGACGAGCCAGGCCCCCGAGAGGCCGGGCGCGTAGGCCTGAAGGAGCTGGAGCGGCGCGTACGCTCGGGGAGGATCGAGACGGTGATCACCGCCGTCCCCGATCTCTACGGGCGGCTGGTCGGCAAGCGGATCACCGGCTCCTTCTTCATGGACGAGATCGCCCACCACGGCATGCACGCCTGCGACTATCTGCTCGCCTGTGACATGGAGATGGACCCGGTGCCCGGCTACCGCTTCACCTCGTGGGAGACGGGCTACGGCGACTTCCACTGCGTGCCCGACCTCTCGACGCTGCGGATCGCGAGCTGGCTCGAGCGGACCGCGATCGTGCTCTGCGACACGCTCGACGACGAGACCGGAGAGCCCGTCGCCGTCGCCCCGCGCCAGGTCCTCGAGCGCCAGCTCGAGCGCGCGCGAGAGGCCGGCTACATGGTGAAGGGGGCGTCCGAGCTCGAGTTCTTCGCCTTTCGGGAGAGCTACGACTCCGCGCGGCGCAAGCGCTTCGAGGAGCTCGAGACCTTCGGCAGCTACGTCGAGGACTACCACCTGCTGCAGGGCACCAAGATCGAGCCACTGGTGGGCGAGATCCGCCGTCAGCTCGAGGCATCGGGCATCCCCGTGGAGTTCAGCAAGGGCGAGTGGGGACCCGGTCAGACCGAGATCAACCTGCGCTACGCGGAGCTGGGCGAGATGGCGGATCGCCACGTGATCTACAAGCAGCTCGCCAAGGAGGTCGCCTGGTCGCAGGACCTGGCGGTCACCTTCATGGCCAAGTGGAACGAGGCCCACGCCGGCAGCAGCATGCACGTCCACCTGAGCCTGTGGGATCGCTCCGGTCGAGAACCGCTGTTCGCAGGCGACGGCGAGCCCCTGCCCCGGACGCCGGCGCGACCCTCGGAGGTCTTCCTGCACTTCAGCGCGGGACTGATCGAGCATGCGCGGGCGATCACCGTCTTCTTGGCGCCGAACGTCAACTCCTACAAGCGCTACGTTCGCGGCACGTTTGCGCCCACCGCCGTCGCCTGGGCGTACGACAACCGGACCACCGGCTTCCGCGTCGTCGGCAAGGGACGGTCGCTGCGGATCGAGTGCCGGATCCCCGGGGCCGACGCCAACCCCTACCTGGCCTTTGCGGCGCTGCTCGCGGCGGGGCTCGACGGCCTGGAGCGACAGCTCCAGCCCCCGCCCCTCTTCGAGGGCAATCTCTACGCCGCGCGCGATGTGGAGCAGGTGCCCGCGACCCTGGGCGAGGCGATCCGCTGCGCGGAGTCGTCCGCAATGCTCCGGCGCGCCTTCGGAGAGGACGTGATCGAGCACTACCTGCACTACGCGCGCACCGAGAAGCGCAAGTTCGACGAGGCCGTGACCGGCTGGGAGCGGAGCCGATTCTTCGAGCGCGTCTAGCGGTTCGGGATCGTCCCGGGTGAGTCCGCAAGCCTTCGGAATCGTCCTCAGCGTTGTGCGAGGCGGCTGCCAGGTCGTGGCCGGCGACCAGCGGGTCTCGCTGCGCCTGACCGGTCGCCAGGCGCACGACGAGGTCGAGCTGGCCGTCGGCGACGAGGTCCGCTTCGACCCGGTTCGCAGGATCGTGCTCGAGCGCCTGCCGCGGCGCAGCCAGCTGGAGCGGCGGCGACCGCGCGACGATCCGCGCCGGCGCCACGTGATCGCCGCCAACATCGATCGCCTCGCGATCGTCACGGCGGTCTGCCGGCCGCCCTTTCGAGCGGGCCTCGTCGATCGCATGCAGCTGGCGGCGCTGGCGGGCGGTCTGGACGCGATCCTGGTCGTGAACAAGCTGGACCTCTGGAAGGGGCCGCTGCCCGAGGAGATCCGGGGCTTCGAGGTGGCGCTGCCCGTCCTTCCCGTATCGGCTCGCACGGGGAGCGGCCTCGACGCGCTGCGCGAGGCTCTCGCGGGCCGGCGCAGCGTGTTCGCGGGCCACAGTGGTGTGGGCAAGTCGTCGCTCCTGAACGCGCTGCGACCCGAGCTTCGGCTCGCGACGGGCGACCTCGGGCGCCGGGGCGAGCGCGGCCGCCACACCACCCGAAGCTCGATCTGGCTGCGGCTCGCGGGAGGGGCCGTCGTGATCGACACCCCGGGGATCCGGGAGCTGGCGTCGGGCGTCGCCGATCCCGCGCTGCTGGCCGAGCTCTACCCCGAGGTGGCTCGCCTGGCTCCCGCCTGCCAGTTTCGCGACTGCGCGCACGTGTCCGAGCCCGGCTGCGCGGTGCGGCGCGCGCTCGGCCAGGGAAGCCTGTCGCAGCAACGCTATGCGCAGTACCTGCGGGTGCGATCGGACCTGGCGAGGCAGGAGGCCTGAGGTGCTGGCGTTCCTGGCGCTGCTGGTCCTGCCCGCCGCGGGGGTGGAGGCCGGGGAGCCGGCCTGGCAGCCCCTGGATCGGGGCGGCGAGGTCGAGCTCTGGGTACGGGAGGTGCCGGGCTCGCCCTACCCCTGGTTCCGCGCCCGCCGCAGGGTGCGCTCCTCGCTCCAGGCACTGGTCGACCTGCTCGGGGACGCCCGCGTCCGGCCGCGCTGGTTCTACGCCTGCCGGGCCGCGCGCAGCCTCGAGGTGAGGGAGCGAGAGGGCTGGACCTACACCGAGATCGATGCCCCCTGGCCGGCCCGGGACCGCGACACGATCCTGCACTGGCGGGTCGAGCAGACCTCCAGCGGAGAGGTGCGCATCGAGCTCTCGAGCGATCCCGACCGGCTGCCCCGGGTTCCAGGCCGGGTCCGGCTCCGCGACATGCGCGGGCGCTGGAGCCTGGTTCCGCGGGGCCGGGGCGAGGTGGAGGTCACGCTCGATCTTCGGATGGCGCCCGAGACGCCGCTTCCGGACGCCTTCGTGCTTCCCTTCCTGCGCGCGATGCCCTTCGAGTCGCTGCGGGCTCTGCCGGGGGCCCTGGCTGCCGGCCGTTCTCCGAGCGTCTCGCGCTGGATCCGGGAGCGGGAGACCTCCGCTCACCCCTAGAATACGAATTACCAAAACAGTATTCTCGCGTCTCCATGACGCAGGCCGATCGGGGCCCACTGGGCAAGACGATGCGCCGCGCCCACGCCGAGGGGCTACGGCGCGCGGATACGCTCGAGGCGGCCTTCGAGGTCTTCGCCGAGCGCGGCTACGAGGGGGCCCCGATGTCCGAGATCGCGTCGCGGGCGCAGGTCTCGCTGGCCTCGCTCTACGCGCTCTTCGAGAGCAAGGACGCTCTCTACCGGGCGGTGATCGAGCACGCGGCGGAGCGTATGAGCGCAGAGGTGGTGGCGCGGGTCGAGGCGCTCTCCGGGTCCTCGGAGCGGCTGCTCGGCGTGATCGACGCGCTGCTCGCGTGCTTCGACGAGGATCGACGTCTGCTCCGCATCTACGCCTCGGCGACGGGCGGTCTGCCGTGGCGCATTCGCGAGGGCCTGGGAGAGCGGGCCCTGCAGGTGTACCAGGACTTCGTCGACTGGGTGGGGGCCCTCGCCCGCGAGGCCCGCGGAGCGGGCGTGCTCGCGAGCTCCGATCCTCGCGAGTTCGCGATCGCGCTGGTGGGAGCGGTCTCGGCCGCCGCCGCCGACCGCATCGAGCGCCGGCCGGATCCCGCCCTGAGCGCGGCGGCGCCGTCCCTGCGCGCGATCTTCTCGGCGTGCCTGACCTGCGTGCAGGGAGACCGGTCATGAGAGCCGGCCGGGGTCTCGCGGCCCTGCTCACCCTGGGTCTGGCGTGCGGTGGCGAGGCCCCGACGGCCCCGACCGACGTCGATCCCGAGCCGCTCGCGCTCGCGGTGGTGCGCGTCGAGGGAACGTCGGTGGCGGAGCCCATTCTCGGAACCGGGACCATCGCTGCCGAGAAGACCACCGACATCGGCCCCCGGGTCAACGGCATCATCGATCAGATCTACGTTCGCGTCGGCGATCGGGTCCAGGCAGGCGATCCCCTCTTTCGAACGCGCACGATCGACTACGAGCTGCGCGTGCAGGCGGCGCAGCACGCTCTCGAGCTGGCGCGCGCCGACCTGCACAAGGCCCGCCGCGATCGGGACCGCGTGCGCGCGCTGCACGAACGCGCCGTCGCCTCGCAGGACCAGCTCGACGCGGTCGAGACCCGCTACGCGGTCGCCGCCGCGCAGCTGGGACAGGCCCAGACGGCCCTCGCCCGGGCCCGCCAGGAGCTCGAGGACACGCTCGTGCGCGCGCCCTACGATGCGACCGTCACGCGCCGCTTCGTCGATGAGGGCGCCATGGAGACCACGATGATGAGCTCGAGCTCGCGCGTGGTCCGGGTGATGAAGACCGACCTCGTGGTCGCGATCGTGCAGGTCCCGTCCGTTCACCTGCCACGCATTCACATCGGCACGCCCGCCCAGGTCGACATCGATGGGATCGAGGGCGCGCGCGACAGCCTGGTGGCGGTGCTGAACGACGCCGTCGACCCCCGCACCCGCGCCTTCGAGGTCCGGCTGCCGCTCCCGAACCCCGACCTCGCGATCAAGCCCGGGCTCTTCGCCCGCGCACACCTGCTGCCCGAGCCGAGGACCGCGCTCGTCGTTCCGCGACGGGCCGTGCTCGGTACCGAGGGCGTCCACTACGTGTACGTTCCCGTCGACGGTCGCGCGAAGCGCCGGGAGGTGCAGGTCCGGGACCTGGACGCGGCGCGGATGGAGGTCCTCGAGGGGCTCGAGGCGGGTGCGCGGGTGCTGGCCGGGCCCAACCTGCCCCGCGTTCGCGAGGGTCGCCGCGTCGCGCTCGAGGTCGCACGTGCGAATCGCTGACCTCTCGATCCGGCGACCCGTCACCGCCGCCATGCTGGTGGGATCGCTCGTGACCCTCGGGCTGGTCTCGCTGCCCCTGCTCGGGGTCGACCTCTTTCCCCGGGTCGAGTTTCCCTACGTCGCCGTGACCACGGTGCTCGAGGGCGCGACGCCCGAGACCGTCGAGACCGAGGTCACCGACGTGATCGAGGAGCAGGTCAACACGATCTCGGGAATCAAGCTGCTCACGTCGGTGAGCTCCGAAGGGCTCTCCCAGGTCTTCGTCCAGTTCGAGCTCGAAGAGGATGCCGACGTCAAGGCCCAGGACGTGCGCGACAAGGTCGCTCTGGCTCGCGCCGACCTGCCCCTCGAGGCCGAGTCCCCGGTGGTGACCAAGGTCGATCCCGACGCGGCCCCGATCCTGTCGGTGATGGTCGCGGGCGACCTGCCGATCCGGGAGCTGACGCGCTTTGCCGACGACGTGGTCAAGGAGCGGATCCAGCGGATTCCCGGCGTGGGATCGGCCGAGCTGGTCGGGGGCCGGGACCGGGAGATCCGGATCTGGCTCGATGCCAACCGGCTGCGCAGCTACGGGCTGGCCGTCGACGACGTGATCCGGGCCGTACAGAGCGAGCACGCCGACGTCCCTGGCGGGCGGATCGACGTGGCTGGGAGCCGCGGCGAGTTCAGCCTGAAGACGAAGGGGGAGCTGGGGAGCGTCGCGGAGTTCGAGGACCTGGCGGTGGCGTTCCAGAACGGCGCCGCCACGCGGCTGCGGGACGTGGCGCGGGTCGAGGACGGCATGGAGGACGAGCGGACCTACGCCGAGCTCGACGGCGTGCGGGGCGTCTCGCTCGAGGTACGGCGCCAGTCGGGCCGGAACTCGGTCGCGGTGGCGCGGGCGGTCAAGGCCGAGGTGGCGCGGATTCGCAGGATGGCGCCCCCGGGGATCCGCATCGAGGTCGCACGCGATGTCACCCGCTTCATCGAGGCGTCGTCGCGCGACGTCGCGATCGACATGGCGATCGGTGCGCTGCTGGCGGTGATGGTGACCCTCGCGTTCCTCCGCAGCCTGCGCTCGACGCTGATCGTCGCGGTGGCGATCCCGACCTCGATCGTCTCGACCTTCTTCCTCTTCTACGTGATGGACTTCACGCTCAACGTCTTGACGTTGATGGCCCTGTCGGTCTCGATCGGCCTGTTGATCGACGACGCGATCGTGGTCTTCGAGAGCATCCATCGCCGGATCGAGAGCGGGCAGCCTCCGCTCGAGGCCGCCTCTGCCGGCACCGAGGAGGTCGGCGCGGCCGTGGTGGCGGGCACGGCGTCGGTCCTCGCGGTCTTCGTTCCGATCGCGTTCATGCGCGGCATCATCGGCCGCTTCTTCTTCGAGTATGGGCTCGCGATCTCGTTCGCCGTAGCCATCTCGCTCCTGGTCGCGGTCACGCTGACGCCCATGCTCTGCTCGCTCACCCTGAGACGCGAGGAGACGACGGGGACCGTCTTTGCCGCCTTCGAGCGCCTCTATCGCGGGCTCGAGGAGCGCTACGGCAGTCTCCTGGCCCTGGCCCTGCGGCGACGGGCGGTCGTGGTGGCGGTCGCGGCGCTGGCGGTCTGGGGTGGTGTCTGGATCGCGGGGACGGTCCCCCTCGCGTTCTCGGGCAAGGTCGACCGCAGTGAGCTGCAGGTGGACATCGAGCTGCCGCTCGGCTCCGGCATCACCGAGACCCGCGAGGTGGCCCATCGGGCCGCCGCGGCGATCGACGCGATTCCACAGGTGCGCAAGGTCTTCGTGACGGTCGGGGCCGACAGCCGTGCCCAGGCCCACAAGGCGGGCCTCTACGCGGAGCTGGCTCCCAAGGACGCGCGTTCGGAGACGGAGGTCGAGCTCTTCGAGCCGATCCGAGAGACGACCATCCGCGCCGCCCCGGAGGCCAAGCGGGTCAGCGTGACCGAGATCCCCTGGGTCTCGGGCGGCGGCTTCAGCGCGTTCAACCTGGAGTATGCGATCCGTGGGCCCGACCTGGTGAAGCTCGAGCAGCTGGCGGATGCGATCAGCGCCCGGATGGAGATGTCTCCGCTCTTCGTCGACGTCCAGACGAGCCACGAGCGCGGAAAGCCCGAGGTCCAGGTGCACATCGACCGCCAGGCCGCCGCCGACCTGGGAGTATCGGTTCGTTCGCTCGCCACCACGCTGCGTGCGCTCGTCGGGGGGCTCGACGTGGCGACCTACCAGGAACGCGGCAGCCGCTACGATGTTCGAGTCCGGCTCGAGGAAGACCAGCGCAGCGACCTCTCGGCCCTGGGCCAGCTGCAGGTGCGCTCGGCGTTCGGAGGGCTCGTGGACCTGGCCAGCGTCGCACGCATCCGGGTCGCGCGCAGCCCTGCGCGCATCGATCGCGAGGACCGGGGGCGCAAGATCACGATCCTGGCGAACACTCCCGCGGGCGTGGCGCTGGGGACTGCAACCGATCGCCTGGATGCGATCGTCGCCCAGGTGGGGCTCCCGTCCGGGTACTCCGGACGCCACGCGGGTCCGGGGGAGCGGATGAAGGACTCCGCCCAGGCCGTCGCGTTCGCCTTTGGCATGGCGCTCGTCGCCCTCTACGTGATCCTGGCCAGCCAGTTCAACAGCTTCGTCCAGCCCGCGGTCATCATGCTGACCGCGCCGCTGGCGTTCGTGGGCGCGTTCACCGGGCTCGCCATCACGGGAACGGCGATGAGCATCTTTGCGCAGATCGGGCTCGTCGCGTTGATGGGCCTGGTGATGAAGAACGGGATCCTGCTCGTCGACTACGCCAACCAGCGCCAGAGCCAGGGCATTCCAGCAGCGCAGGCGATGCGCGAGGCCGGCCCGGTGCGGCTACGGCCCGTGCTGATGACCGCCTTCTCGACGATCTTCGGGATGATCCCGGTCGCCCTCTCGACGAGCCGGGGCGCCGAGTGGCGCACCCCGATGGGCATCATCGTGATCGGAGGCCTGCTCTCCTCGACCTTTCTGACGCTTCTCGTGGTGCCCGTCTTCTACTCGCTGGTGGACGACGTCCGGAAGCAGTCGCGCCGGCTGGTGGAGCGCCTTCGCAAGCGTGCGACGCGCGTGGCCGCTGCGCGGGTCCGCTGAGATCGCCGCCGCGCTCAGCTCGAGGCGGCGTCCCGCAGCGCGCGAACGAGCCGGTCCACCGTCAGGATCTCGGGCAGCACGCGCGGGCGCTCGGGGGCGCGCGGGCTGTAGACCAGGTACATCGGGACGCCGGCACGGCCGTGCCGGATCAGCTCCTTGCGGATGCGCTCGTCGGGGCGCGTCCAGTCCGCCTTGAAGCGCTCGAACCCGAGCTGATCGAAGCTGCGGCGCACGCGCGCGCTCTCGAGGACCAGCCGCTCGTTCACCTGGCAGGTGATGCACCAGTCGGCGGTGAAGTAGACGAAGACGGGCCGGCCGCGGTCGAGCTCGGAGCGGATCGCCGCCGGGTCGAAGGCCCGCTCGCTCGCCGCCGGGGTCGTGCCGCCACTCTGCTCGGGCAGGGCCACGGCGCTGGGCTCGAGGGGAAGGGTGATCAGGGCGGCCAGCGCGAGGCCCGCCAGCAGCGCCCCCTGGGCGAGCATTCCTCGACCGGGACGCAGCGACTGGAGCAGACCGAAGAGCCAGGTCCCGAACGCGAGCACGACCAGGAAGCCCAGCAGCATGACCAGGCCCTGGCTACCGAGCACCCGCCCGACGACCCAGAGCAGCCACACGATCGTCGCGAGCAGGGCAAAGCCGAGGCCGCGTCGCAGGTGTGCCATCCAGGCTCCCGGCCGCGGGATCCAGCGCGCCCAGCCGGGGACCCAGGTCACGACCGCATAGGGGAGGGCGAGCCCCGCGCCGATCGCCAGGAAGATCGCGACGATCACCGCCGGAGACCCCACGAACGCGAAGCCGGTGGCGGTTCCCAGGAAGGGAGCCGAGCACGGCGTCGAGAGCACGACGGCCAGCGTCCCCTCGAAGTAGCTGCGTCGCAGCCCACTCATCCGGTTCGCCGCCTGCTGAAGCCGCGTGGCGTGGACCTGGATCTCGAAGACTCCGAAGAGGTTGAGCGCGAAGACCAGCAAGACGGCGCTGATCCCGGCCACGAAGAGCGGCTCCTGGAACTGGAACCCCCAGCCCACCTGGGTGCCCGCCGCTCGCAGTCCGATCACCAGCGCCGCCAGCGCCAGCATCGCGCTGCTGATCCCTGCTGCGTAGGCCAGGCCCCCGAGTCGCAGCGCCCGCCGCTCGCCCTGCGCGAGCTCCGTCAGGCCGAAGACCTTGAGGGCCAGGATCGGAAGCACGCAGGGCATGGCGTTCAGGATCACGCCCCCGAGCAGGGCCAGCAGCACCGCGCGCCAGAACGGAATGCGGGGAGCGAGGGGCTGCGCAGGCTCGAACCACTCGCCTTCGACCGCCCCGATCTGGGCGCCCGCGGGAGCCCGGGGAAGGGGAAGCTCGACCTGGAGCCAGCGCGTGCCGAAGAGCCCGCGGCGAACCTGGAGCGCACCGCGAAGCACCTGGTCGCCGGCAGGGGCCTCGCCGGAGGCTTCGCCCTCGAGGGTCACCACGAAGCCGTCTCCCGCCAGCGGGTGCCCGCGCGTCCCCGTCACCCGCCAGGTCACACCCGGTGTGCGTTCCGGAACGAAGGGATCGGAGCCCGCCGCCGTGGCGCCGGTGACCGCGAGCGCGACCTTGAACGCATCGCCCGGGCGGATCGCCGTCTGCGAGTAGGCGACCGAGATGCTCGCGCCCAGCGTCGCGGGAGGAACGGGCTCGCGCGCTGCCCAGTCGTCGAAGAGGCGCCGTACAGAGGACGCGGGGGGCAGCGTATGCGTGCCGATCTCGAGCGTGCGCTCGAGCTCGATGCGGCCCGGAACGCACTGGATCCGGCACGCGAGAAAGTCCGCGGCGACGCGGACCCTGCGGGAGGCGTTGGCCGAGGAGCGGAAGGCCCCCTCTCCGTAGAGCAGCACCTGGCGGCTGTAGCCGTAGGTCGTGAGCAGGCCGTCCTGCTCGCGAAACACCTCGGGAGCCGGCCAGTGTGTGGGTCCGACCTGCGCGTCTTCTACCTGCCAGTCGAGCTCGACGGGGAGCCCCGCCTCTCCCGGATTGCGCCAGTACACGTGCCAGCCGGGGTCGAGGTCGAAGAGCACTCCCATCCGCACGGGCTCGCCGGGTCGCGCCTCGGCCGCGTCCACGAGCAGGGTGGCTTCGACCCGCGGGTCGCCGTCCTCGAAGACCGCCGAGCCGTGCGCCGAGACCGGCTCGGCCGCCCGGACCCCGCCCGATACGGGCGCGGCGAGCCCGACGAGCAGCAGAAGGGTCCAGGTTCCGATCCGCAGCATCTGGCTGAAAGTACTCCTCACGGTTCCCGGGGGCATGGCTAGAGACGCTCCAGAGGAGCGGATCGTTTCTCCGGTGGGCGAAGCGGGCATCGGGAGTGTGCAGGAGGGGGCGAGTGTCGGGTCCGGCCGCAGAGCCTAGCTCGCAGGGCTCGGCTCGCGACCGACCGACTCCCGAAAGCCCGGCACGCCGGGATCGAGCTGGACACCGAGTGTGTTCAGCGCCATCGAGACCAGGTGATACTGGCCGACCGCAAAGACCAGGTCGATCAGCTGCTCGGTCTTCCAGCGCGCCGCGAGCGCCTGCCAGGTCGCGTCGCTCACGAAGGCGTCCCGATGCAGCTCGTCGGTCGCGCGCAGGAGCCAGCGGTCGTCCTGACTCCAGCCCGGCGCATCGGGCCCGTCAGCGACCCTGGCGATCTCTTCGTCCGAGAGTCCCTCGCGGCGCGCGATCCCGACGTGCTGACCCCACTCGTACTCCGAGCGACACAGCCATCCCACGCGAAGGATGATCAGCTCGCGCTCTCGCGCGGGCAGGCTCGACTTGCCGAGCACGTGGTTCCCGAAGACCAGCCAGCGCTTGAGCAGCTTGGGATGGTGCGCCAGCGTCGAGAAGATCCCCAAGGGTCGCCTCTCGGCGACACCGGGAAGCTCGGCGGAGAGCGAGGCGAGGATCTTCTCGATCTCCTCGGTCCAGTGGATCCGCTCGAGGGGCTCCACTCGGGGTCGGGTCAGTCTCATTCCCCGAGCATACACGTCCCGTGATAGCCTTGGATCGATGAAGGCGGCCGTGTACTACGACGTCGGTGGGCCCGAGGTCCTGCGCTACGAGGAGGTGTCCGACCCGGTCTGTCGGTCCGACGGGGTGGTGATCGACGTGCGCGCGGTCAGCCTGGAGGGGGGCGACCTGCTTCACCGGGCGGGCGGCGAGCTGACCTCGCGCCCGCACGTGGTCGGCTACCAGTGTGCGGGTCGGATCCGCGAGGTGGGCACTGCCGTCTCCGATCGCAAGGTCGGCGACCCGGTGGTGGCGGTCATGCCGCATGGCTCGCACGCCGAGCGCGCTGCGGTGCAGGCCGCGGCGACCTGGGTCGTTCCGGAGGGTCTCGGCCTCGAGCGCGCCGCCACGGTGCCCATTCCCTTCGGCACGGCCGACGACTGTCTCTTCGAGTTCGGCCATCTCCAGGCCGGGGAGCGCGTGCTGATCCAGGCGGGAGCGGGTGGCGTCGGGCTCGCTGCCATCCAGCTGGCCCGGCGCGCGGGGGCGCGGGTGGCAGCCACCGCATCCAGTGCCGCCAAGCTGGCGCGGCTCAAGACCCTCGGCGTCGAGTGTACGATCCAGTATCGCGAACAGGATCTCGTCGCGGCGGTTCGCGAGTGGACCGAGGGCCGCGGCGTGGACCTGGTGGTGGACTCGGTGGGCGGACGGACGCTCGAGAAGAGCATCGACGCGGCGCGCTACCGCGGGCGCATCATCAGCGTCGGCCGGGCCGGGCGCGACGCGCTGCCCGCCGACACCAGTGCGCTAATGCCCGGCAACAAGACCCTGACGGGCGTCTTCTTCGGTGCCGAGCTGATGCTGGCCCGCGAACGCGTCCACCCGATGGTGCAGGCGCACCTGGAAGCGATCGCGCGGGGCGAGCTGCAGGCGATCCTCGACCGCAGCTTTGCCCTCTCGGATGCGGCCGCCGCGCACGCCTACGTCGAGAGCCGCCGGGCCTTGGGTCGGGTCCTGCTGATCCCCTGACTCGGCGGCACGCTGGCGCTCAAGTTCTGAGCTGGGCGTCCGATGACTGGAGTGTCGGGTCTCGGAGCGTCGTGGACGCATCGGGGTCCCACGAAAAGGCATACCCACCGAGAGGTGGGGACGCAAAGCCAGTGCCCTCCCCCGTTGGATCGGCGTCGTCGGCTGCGGCCGGCGCTCCGCCACGGGCGGGTCGAACGGCTGTCGAATGGAGGCCCAGCATGCGCGTAGAACGCCTGCTCCGAGGGATGCGGTCGCTGCCGACCCTGCCAGACGTCGCTCTGGACGTCGTGACCCAGCTCGAGGATCCCGATTTCGACCTGCGCCGGGTGGCAGTGCGCCTGGAACGGGACGGGGTCCTGGCCGCGCGGCTGGTCGGAATGGCGAACTCCGCCTTCTACGGCGGCTGCAGCGAGATCGTCTCGGTCCGCGAGGCCATCGTGCGACTGGGTGCCCGCGCGAGTCGCTCGACGATCCTCTCGGTGGCCATCATGGGCTCGGTTCCCCGCCTTCCCGAGCCGCTCTCGGCCCGACGGTTCTGGGTCTTCGGGCTCGGGTCGGCGATCTGTGCCCGCCAGATCGCCCCGGACCTGGGCTACGGCGACGCGGATCGCGCCTACCTGGGCGCGCTCGTTCATCGCCTTGGAGACGCCTTCCTTGCGATGGCGGAGAAGAACCGGTACGCCGCGGCCTGGCATGCGTCGCAGAGGAGCGGAGCCGCGCTCGCGCTCTCACTCGAGAAGGAGTTCGGGATCGCGCCGACGGCACTCGCGGCGCGGGTTCTTCGGGAGTGGGGCCTTCCGGGGGAGCTCGCCGACGCGGTCGAGCACTGTCACGCTCCCGACGAGACCGACGAGGCCCCCGAGCTGGCGCTGCTGATCTGGATCGCGGGACGCGTCGCGCGCGAGCTGGGTCTGGGATTCGATCCCGTAGCCTCGCGCGAGAGTCCGGCTCCGCTGCGCCGAGAGCTGGAGCTGCTCGGATACGACGGCCTGGTCCGCTACCTGGAGTCGCAGGAGGACTTCACCGCACAGGTGCGTCGGCTGGGCGACCAGTTCGCGCCGGCCTCGAGCCCCCGGCCCGGCCGCCCCCTGAACGCGTAGGCGAGCGGAGTCGGGAAGGCCCCCGCGCGCGCTATGCTAGCGCGCGTGGCCGCCTCGGGAGTCTCTGCGATCGACCGTCCCCGGATGCTTCCGGTCGCCCGGCCCGCATGAGCGGCGCGCCTCGCTGGCTGGCCATCGCAGCCCGTCCCGACGTGGTGCGCAGGGGTCTGTGCTACGCGATCGTCGTCGGCGCGATCCTGATCGGAATCAACCACGGCGATGCCATTCTGAGGGGCGACGTCTCGCCCGGGCGCCTGCTCAAGATGGCTCTCACCGTCGTGGTGCCCTACCTGGTCTCGACCTTCTCGAGCGTCGGCGCGATGCGACACCGGGACTGAACGAGAGTGAGCGGGCTGGCGCTGGGAGGGGTGCTGCTCTCGGCGCTGCTGCACGCGACCTGGAATACCGCGGCCAAGGAGAGCGGCCATCCGACGGCGTTCCTGCTGGCGATGGAGGCCGCCTCGCTCGTGCTCTTCCTGCCCGTGCTCCTCTTCGGCTTCCATCCCTCGGAGATCCCGGAGGTCGTCTGGGGACTGCTCGTGGCGACCGGCCTGGCTCACGCGCTCTATGGCTACTCGCTGAGCCGGGGCTACGCGCACGGGGACCTGTCACTCGTGTATCCGATCGCTCGCAGCACTCCCGCGCTGGTGCCCCTGGTCGCGGTCCCGCTGCTCGGAGAGAGTGTGTCGCTCCAGGGAGCCCTGGGCATCGCGCTGGTGGTCTCGGGGATGTGGGCGGTCCAGACGGACGGCCGCCTCGAGCCCCGTCAGCTCTTCTCGCTCGGAGCGGCGTTCGCCTACCTGACGCTGATCACGACCGTCGGCTACTCGATCTTCGACAAGCTGGCGATGGAGCGGCTGGCCCACGCATCCTGGACCGGCAGGGCCCCCCGGGCGCTCGTCTACATGTGTCTGATGCAGGCCTTCTACCTGCCGGGCTTCCTGGCCCTGTCGCTACGCAGCATTGCCGCTCGCGAGGTCTGGCAGGTCTTCCGCTCGGCTCGGCTGCGGGTGGCGGCCGCCGGAAGCTTCGGAGTCTCGAGCTACGCGCTGATCTTGTACACGCTCCAGAGCTCGCCCGTCAGCTACGTCACAGCCGTCCGCCAGATCAGCGTGCTCTTCGCGGTGGCGATGGGTGTGATCTGGCTGCGCGAGAGACCCGGCCCGGTGCGCCTCGCGGGCGCCGCAGCCAATGTCGCAGGGGTGGCGCTGATCGCGGCGAGTGGCTGAGGCGCTCCGCCGAGCGCGCTGGCAGCGTCCGCTCCCGCGTGCGACCGTCTCGGCGATGCGATGCCCTCGCGCCTCGCTCTGGTGGGCCGGACTCACGCTCGCACTCCTCGCGGGTGGGTGTGCGCGTTCGCCTTCGACGCCGCCCAACGTCCTGCTGATCGTCGTCGACACCACGCGTGCGGACGCGATGTTCCCGGTCGATCCCACGCGGATGCCGACCTTCGCCCGGCTCGCCCGCGAGGGCACGTCGTTCAGCCATGCGCGGTCCACCTCGGCCTGGACCCTGCCGTCGCACGGATCGCTGTTCACCGGCCTCTACCCCTCGACCCACGGCGCCCACCACGAGAGCCACCTGCTCCGTCCCGGGCTCGAGACCCTCGCGGAGGTGCTCTCCGCGACCCACCGCACCGCGGGCTTCAGCGAGAACCCCCACATCGGCGTCCAGAAGGGCTTCGCCCAGGGCTTCTCCCATTTCGAAGAGACCTGGCGCCAGCGTTCGACTCTGGAGAGCGACCCGCCGACCGTCGAGCGCGTGCTCGGCTGGCTCTCCCAGGACCGGGAGGATTCTCGTCCGTTCTTCGCGTTCGTGAACCTGATGGACGCGCATCTTCCGTACGCGCCGCCTTCCGAGCTGGCCCGGCGCTACGCACCGGCGGGGGCCGCGCGCCGGCAGATCGAGCGGCTGCGCCACTTTCGGGAGCTGGATGCTCGCCGCTACGTGACGGGTCGACGAGCCCTCTCGGACTCCGAGCTCGCGATCCTGCGCTCGCTCTATCGGACCGAGGTGGTCTGGCTGGACCGACGGGTCGGGAAGCTGATCGAGGCGCTCGATCGCCGCGGCGACCTGGACCGCACCCTGGTGGTGATCGTCGGCGACCACGGCGAGAACATCGCGGACCACGGGCTGATGGAGCACCAGCTCTGCCTCTACGAGACCCTCCTGCGCGTGCCGCTGCTCTTCCGGCTGCCCGGAAGCTTCGAGCGCAGCTCTGTGCGTGATGCCGCGGTCCAGCTGGTCGACGTGATGCCCACGATCCTGGATTCCGTCGGGACCCCTCGCTCGCGCTGGCCCGCGATGCAGGGCCAGAGCCTGCTCCACGGCGATCCCCCCCCGGAGCGAGCCATCGTCGCACAGTACATGCGGCCGGTTCGGCAGCGCACCCGATTCGCCGAGGCCGATCCCAGCTTCGACTTCGATCCCTACGATCGCCGGCTCCAGAGCTACCAGCGCGCGAGCCTGAAGCTGATCGTCTCGAGCCGCGGCGAGGTCGAGCTCTACGACCTGGCCAGCGATCCACGAGAGGCCCACGACCTGGCTCGCGAGCGACCCGCAACCGTCCGCGAGCTGGCGGCGGGCCTCGAACGCTGGTCTCGAGACCACCCCACGGCCGGCGGAGTGGCCGCACCCACCGTCGACCGCCAGACGCTCGACGCGCTGAAGGCGCTCGGCTACGCGGAGTAGCGCTCGAGCGGCTCGATTCGGGTCATGGGGAATCCTCCTGACTGCAGTGCGC
>JBHHYV010000038.1:0-27529 GCA_046757685.1 Myxococcota bacterium
GTGGTCTTGCCGACCTGCCGGGCGCCGACGATGGCCACCACCCGGTTTCGGGCCACCCGAAGCGCATCGGGAAGGCTGGATCGGCTCGGGGGCCCCTGGGCCGGGATCGACCGGCGGGAGGCCCGGCCACCGACCGAGCGCATCGGAAGCCGCACAGTTGGCCCGCTCCGCGGCCTCCCGCCCCCCGACCCAGAATCCCGATCCCGCAACCCCGCGAAACCCTGGAGCCGACGGGCGGACTCGAACCGCCGACCTGCTGATTACGAATCAGCTGCTCTACCAGCTGAGCTACATCGGCCTTGGGAGCGCTAGGGTAGCGGGGCAGCCGGGGTTCGGCAGTCCCCAGGGCAGGATCGACGCGGGCAGACGTGCGGGCGCGCGGGCCCGGGACAGAGGCAGCTCTTGCCGACGCTGGGGGCCACGCTCGACGCGCCCTCTCACGGCGAGCGTTGCTGGGGTCGATTCGCGGGTCGGACGGGCTTGGCCCGAGGAGACGAGACCAGGCGCTGCTGCGCCGGGCGCATGCGGCGCTCCGGGAGGGGCGCGCCGGCGTCGCCGGGGGCGGAGGGAGAGCTCCGTGTGAGGAGTCGGATCGAGATCGCCGAGGAGCGGCTGGAGGCGTACCTGGCGGGGGCCGAGGCCGCGTTCGCGACGGTGCCGGAGCGGATGCCCACGCGGCTGGCCCGGGATGCGCCGCTGCGCCCGGGGGGAGGGCTGCGTGCGGGGCGGGCGGTCGAGCTCTTCGAGGACCAGGCGCGGAGCCGGGCGCTGGATGGGGCGGCGCGCGGGCTGCGGGCGCGGGGGGCCGGGTACTACACGATCTCGAGCGCGGGGCACGAGCAGAACGCGGTGCTGGGCGCGCTGCTGCGGCCGACCGATCCCTGCCTGCTGCACTATCGCTCGGGCGCGCTGATGATGGCGCGGGCGCGGCGCGGTCGCGAGGCGGGGCTCGAGGTCGGGGATCCGCTGCTCGATGTGCTGCTCGGCGTGTGCGCGGCGCGCGACGACCCGGTCGCGCAGGGTCGTCACAAGGTCTGGGGCAGTCGGGCGCTCTGGGTGCCTCCGCAGACCAGCACTGTGGGGTCCCATCTGCCCAAGGCGACGGGGCTGGCGTTCGCGATCGGCCGCGCGCCGGCGCTCGGGGTCGACCTGGTGGCGCGAGCGGGGCTGGAGCCGGACTCGATCGTGTGCGCCTCGTTCGGTGACGCCTCGACGAGCCATGCGGCGGCGCTCTCGGGGATTCACGCGGCGCGCTGGGCGCGGCGTCGCGGGGCCCGGGTCGCGGTGCTCTTCGTGTGCGAGGACAATGGGCTCGGGATCTCGGTTCGCACTCCGCGGCACTGGATCGAGAGCTCGTTCGGTGGGCTCGAGCAGCTCGCCTACCTTCACGCGAGCGGGGACGTCGATGCGATCTGGGACGTGGCCGACTCGGCCATCCGCCTGTGCCGCGACCAGGCGCGCCCGGTGTTCCTGCACCTAGACACGGTGCGGCTCTTCGGACATGCGGGGAGCGACGTCGAGGAGGCCTACCGCACGCGCGCCGAGATCGAGCGCGACCTGGCGCGCGATCCGCTGCTCGCCAACGCGCGGCGGCTGGTGGAGACGGGCGCCGCGCGCCCCGGCGAGCTTCGCGAGCGGCTCGCATCGATCCGGACCGCCGTCGCCGAGCGCGCCGAGCGGGCGGCAGGCAGCGAGGGGCTCGCGAGCCGCGCCCAGGTGACGGCACCGCTGGCGCCCTGCGAAGAGAGCGCGATCCGGGCCGACGCGCGGAACGTCCCGACGCAGGGCGCGTCGTCCACCAGAGGCGATCGCGTGCGCACGCCGCGTCGCCGCACGCTCGCGGGCTGCCTGAACGCGGCGCTGGCCGACGAGCTCTCGCGGCGCCGGGAGCTGATCGTCCTCGGCGAGGACGTGGGAGCGAAGGGCGGGGTATACGGCGTTACCGCGGGCCTGCAGCGCAGCTTCGGCGAGGCGCGCGTGTTCGACACGCTGCTCGATGAGACCGCGATCCTGGGGGTCGCCCAGGGTGCCGGGCTCGCGGGGCTCCTGCCCGTGGCCGAGATCCAGTACCTGGCCTACCTGCACAACGCCCTCGATCAGCTTCGGGGCGAGGCCTGCTCGCTCGGCAGCCTGTCGGCCGGGCAGTTCCGCAATCCCCTGCTCGCGCGCATCGCCGCGTTCGCCCACCCGGGCGGCTTCGGCGGCCACTTCCACAACGACCACGGGATCGGCGCGCTGCGCGAGATTCCGGGCCTGGCGATCGCGGCGCCCGCACGCGGGGACGACGCCGCGCGGATGCTGCGCGCGGGCCTGGCGATGGCGAGCGCCGGCGGGCAGGTCGTCGTATTCCTGGAGCCGACGGCGCTCTACCACGAGAGCGATCTCTACGAGCCGGGAGACGACGGCTGGCTCTGCGACTACCCGGCTCCGGGCCAGCCCGACTCGCTCGGGCTTCCAGGCGCGGTGGGTCTGTATGGACCGGCCGATGCGGACCTGCTGGTCGTGAGCTACGCGAACGGACTTCGGCTGTCGCTGCGCGCCGCCCGCACGCTCGCGGCCGAGGACTCGCTGGCGCTCCGCGTGCTCGATCTGCGCTGGCTGGCGCCGCTGCCCCTCGACGCGGTGCTCGAGCAGGCATCCGGGTTCTCGCGGGTGCTCGTCGTCGACGAGTGTCGGGCCAGCGGGGGAGTGGCGGATGCCCTGGTGGCCGGGATGGTCGAGGGGGGCTTCGGCGGCTCGCTCGCCAGGCTCCGTGCGGCGGACAGCTACGTTCCGCTCGGCCCCGCCGCGGCCCACGTGCTCGTGACCCAGGAGCAGATCGTGGCGGCGGCGCGCGGTCTGGCCCGCCGCTGAGCGGCCTGGCCTTCGGCGCTCACGCCACGAGCAGGCGCAGCTCGGGTCCCACCGTCAGGTCGAGTGCGTCGCTCGGTCCGAAGAGGTCGCCGTCGACGGTAAAGCTCTCGGGCCGGCTCAGACGGATGCTCAGGCGCGACGTGGAGCCGTGGCGCAGGGCACCCCCGGGGAGCGCTCGTCCGAGGCGTGCAGCGGGCATCTCGAGCAGCAGCGCGGGACCGGGCGTGTCGGTCCAGATCCAGTGAAAGCGCCCGTCGGCCTTGCCGGCGGTAAAGAAGGGTCGGAAGCCGAGGCCGATCTCGGGTAGCGCTCCGGCCGCCAGGCCCGAGATCTGCATCGTGTCGATCGCGACCTGGTCGGTCTCGAGCTTGGCCTCGAAGGGCGCGAAGAGGTCGCGCGCGAGCGCGCCGCGGATCAGGATCGAGCCCACCGAGCGCGCCACGACCGCGGCCGCCGCGCCCGGGCCACGGGCGGCGCTCGCGTAGTAGCGCTCGAGCCAGCGCGCGACGACGCCCAGACCAAAGATCATTCCGTAGCGGGGCGGGGGCTCGCAGCCGGACGCCGCGCCGTCTGCCGCGCTTCGAACGGCCAGGCACTCGAGTGGTCGGACCCTGGACGGTCCCTCCGCGATCAGGCGCTCGAGCGCGCGGTCGGGCGGTCCCGAAGCGCCGAGGCCGCGAGCGATGGTGTTGATCGTGCCGCCCGCCAGCAGGGCGATGGCGGGCAGGTCCTTGGACTCGTCGTTCCAGGCCCGCAGCAGGGGCGTGAGCGTTCCGGTGACGGTGCCGTCACCTCCGACGATGGCCAGGGCGTCGACGCCCGCCTCGCGAAGCTCCGGCAATGCGGCCGCCGCCTCCTCGGCAGTGGTCGTCCAGGCCAGGCGCGACGCTCCCACCAGCCGCGTCAGTCGCTCGTGAAGACCCGGCGCGCGGCGCACCCGACCCGCGTGCGCGTTGACGACGACCGCCAGGTCTCGGAAGGCCCGGTCCCCCACGCGGGCAGGGTAGCGAGCAGCTCGCAGTCCAGCACCCGCGAGTGGCCCTCGAACGCCTTGGGCGCTCCGGGGGCGCGGCTCGACGGGGTCGGGCTTCTGCGGGCTTCGAAGGTCCACTGCACCGGGGCTCCGCTGGGCGCGGCATGGGGGGCCGGGTACACTCCGCGCGATGTCGAGCGCGGAGCGCACGATCTGGATCGACGGGCAGCTCGTCGCCTGGCAGGAGGCGACGGTCCACGTACTCTCGCAGTCCCTGCAGCGCGGCTCGCTGGTCTTCGACGTGATGGCCTGCTACGGCGAGCCGGGCCAGGAGCGCGTCTTCGGCCTGGTCGAGCACGTCGACCGATTCCTGGCCTCAGTCGCGAGCAACGGCATGGAGCTCGAGCTCGACCGGGCGTCGATCCTGGCGGCCATCGCGAAGACCGTGCACGCGAATCCGGGGAGCGAGGGGATCAAGCTCTCCGCGTACCACGCCGGCGTCTCGCTCGACGTCCTCCCTCGACAGGCGCGACCCTGCGTGGCGATCGCCGCCTTCCGCTTCCGCGACATCTACGGCGTCGACGCTCCGCCCGAGCGCCAGCCCGCGCGGCTGGCGATCGCGGCGACCCGCAAGACTCCCTCGAGCGTCCTCTCTCCCCAGGTCAAGATCGCGGCCGGCTACACCGCGGCGGCCGTCGCCAAGCAGAGGGCGCTCCGCGAAGGGTTCGATGACATCCTCTTCCTCGACCTCGAGGGGCGGGTCGCCGAGTCCTCGACCCAGAGCTTCTTCGCGGTCGAGGGGCAGGGGCTTCGTACGGCGAGCCTCGACCGCGTGCTCGCGGGGATCACGCGCCGCGCCGTGATCGAGATCGCCGAGGACGAGGGGATTCCGATTCGACAGGAGGCGCCCCCGCAGAGCCTCCTCGAGAGCGCCTCGGAGGCGTTCCTGACGGGCACCACCATCGATGTCTGGCCCGTCGCGCGGATCGGCGAGCGCAAGCTTCCCCAGCCCGTGCCCGGTCCGGTGACGATCCGCCTGCGCGACCGCCTGGCCCGGGTGATCGCCGGCGAGGATCCCCGTCTCTCACCGCGCTGGATGCAGCCCGTTGGCTGAGAGCGGCCCGCCGCGCGGCAAGCGCGTGCTCTCGGGCGTGCAGCCGACGGGCGTGCTGCACCTGGGAAACTACTTCGGGGCGATGCGCCAGCACCTGGCGCTCCAGGAACACAACACGGTGTTGCTCTTCATCGCCGACTACCACTCCCTGACGGCGATCCCCGACCCCGAGGCGCGGCGCGCCTTCAGTACCTCGATTGCGCTCGACTACCTGGCGCTCGGGCTCGATCCGGAGCGCGCCATCCTGTACCGGCAGAGCGACCTGCCCGAGGTGACCGAGCTGTGCTGGATCCTGGGCACCGTCACGCCCATGGGGTTGCTCGAGCGCGCGCACTCCTACAAGGACAAGCTCGCGCACGGTCTCTCGGCGGACCTTGGGCTCTTCAGCTACCCGGTGCTGCAGGCGGCGGACATCCTGATCCACCGCTCGGACCTGGTGCCGGTCGGACAGGACCAGAAGCAGCACATCGAGATGACCCGCGACATCGCGGGCAAGTTCAACCGCACCTACGGCGACGTGCTGACGATTCCCGAGCCCTACATCCTGCCCCGCGTCGCGGTCGTCCCCGGTACCGATGGCCGCAAGATGAGCAAGACCTACGGCAACACCATCGAGATGTTCGCGCCGGCCAGGCGCCTGCGAAAGCAGATCATGGGCATCGTGACCGACTCCACTCCCGTCGAGGATCCCAAGGACCCCGACGCATCGCACCTGTTCGCGCTGTGGACGCTCTTCGCCGACGAGCCCGAGCGCCAGCAGATGACCGAGCGTTTCCGCAAGGGGGGCGTGGGCTACGGCGAGCTCAAGAAGGACCTGGTCGCCCGCGTCATGGATCACTTCGCCGTCGCCCGCGAGCAGCGCGAGCGCCTGGCCCGCAGCTCCGACCAGGTCGAGGAGATCCTGCGCCGCGGTGCCGAGCGCGCGCGCGCGGCCACCTCGATGCTGATGGCCGAGGTGCGGCGGGCGACCGGCCTGGGCCGCGCCTGAAGCGGCGCTCAGTCGAGCGGATCGGGCTCGCCGCGCGCGCGGGAGAAGCCCGCGGCCCGCGGGTGGCCGCCGCCCCCGAACTGGCGCGCGAGCTCGGCCACGTCGATTCCCTCCTCGCGCGACCGAAGCGAGAAGAAGCGGCGGTCCTGCGCCTCGTACCACGCCACCCCGAAAGGCCGCCCTTCGGCCAGCACGTTCGCCACCTCGGACTGCAGGAGGGGCGCGTTGGCGGCCAGGATCCGGTAGCCGCCGAGCGTGCGCTCGGTCGCGCCCCTGACCAGCGCGCGGATCACCTCGCGCTCGTAGCGCAGGATTGCAACTCCCTCCGCACGCAGCTTCGCTCCCCCGGTCTCCCAGTCGTCGACCCACTGCGACCAGCGGGCGAAGTCCATCGGGTAGGAGCGCAGGGCGGCGATGATCTCGGCCGTGCCTGCGAGCTGCCATTGCCAAAGGTCCTTGTCCTGCACGTGGAGCAGGAGCTCGGGGACCGGCTCGCCGGGATGAAAGTGCTCCCAGGCCAGGACCGCCCCCGAGCGCTCCAGGTCGAAGCGGCAGAACTCCAGTCCCACGAGCGCGTCGCGCGCGGTCTTGTGGTGATCGATCACCACAAGCTCGCTCGCCTGCTCGGCCATCGCGAGCAGCGTCCCGCGCGGGTACGCGAAGTCGAGGATCATGACCGCGCGCCCATCGACGTCGGGCGGGGCCTCGTCGTGGTGGACTTCCCGGTACTCGGCTCGATCCCGAAGCCGTCGCCAGGCGGCCCAGGCCGCCCCGAAGCCGTCGATGCAGTCGCCGTGGTAGAGGACGAGCGGAGCGGAAGCCGTGGACGCCAAGGGTTCGCTCACGTTCGGCAGAAGCGTCCGTTCGCCCCCGCGCTACGCGCGAGTATAGGCGTAGCCCGTCGCGCCGAGCAGGCCGAGGGCCAGGATCCAGGTGCCGGGAGCGGGCAGGAGGGGCGCGGCCGGCGCCACCTCCGCCGCGGTGATCTCGACCAGGAAGCTACCGCTGAAGGGTACGGACCCGAAGGGGCCCGGATCGCGAATCCCGTCGCCGTTGGTGTCGGGGTTCAGGTTGGTGATCGGCAGGCCCGCGAGCGCGTCGACCAGGTCCATGCCGTCGATCACTCGCGCAAAGACCGTGAAGCCACCGTTCTGGTTGTCGAGGTTCGCCGAGTTGTCGGCGAGGTTGAAGAACCACTGGTTGGTGGCGCTGTTCGGGTCTCCCGCGAGCTTTGCCATCGCCAGGGTGCCGCGGAGGTTGGAGCGAAAGGGCAGGTTGCTGAACTCGTTGGGCACCGTGGGGTTCGGCGTCGCCGGATCGCCATCCAGGTCGACGGGGTTCGCCAGGTTGGAGGTCTGCGGAACGCCCCCGATGGTCTGGGTCACCAGGTTCTTGATGAAGCCTCCGCCCTGCAGCACGAAGCCCGGCGCCAGGCGATGGAGAAAGGTGCCGCTGTACTTGCCGCCCTTGACGTACGCCAGGAAGTTGTTCGAAGTCAGCGGCCGGTCGTCGAAGGTCTCGATCAGGATCTTGTTCTGGAAGCCCAGGTTGGGATCGTTGAGGCCCAGGTTCATCGTGAGCTGCACGACGGCCGCGCTCGCACCGTGGGTTGCGCAGAGGGCCCCCGCCAGCGCCACGCAGATCATCCGCAACTTCACCCGCATCCGCATCGACCCGCAACAACCATTCATCCGAAGGGACCCACGAAGGGACACGCCCAGGCACCCAGGCCGCTCTCTCACACCCGCGAGGCGGCCAGACTCGAGCGAAGTATACCCGAATTGCGGTCCCCGAGATTACGCGAACCTCGCGGCAACGCGGCCGAGTGCGTCAGCGTCTGGAGTAAGGCCCGCGGGAGTGGCGGTCACGGTCGTGGTCGCGACGGCCGTGGCGCCGCCGAGCGTGCTCGTCGCGCTCGTGCTCCAGGTTGCGGAAGCGCCGGAACCCTCGGCGACCGTAGTGATGACGTCGGAACCCGTCGGGATGCCCAAACCAGCGCGGCCCATACCCGTGGCGACGGAGCCAGTGCCGACGCCAGAAGCCCCAGCGTCCGTAGCCGTGGCGCCGGAAGTGGTGGCGGCGGGGGTACACAGAGCGCCGGTCGCGGTATCCGTGGTGCGAGCGAGATCCGTAGCCGAAGGAGATCTCGCTCACGGAGTAGTGGCCGCCGCGTCCGGTGACGCGGATCGACCCGCGCGTGTAGTCGGAGTCCGCGCGCGCCGCGGTGGGTGCCAGCGCGATGGCACCGGCCAGCAGGGCGGCGAGCCCCAGTCCTCGGAGCAACATGTGTCGCGAGTCTCGAATGGCGATCATCGCTCTCCTCGCTTCGGGCGGTCGACCCACCCTCAACCCAGCCTGCGCCGTTTCAGGCGGCCGCGAAACCGCCGTTTCGCGGCGTCCTGCGAGGGCTCTCGCCGGGCCCGGGGAGGGGGAGGCCCACCTCAGCTGCGCGGGTGGAAGGGACGGGCCAGATCCGCCGGGCCGCGAGCCCGTCCGGCGAAGAGGGCCAGCACCGCCAGCGTCAACACGTAGGGAGACATCAGGAGCAGCGAGTAGGGGATGCGCAGACCCAGCGCCTGCAGCTGGAACTGCACCGCGCTGGCGGCGCCGAAGAGCAGTGCGCCTGCGGCCAGGCCCAGCGGCCGGTAGGCGCCGAAGAGCACGATCGACAGTGCGATGAAGCCACGCCCCGAGGTCATGCCCTCGACGAAGGTATTCGAGACCCAGAGCACGAGCGCTGCGCCGGCGAGCCCGGCGCACAGCCCCCCGAAGAGGGTGCAGCATACGCGCAGGGGGATCACCGGGACGCCCTGGGCGTGGGCTGCCTCAGCCCGCTCTCCGGCCGCGCGCACCGAGAGGCCGACGCGGGTCCAGCGCAGGAAGAGGCCGACCCCTGCGGCCAGCGTGAGGGTCCCCCACGGGAAGGGGTTGGTCCAGCCCTCCGCGACGGAGGGGGAGCTGGGGAGCGAGGCGCCCGGAGGGAACGCGAGCCGGTAGGCCGTGCCCGTCGCACCCAGAGCCAGCAGGTTGAGCGCGGTGCCGGTGACGATGGGGTCCGCGCCGCGGACGATCACGAAGACCGCAAAGAGGGCGGCGCCCGCGCTGCCGGCAAGCGCGGCTGCAGCGACGCCGGCGGGAATGGAGCCGGTCGGCGCAGCGACGGCGAAGGCGGCGAACGCGCCCGAGAGCATCATGCCCTCGATGCCGATGTTGAGCACACCGGCTCGCTCGGCGACCAGCTCGCCGAGGGCGGCGAGCAAGAGGGGAATCGCCACTCGGAGGGCAGTCGCCGCGAAGGCGAGGGCGGAGAGCTCCACGGCTAGCTCTTTCGCTCCGGCAGCGCGAACCCCACCGAGAACAGGATGGTGAGCGCCTCGATGATCTGGACCGTGACCGAGGGCACACCGGCCTGGCGCTGCATCGCGCCGCTGCCGCTCGCGAGCGCTGCGAAGAAGGCCGCGGAGGGCAGGACGGCCAGCGGGTTCAGCCGAGCGAGCAGGGCCACCGCGATGGCAGTAAACCCGTAGCCCGGGGACAGGTTCTCGAAGAGCCTGCCCGTGACTCCGCTCACCTCGAGGCTGCCCGCCAGACCCGCGAGCGCCCCCGAGATCAGCAGCACGCGCACGGTCTCGCGCTCGGGCGACATCCCGGCAAAGCGTGCCGCGTCGAGCGACAGCCCGATCGAACGCAGGCGCAGGCCCGCGGCGCTTCGGAACAGGAAGAGCCAGGCCAGCGGCGGGAGCGCGAGCGCAATCCCCAGCCCGGCGTGGATTCGAAGCGTCCCCGGAATCACGCCCAGCCGCGCGGCGTCCGGAAGCAGATCGCTCTGAGGAAAGGCGCCGGCCATCTCCTGCAGCGGACCGCGCACCGCCCAGGCGACTCCGAGCGTCGCGACGAAGTTGAGCAGGATGGTCGAGAGCACCTCGGAGACGCCCCGGTGGACCTTCAGCACGCCGGCGATCCCTGCCCACAGGGCGCCCGCGAGCACCCCAGCGCCGAGCGTCGCGGGAAGGGCCACGAGCGGCGGTACGGCTCCCAGCAGCCGGGTCGCGACGGCGGTCGCCACCAGGGCCCCCACGTAGAGCTGGCCCTCTCCGCCGATGTTCCAGATTCCGGCGCGAAAGGACAGGGCCACGGCGAGGCCGATCAGCACGAGCGGTCCCATGCGCACGAGGGTGTTCTCGAGCGCGATGGCGTCGCCGAAGGCGCCACGCCACAGGGCTTCGCCCGCGCGCAGGGGGTCGGCCCCGAGCGCCGCGAGGCCCAGTCCCGCAACAGCCGCCGCTCCGACGATCGCGAGCACGGGGGCGACGAGCCGCGAGATCCTCACGCGGCCGCGCCGCCGAGCATCAGCTCCCCGATCCGCTCGCGCGTGTGGCGATCGGGCTCGACCTCGAGCAGTCGGCCGCGATGCAACACACCGCAGCGCGTCGCAAGCTCGAGCACCTCGTCCAGGTCGGTCGAGATCAACAGGACGCCCGCGGCGCGCCGTGCCTGTGCGCGCAGGCGCTCCCGGGTCTGCGCCGTCGCGGCCACGTCGAGTCCGCGGGTCGGGTTGACGGCCACCAGGACTCCCGGCTGGCCGCGAAGCGCCCGCGCGACGGCCACCTTCTGCTGATTGCCCCCGGAGAGTCGGCCCACCGGCGTCTCGCTGTGCCCACGGATCGCGTGCTCGCGCAGGGTGGCCCGGGCCTCGCGGCGCAGCGCCCCCCGCCGGAGCCAGCCGTGCACGAGGACCGGGGGATCGTGGCCCCCGGCGGCCGCCGCGAGCACCAGGTTCTCCTCGAGCGACAGGTCGAGCACCAGCCCGGTGCGCTGGCGGTCCCCCGAGAGCACCGCGAGCGGCGGCTTCAGGACCTCGAGCGAGCCTCCCTGCGGCCGGAGCGCTCCCGCCAGCACGGCCTCGAGGGGCACCTGCCCGTTCCCATCGATGCCCGCCAGCGCCAGGATCTCTCCCGCGTGCAGCTCGAGCTGAAGGGGCTCGAGCCGGGGGGCGCGCAGGTCGCGAAGGCGCAGGACCACGTCGCCGGGCGCGGTCTGTGGCGGTCGGCCGGGGGGCGGGGGCGCGTCGCCCACCATCAGGCGGCCGAGCGTCGCCGCGTCGCTCCCGGCGACGGGACGCGTCGCGACGGTTCGACCGTGACGCAGCACGGTGACCCGGTCGCACAGCGCCGTGATCTCGTCGAGCTTGTGCGAGATGAAGATGATGCTGGTGCCTTCCCCCCGGAGACGCTCGAGAAGCGCGAGGAGCGTCGAGACCTCGCTGGGCGCGAGCACGGCGGTCGGCTCGTCGAGGATCAGCACGCGCACCCCCCACGAGAGCGCCCGCACGATGTCCAGGCGCTGCTGCTCGCCGACCGAGAGCGCACCCGCGGGAGTCTGGGGATCGAGCTCGAGGCCGAAGCGCTCCAGCTTGTGGCGCGCGCGATCCGCGAGGCTCCTGGGAGAGCGCACCGGCGGACCGGGCTCTCCCAGCGCCAGGTTCTCGGCTACGCTGAGCGCTGGAACGCCCATGAAGTGCTGGGGCACGAGACCGATCCCGAGACCGAGCGCCTCCCGCGGGCCGCGCACCTCGAGCGTCCGGCCGTCGATCCGGATCTCACCGGAGTCGGGGCGCACGAGCCCGTAGAGGGCGCGGACCAGCGTCGATTTTCCGGCGCCGTTCTCACCCAGCAGTGCATGGATGCTCGACGCCTCGACCGCCAGGTGCGCTCCGGCGAGCGCGCGCGTGACCCCGAAGCGCTTGCGAACGTCGACGAGCTCGATCCGGGGCACTAGAACCGGGCGCGCGGGACCTCGACCACGCCAGACCGGACCCGCCCGAGGAGCTGCAGGGTGTCGGCCCACACGTCGTCGGGGATGCGCTTCCGGAGCTCTGGATTCCAGGCGATCGCGACGACGCCGTCGCGCAGTCCGAAGCGGATCGACCGCGGCTGGAAGCGGCCCGACTGGACCTCCTTGGCCACCAGCAGGAGAGCGTACGGGATGTCGAGGGTGGCGGAGGCGACGACGGAGCGGGGCGCCAGGTCGTTCTGGTTGCGGTTGGTGCCGAAGGCCAGCACGCGGTCGTTGCTCTCGACCGCCTGGAAGAAGCCGCGCGCCGCGGCATCCGCATTGTGGATCAGCACGTCGGTCTGCTGCGCCATCTGGGCCAGCGTCGCCTCGCGCGCCGCCGCCACGTCCTCCCAGCTTCCGATGTACGAGATCGACACCCTCACGTTCGATCGGGCCGCGTGCGCGCCTGCGGAGAACGCCGCGAAGGTGCTCTTGACGGACGGGATCTGGACCCCCCCGATCGCTCCGACGTGGGCGTGAGGGGAGAGCCGGGCGCCCAGGTAGCCCAGCACGTAGGTGGCCTGCTCGAGCTCGAAGACGATCGGAGCCACGTTCGATCGGATCGTCGAGCCGCTGGTCGTGACGAAGACCGTGTGGGGAAACTCGCTGCCGATCTTCGCGGCCGCGTCCTGGAACTCGAAACCGTGCCCGAACACCAGGTCGAACCCCCGCGCCGCAAAGTCCCGAAAGCCCGCCTCGAAGTCCTGGGGCGTGTGCGTCTCCTGGTGAGCGATCTCCGCTCCCAGCTCGTCGCGGATCCTCTCGAGGCCCTCGTAGGCACTCTGGTTCCAGCCCGCGTCGCGGATGGAGCCCGGGGTCAGGAGCGCGACCCGGAACTCCGCGTCGCTGTGGTTGGCTGAGCCGCACCCCGTTCCCAGGAGCGCAAGTGCCGCGAGGGCTCCGCCCGCCACCCTGCAGCGTCCTCGACGGCGGCCCTTCTTCCCCCACACGGTGCGTAGTCTAGCCAGATCAAGATGGGCTGGCCTCAGCCGATAGACCTGCGTGGAGGCTGCTCGACTCTGCACGCCCCGAGAGTTCTGCAAACTCTGTAACTCGGTCCTCCAGGCACGGTAGAGACATGGCCAGCGAGTTCTTTCAGGAGGTCGAACGTGCACAGGGGCTCCCCTCGGTCCCGGGCGTCGCCCTGCGGATTCTCGACCTGCTGCAGGCGGACGACGTCGATACCCAGGAGCTGGCCGACACGATCGGGCGCGACCCCGCCCTGGCGGCCCGGGTCCTCAAGACCGCCAACTCGGCCCTGTTCGGAGCTCGAGGCCAGATCTCGAGCGTGCCGCGGGCGATCACGGTGCTGGGCCTGCGAACCGTCAGCCTGCTCGCACTCTCCTTCTCCCTGATGACGCGAAACGAGAAGCCAGACCACGGCGGCTTCGACTTCAAGCGCTTCTGGCGGATGTCGGCGATCGCGACTCTGGTCTCTCGGCAGCTGGCCACTCGCGTGGCGCCGGAGCTGCGGGACTCCGCGTTCCTGGCGGGGCTGCTCTGCGACCTCGGTCAGCTCGCCGCCGCCCAGGGCGCGCGCGCCCGCTACGCGGAGGTCCTGACGAGGCTCGAGGGCTCGACCGAGACGCTGCAGGCGGTCGAGCGTGACGTGCTCGGGACCGACCACATGGAGTTCGGGTGCGAGCTGCTCCGGTCGTGGGGGCTGCCCCGGCTGATCTGCCAGGCGGTCGGCGCCCACCACGATCCGAGCCGGGTCGCGGATCCGCGCGATCCCGCCCGTATGCTCGCCCAGATCCTCCACGTGGCGACCACCTGCGCCGAGCTCTACGGCGGCGGCGACCTCGAGCCCGCGGCGATCGCCATCAAGGGGCTTTCCGCGCAGTACTCCAACCTGGAATCGGAGGCCTGTGCCGAGCTGCTGCGCGAGATCGAGGCGGACCTCCCGCACGCCGCCGAGCTCTTCGAGGTCGAGATCCCCGATGCCAGAGCGCTTGCGGAGATCTGTACGCGGGCCAGCCAGCTGGTGGTCAAGGAGACGCTGGCGCTCAACCAGCAGGTCCAGGACGCGACGGCCCAGGCCCGCCACTTCGAGCGCAAGGCGTCGATCGATGCGCTGACGGGCCTGCCGAACCGGGGATTCCTGGACGAGCGGTTGGGCGCGGAGCTCGACAAGGCGCGCGGCGAGCGCGTGCCGCTGGGGCTCCTGATGATGGACCTCGATCGCTTCAAGAACGTCAACGACCGCTTCGGCCACGCGGTGGGCGACGAGCTCCTACGCGCGGTCGGACGCTGTGTGCTCGACACCCTGAGCGCCGAGGAGTGGTCGGCTCGCTACGGTGGCGAGGAGATCGTGTGCGTCCTTCCTGGCTGCACCCGCGCCCAGGTCGAGGGGCGCGCCGAGCAGCTCCGCGGAGCGATCGAGGCGATCGACCTCTCGAGCGGCGGGGAGCGCGTGCCGAGCAGCGTCTCAGTCGGAGCCTGCTGGCTCGAGCGGGTCGCCGAAGGGGTCACGGATGCGCAGCTCATCGATGCGGCGGACCGTGAGCTCTACCGCGCCAAGTCGGCCGGCCGAAACCGGGTGTCGCTCGCGACTGCCATCGCCGGCTGAGAGAGGGCCGCCCGCCGGCGGCTATACTCCCCGGCCGTGAGTGAGCCCCTGCCCGAGGTCCGCGCGGTCACCTTCGATTGCTGGGGTACGTTGATCCGGGAGCTGGATCCCAACGACGCCCGGCAGCTTCGACTCGAGGCGCTCGCCCGCGCGTGCGAGCGCGCACGCAGCGGGTCCGCCGGCACGGGAGTCGACGAGGCTCTCGACGCCGCATGGCAGCGGCACGTCTCGCTGTCGCAGCGGGGTCGGGCCTCCGGCTCGCTCGAGATCGCTCGCTGGTCGCTCGAGGCGCTCGGAGTGGAGGATCGATCGACCGTCGACCCTCTCGCGCGGGAGTTCGCCGAGGCCGCCCTCGGCTGCCCGGTCCAGGCGCTGGACGGTGCGCTCGAGACCCTGCAGGCCCTCTCCCGAGAGGGGATCCGACGCGCGCTGGTCTGCGACACCGGCTTCAGTCCGGGTCGGGTCGTGCGCCGCCTGCTCGACCGCGAGGGGCTGCTCGATGAGCTCGAGTTCCTGGTCTTCTCGGACGAGCTGGGCGTGCCCAAGCCCCACGCTCGCACCTTCCTGACGGCGCTCGAGGCGCTCGGCGTCTCGGCCCGAGAGGCCGTCCACGTGGGGGACCTGCGCCGCACCGACGTCGCGGGTGCGCGGGCCGCGGGTCTGGCGTCGATCCGGATTCGCGCAGCGCACGACGATACGAGCGATCTCGCCGAAGCCGACCGGGTCGCCGACTCCCATGGTCACCTCTGCCAGCTGCTCGGCGTGAGCCTGGAAGGTGTGCGCGCTACGCCTTGAGCTGGCGCGCAAAGAGCTCGAAGCTGCGGCGCCAGACGTCCTCGGCCGCCGCCTTCACGTAGGCGGGCCGCTCGGGAAAGCAGAAGCCGTGCTCGGTGCCCGGATAGACCTCCAGGCGGTGTCGCACGGCGTGGGCCTGGAGGGTAGCGCGAAGGGTGGATAGGACCTCCGCGGGCACGTACTCGTCGCGCTCGGCGAACGCGAAGAACATCTCGCCCTGGACCCGGTCGGCGAGCCGATGCGGGGAGTCGTCGGCCTCGGTGACGATGCCCACGCCGTAGCACGAGACCGACGCCCGAACGCGCTCGGGGTAGGTGCCGGCCGCCGACATCACGTACTGGCCACTCATGCAGTAGCCGATGCATCCCATCGGACCCTTCGAGGCCGCGGCCTCCGAGTCCAGGAACTCGAGCAGGGCCGCCGTGTCGCTCATCACCCCCGCATTCGAGAGGCTGCGCATGTGGCCGAACATCTCGCGGCGCAGCTCTTCGACGGGACCCCGGGTCAGGTCGAGCCGGATCCGACCGCGCCGGTAGTAGAGGTCCGGCAGCAGACACAGGTAGCCCTGCGAAGCGATCCGGCGCGCGAAGCCGCGAAGCTCCTCGCGGATCCCCGGGGCGTCCATGTAGAGAATGATGGCCGGGAAGGGGCCCTCCGAGTCGGGCCGTGCGACGAAGGTCTCCATCGTGCCGTCCGTCGCCCGGATCTCGACGTGCCTCTCGTTCAATGCGACCTCCGAGCCGCTGCTGCCGTGTGGCCCGCGATCCTACCCGACCGGACAGGCTCCGGCGAGCGAGCCGGCTGGGGCCGAGCGCGTCCGCTCACCGCTCCCGGGTCGGCTCCGCGAGTGGGCTGCGCTTCCCCAGCGCGCAGGTCGCGCACCAGGGCCCGGAAGTCCGCGTTCTGCTCCAGGATCGTGACCGCCGCCCCCCGCAGCCGGTCGATCGCTTCGTCGCCCAGGTGCAGGCTCGTCGGGAGCGCCGAGAGGTAGCGTCGCTCTTCGGGATCGGGGTGCGCCTCGAAGTTGACCTGGATGGTGTACCAGCGCACCGGGGACCTGCCCCGGGCCCGGGCGGCGCGCACGAAGCTCCGGGTGCTGCGTCGCCAGAGCTCCACGGTCTCGTAGTTGTACCGGTTGATCAGCGTGCTCGAGACTGCATCGACGATGCTCGCGAGGCTCGGTGCTACGTCCAGCACGCCGAAGCCGAGGTCGGGTCGGGTCTCGGCATTCACGAGTACCAGCGCGACTCGTCGCAGCGGCTTCGTGGGGTTCCCCGCGATCGTGTCGGGAAACGAGCCCGATCCGAGCAGCATCTCCATCGGCTCGCGCAGACCCAGGTTGTCGGAGAGTCCGCCGTCGAGCAGATGAATGAAGCGCAGGCTCCGTTCCCTGGCATAAGCGGTGGCGTGACTCGCAATGTGGAATCGCTGCGAGGTCTGGTCGCGTGCGCGAAGGGCCTCGCGCATCCAGGCGGGCGCCTGCCAGCCGCAGGTTCCCGCGCGGTTGCGCAGGGTGACCGGGCTGAAGAGCACCGGAAAGGCCGCCGACGCGGCGACCGCGCGCGCCATGGGAAATCTCGCGAGGTCCGAGCAGATCTCCTCGAACTGGAAGCGCGAGAAGCTGAAGCCCGTGCCGAGCACCACGTCGGTGGCCTGGATGTGGACGTCCGGCCCGCGCCCCTGCCAGAGATCCCCGAAGGTCGCCCCGTCGAAGAGCAGGCCGTCGTAGTACTCGGCCGCCAGGTCGCTGGTCCCGAAGCGAGGAGAGAAGAGGCGTAGCCAGTTCAGCGGAAAGAGCAGCCGGAGCAGCAGCCCGCGCGTGACGTTCCTGCGCAGGAAGCGCGCCTCGAAGTCCGAGAAGAACGCGTCGCCGCGCAGGCCGAAGTAGCCTGCCGGGAAGGCCCCGCCGGAGACCGCCGAGATCAGGTCGATCTCGTCGCTCAAGGCGTGCGGTCCCTGCGGCCCGGGGATCCGCGTCGCGCGCAGGGTCTCGAGGACCCCGTAGGCCAGGGCTGCGGCCCGGGTGCCTCCCCCCGAGAACGCCACGATCAGCAGCAGGTCGTCGGCCCGCTGCGACGCCGAGGGTCCCCGGGGCTCCGAGGGGGCGACCTGCCGGAGGGGCGGATTGACCGGGTAGTGGTACAGGCTCGAGCAGCCCGGGGTCGCGAGCAGGACCGAGACGAGTGCCAGCGCGCCGATCGGTCGAAGGGGCACTCTGGGATCTCCTCCCCACGCGATCCGGGTCCCGCGGGGAGTCTAGCCCGTCATTCGACCCGAGGGATGGGCCCTGGACTACAATGACGGGATGGACGAACCGCTGATCCTCCGCGAGATCCAGGACGGTGTCGCGACCGTGACGCTGAATCGGCCCGAGCGCCGAAACGCGCTGAGCCGAGCCATGTATGGCCAGCTCGAGGCGACCTTTCGCGAGCTGCAGCGGGACTCCTCGGTCCGCTGCATCGTGCTGACCGGCACGGACCCGGCGTTCTGCAGCGGTGACGACGTCAAGGAGATCATGCTCGGCGAGGCCGCCCAGGAGACGGCGACGCGTCTTCGCCGGGTGCGTCCCGAGCCGACCCCCGCGGCGATGGCCGTGCTCGACTGCGACCGCCCGGTGATCGCCGCGGTCAACGGTCCCGCCGTCGGCTGGGGAATGGACCTGACGCTCTTCTGCGACATCCGCGTCGCCTCCGACCGGGCGCGCTTTGGGGAGCTCTTCATCAAGCGCGGACTGATTCCCGACATCGGCGGGCTCGCGCGGCTGCCCCGGATCGTGGGTCCCGCGCGCGCGGCCGAGCTGGTCTTTACCGGCGACGTGATCGATGCGACCGAGGCCGAGCGCATCGGCCTGGTCTCGCGCGTGGTGGCTCACGCCGACCTGCTGCCCGCGGCGCGGGAGCTCGCGGGGCGCATCGCCGCCAACGCCCCGCTGGCCCTCCGCTACGCGAAGGAGGGTCTGCGGAGAGGTCAGAGCGAAGACCTGCACGCGCTCGGGGCCTACGTCGGGAATACCCTCGGAATGCTCTTCGCCACCGAAGACCACCGGGAGGGCGCGCGCGCCTTCGTCGAGAAGCGAGAGCCGGTGTTCAAGGGGCGCTAGTGTCCCGCACCGCCTCGTCCAGCGCGCTCGAGCAGCCAGTCGGGCCAGTTGAGCGTCATGCCGTCGCTGCCGACCGCGAGTGCATGCTCCATGTCGGCGCGCGTCCGAACCCTGTAGGCGCGGATCTCGAGCCCGCGGGAATGGGCGTACTCGACCCCGGCGCGCGTCATCTCCGAGGCGGGGAACGCGACCTGGTCGAAGCGCGCGCGCAGGGCGAGATCGATCCAGCGCTCCTGCAGCTGCTGTAGGGTGCGCGCGGCCCGGTCGCTTCCCGACTCGGGGCTCGCGCGCAGGTCCCGTTCGTCGCCCACGAGCAGACCGATCGGAATCGATCCGTCGAGCGCCCGCATCCGCTCGAGCAGGGGCTCGTGGAACGAGGTGATCAGGACCGCCTCCTCGAGCGCGCCCCGGCGGATCTGCAAGAGGACCCGTTCGGGAAGCTCGGGCTCGTCGCTCTTGAGCTCGACGTGGTAGAAGAGCCTCGATCCGAACGTGTCGAAGAGCTCCCCGAGGGTCATCAGCCCGGTTCCGGCGAACGACCGGGCCCCGCCCGGGTGGGTGCGGTCGAACCAGCTGCCGACGTCGAGCTTGCGAAGCTCGGCCAGGTCGTGGTCGCGCACCCGACCCGAGCCATTCGTCTTCTTCTGCAGGCTGCGGTCATGGAAGAGGATCAGCTCGCCGTCGCGGGTCAGCTGGCCGTCGAGCTCGACCTCGTGGGCGCCGAGCTCCAGGGCGCGTTCGAACGCGGGAAGCGTGTTCTCGGGCGCGTAGCCCGAGGCGCCGCGATGGGCGATCACGCGAGGCGCCCGCGCGCGGGTCTCCGTTCCGCGGCCCGACGAGCCCGCGCCCGAAGCCGGTGGGCCGGACGCCGAGATCGCCATCAGGATCGCGACTCCGGGTGCGGCCCATCGCCTGCCGCGCGCCCACACCCGCGTCGCCCGCATCCCCACCCGCCGATACTCGGTCCGAGCTCTCCGGGTTCCCTCCCCCATCCCATCCACTTCCCAGGCTAGCGGAGGGCGCCGAAGAGGGCGCCTCACCTCTCTGGGCTCGCGCCCGCCCGGAGCAGCGCCTCGATCTCTTCGACGCGCGCCAGCGCCGCGAGCAGCCGCGCCTCGTCGGGCTCGGCGGGGCGCCCGTCGAGAATGCGCCCCAGGAAGGCGCCGCCGTCCTGGTGAAAGACGTCCCCCGCGCCCAACGCTCCCGGGTCATCGAGCGCTCCGGTCTCGCACTCGATCTTCCAAGCGAGCCGACGAGCCAGGCCGGGCCGCCGCTCCTCGACCAGCCGGGTGAAGCCTCCGTACTCGAAACGCAGCTCGACCTCGAGCCGGTAGCCCAGAGGCTCTCGAGCGCGAAGCTCCGCGGATTCCACCCGGGCGGGACCGAAGAGATCGAGCAGCCGGTGGATGCGCGCGAGCGCCCGCAGCGCCTCGGAGCCGGCGAGCGAAGGGTCCGCCTGCCAGCCCGCCAGGCCCCCCCGGAAGTGCAGCTGCCCGCCGCGAGGTCGACCCAGGGCCGGGATGCGGCCGCGCTGGACGCGCTGCGAGTCCGAGAGCAGCTCCACGTGCCCCACGTGGAGGATCCGCCCTCTCTCTCTCGCCAGGGCGAAGAGGGCCCGCGCCTCGCCCGCGCCGCGCGCGAGCGGGTACTCGACCGCCACGTGCCGATCGCGCTCGAGCACCCCCCGCACCGCCCCTGCATGGAGCAGGTTGGGCGTGCAGAGGATCACGGCCTCGACCGCGGGATCGTGGAGCGCCGCCTCCAGGTCCAGGTCCCGGCCGCCGAGCGACCCGAGCAGGCGTGCGCGAGGATGGCGCTCGAGCGAGCGTGCGCGGGCCCGCCCCGCTCGGCCCCGGCCGACGATGAGGACTCCGATCGCCGCTCCCGCTGCCACGCTTGCCATTCCCCCCGCCTTCGGCCGCCGGCCCAGGTCACCCGATCGTAGTAGTCCCGGCCGCCCGTTCGAAGGGAAAGGGTGGGTCTCCCGGTTCTTGCGACCTCGGCGTTCGGCGGCTGCTAGACTCGAAGCGAGAGATACCCGGGGGAGGATGCGATGGCGCTGCGAGGACGGGCAAGCTCGGCCAGATCCCGAAAGAAGGTCGCGACTCGAGGCAGGTCGGGATCGGCACGAAAGAAGGCGTCGCGCAAGAAGCCGGTCCGAAAGAAGACGTCGTCGGCGAGTGCCGCACGAAAGAAGGCGGGGTCCGGAGCCCGTTCGGCGGCTGCGGCCGGCCGAGGCGCCTCCTCCAAGCGCGGGTCGCGCACCCGCAAGGTCGCGACGCGCTCGACGGCTCCGAGCCTGGAGTCGATCGCCCGCCGCATCGTGCGCGCGGCGCGCGACTTCACTTCGGTCAAGCTCGAGGACCTCTACGATCCGGAGTGCATCTCGACGGAGCCCGGCGGTGGCCCTCCCGCCGAGGGGCTCGCCGCGATCGCCGACAAGGCGCGGAGCTTCGAGGCCCTGATCGAGTCCGCGGAGTGGAAGCCGCGCCGGCAGTGGCTGCGACCCCATGCGATCGCCATCGAGTGGGAGGCGAAGATCCGGCTGAAGTCCGGGCGCGAGGTGGCGTTCGAGGAGGTGGCGGTTCACGACATCCGCCGCGGTCGAATCGTCTCGGAGCGCTACTACTACGATCCGGCAGTGCTCGCGAGCGCGCTCGACCCGACCCCCGCGGTGGGACCGTCGAACCCGCCGGTCACCGATCCCGAGCCGCCCCGCGGTCCCACCTCGCCCCCCCCGGATCCGCTGGATCTCTGAGCCCCGCCGTGCTCGACCTCGAGGTCATCATGGAGCTGCGAGCCGACGTTCGGGTGCGAGTCGTCGGCGCGGGGCCCTTCGGCACCCGGCAGCTCTTCGAGGTGCAGGGCGGCGAGTTCAAGGGGCCGCGCCTGGCCGGGAAGGTGCTGCCGAGTGGTGGCGACTGGATGCTGATCGGAGCCGACGACGTCGGGCGGCTCGATGTCCGGATCATGCTCGAGACCACCGACGAGGCGTTGATCTACATGCAGTTCAGTGGAGTGCTCGAGATCAACGGGCGGGTCGTGGCCGCGGCGTCGGGCGAGCGCGACGGGGAGTACGGCGACTCCTACTTCGTGACCCAGCCGCGCTTCGAGACGGGTGACATTCGCTACGCGTGGCTCAACCGCTGCGTGGGGCTCGCCGAGGGGCGCGTCGGTCGGGGCGAGGTCTCGTACCGCGTGTACCGGGCGCTGGTCAAGTAGCGACCGAGGAGCGCCGCGGCGCCGCGCTCGTGCTGTGCTAGCGATCCCCGTAGCTCTCGAGCGTCTTGCGCAGCGGCGCCAGGCTGTCTCGAAGACCGCCGGGCCGGCTGCGCTCGAGCCAGCAGGCCGCCTGCTCGTCGATGGCCTCGGCCAGGTCGCGTCGCAGCTCGTCGTCGCTGGGCCGCCGCAGGTCGGCCGCGCGAGCCAGGCGCCATGCGCCGTGGCGCGCGAGGCGCGCAGCCGTGTGCAGCTCACGCAGCACGATCGCGCCATCGGCGCAGCGGGGTCGAGCCGCATCGAGGTGGCTCCGTCCCTCCTCGATCCGCGCCAGCGTGCGCTCGATGCGCGCCTGGCTCACGCTCGCTCCCGGCGCTCCCGCCAGCTGACCGTCGCCCAGCAGCCCGCGCAGCAGGGGACTGGTGTTGGGGATCTCCGGGCCGGGCTCGGCATAGGCGGCGCCGAGCGCGATCAGGGCCGCCGAGAGCCTTCCCGAGTCGTCCTCGAACCCCAGGCGATCGAGCGCTGCGGCAACCTGCGCGTCGGGGTTCGAGTCTGCACACCAGGCACAGGCCGCGCCCAGCGCGAGGGGTAGGAAGCTCACCGAGGGCGGCTGCAGGTGGCCATGGTCTCCCCAGTCGGTGACCAGGAACCCCGACGCGCCATTCGCGAGCCCCACGCGCGCCGCATCCCGAAGGTTGGCGCTCGCGTTCGGGAGCCGGCCCACCAGGCTGTTCCAGCTCGACGTTCCGGGGCAGACCCAGAAGGGCAGGCCGCAGGCCGCGAAGGGCTCGACCTGCGCCGAGAAGCCCGCCACCGACTCGCGCCCGCGCCCGAAGCGCTCCAGCCACTGCGCCAGCCGCGGGTCGAGCGAGGCGGGATCGCTGGGGGCCTCGTAGCCCCAGAGGAGGGCGATCGTGTCGCGACGCGGCAGCTCGGGCACCAGGTCGGGATGGCGCTCCAGGATGTCGCCCCAGAAGAGCACCTCGCGGTCCTGTGCGTGCAGGGCCCGGAACAGGCGCTCCACGAACTCCAGGTAGACGCGTCCCGCACCGCGCTCCGCGCACGCGTCGCGGCTTCGGCCCTGGCCGAGCTCCCAGGTCTCGTCGCACCCGATGTTCACGCGGCGCGACCGGAAGCAGCCCAGCAGCTCGCGGTACAGGCCCAGCACGAGCTCGAGGCTCTCGTCGGTCGGCGCCAGAACTCCCGGCTTCCCTCGGCCGCCCCAGGGCGGCCTCCAGCCGTCCGGGCACTCGGCGAGCGGGCGGTAGCGCGCGTGTCGGAGCCAGCGCTCCATGTGGCCGAACCCGTTCTGGTTCGCCACCAGCTCGATCCCGCGCTCCGCGCACTCGGCGTCGAGCCAGCGGACGTCGTCCGGTGTCATGGGAGAGGCGTCGCGCCAGACCTCTTCGTGGTCGGTGTAGGCGAACGTATGCTCGGTGTAGAGCTGCAGCTGGTTCAGACGCAGCCGCTCCATCAGCTCCACGATGCGCGCGAGCGTCGCCCGGGTGGGGACCCGGTCCCGGCTGATGTCGAGCATGTAGCCCCGCACCGCAAAGTCCGGCCAGTCGCGGATGCGCAGGCAGGGAAGGGTGTGCGCGGACTGCTCCGCGACCTGGCGAGCGGTCGCGCGCGCGTAGCGCAGCCCTGCCTCGTCGGCATGCCCGATCCGGACGCCTTCCGGGTCGATCTCGAGCTGGTAGCCCTGCGCCGGGAGCGAGGGGTCGCGCGCGACCTCGGGCTTCGTCCCGACGTGGGGTCCCACCCCCTCGCGACGCTCGAGCACCCGGGGTGCGGGAAGCAGGTGCAGCATGGTCTCAGGTCCGGAGTCGGATTCCCGTCATGGCGTCGAGCAGCAGGCCCAGGGCCAGGAACGCGCCCGCCTGCCGCGTGACCACGAACGCGGCGCCCACGAACCAGAGCGGCCAGACGGGGTAGTTCTCGGGAGGCCGGCTCGGCTTGGGCCGGGAGTAGATGCGCAGGCTCTGGACCAGCTTGGGAACGGCCGCGAGCACGAGCAGCGAGAAGACACCGAGCACACCCGCCAGCACGAGACCGACGACCGACACGAAGAAGCCGATCATCAGGACCTGGTTGGTGCGGCGCGCGCGCGCCTCGCCCAGGATCACCGGCAGGGTCCGGATGTGCTTGGGAGCATCGAGCTCGATCTTGTCGATGTGCTTGCCAAAGAGCACCGTCATGACCAGCAGGCCGTAGGGCAGGGAGGCGCCCCACACCCAGGGCTCCAGGCGGCCGGTCGTGATGAAGTAGCTGCCCGCGATCATCAGCGGTCCCCAGATCAGGAACACCGAAGGCTCGCCCAGACCGTGGTGCTTGAGCTTGAGGGGCGGTGCGACGTAGAAGTAGCTGAGCGCGAAGCCCGCGAGGGCGAAGGCCGCGGCCCCCCAGCCCCGGACCCACGTCAGGTAGAGGGCGGCGGCGACGCCCAGGGCGTTGACGACCAGGATTGCGCGGACGAGCTCTCGCCGGGTGATCCAGCCCGAGAGGACGGGGTGTGGGGCGTAGAGGGCGCGCGCGTACTCAGGTGTATCGACGCCCTCCTCCATGTCGAAGTAGTCGTTCATCAGGTTGTTGCAGGCGTGGGCCAGAAGCAGCCCGATCGTGCAGACGATCCAGGGACCGATCCGCGCGTGGGGATCGGGAAGCGCCAGTAGACCGCCGATCGCCGCGGCAAAGAAGGTCATCGGGAACACCGAGGCCCGCGTGAGCACCAGCCACTTCGAGATCGGGTCGGCCGTCTCGCCCTCTCTCAGGTTGTTCGACTGCAGCGCGTCGATCCAGTTCGAGACCACGGACATCGCTCTCCTCCCCGCCCAGGCGTTGCAGGCGCTCCCGGATCCAATACCACGCGCCGGGGCCTCGGACCAGAAATCGGCCGCGTCTCAGGATCGCGCGCGTTGGAGCAGAGGGGAAGGGGCCCTGGGTCGGGTCGTCAGTCCTCGCCGAGCACGAATCCGAGCACGGCGGCCTCGAAGGCCTCCGGGTTGTCGAGCATCACCGAGTGGCCGGCGCGCGGCACCACCACGAGCCGCGCGTTGGGAATGCGCGCCTCCATGGCGTCCGCGACGTCGGCCGAGAGCACGTCGGACGCCGCCCCGCGGACCAGCAGCGCCGGGCACGGCAGCCGCTCGAGCGCCGCCCACAGCGTTTGCGCCTCCCGCTCCAGGCTCAGGCGCGCATCCTCGCCGTGCTCCGCGCTCGCAAGTCCACGTCGGAGCGCCGGATCCATGGTGGGCTCGAACCCACCCTCCGGTCGCTCGCGCAGCCAGTGGCGGGCGAGCTCGACCAGGGTGGCCGGAGCGGTGGCCGGGTAGTTGCGGGCGAGGAGCTCCTCGTACTGGCGGACGGAGGTGAAGTGAGACGCCTCCGTCGCGGCCTCCTCGCGAATCCGCGAGACGCCACGCAGGTCGAGATCGGGGCCCGAGTCGACGATCACGAACCCCGCCATCCGCTCGGGGGCCAGCCCGGCAAAGCGCATCCCGACCCGGCCGCCCAGGGAGTGGCCGACCAGCACCACCCGCCCGGCGCCCAGCTGGTCGAGCACCCGCTCGACGTCGCGCGCCATTGACGCGTGGTCGTAGCGCTGCTCGGGGTCCCAGTCCGAATGGCCGTGTCCTCGCAGGTCGAGGGCCAGCGTGCGGTAGTGGGGCGCCAGGCGCGGCGCGAGCGAGTCCCAGACGTGAGCGTCGTTCCCGAATCCGTGGAGGAGCAGCAGGGTCGTTCCCGTCTCGCTCCACTCGTAGAGCCGCAGCTCGAGCCCGTCGGCTCCCTTGAGGTGGCGGGCTCTCGGCTCCACGCCGGGAGTGTAGCCCGCTCGCGGGTCCTTCGGGGTCGGTCTTGCCCCGCGGCGCTCGGGCGCGGGAGTCGCCGGGCCTAGTCGATCCCGCCCGGGTCGCCGCCGAGCTCCCGCACACGGGTGCGCGCCCGGGCTCGGAGCGCGCGGACCGCCTCGTGCGCCTGGTCGCGCAGGCGGTCGCGATCGGCGAGCTCGAGGCCTGCGACCGGGATGGGCTCCCCCACCTCGACCACGACCGGTCCGGGCCGGACCCAGATCGAGCCGGGACTCAGGATCGCCCGGCAGCCCGCGTGCCCCACCGGGAGCACGGGCAGGCCGTAGCCGATCGCGGTGACGAACGCGCCCTTGCGAAAGGGGTGAAGCGCCCCGTCGCGCGATCGCGTTCCCTCGGCGTAGAAGAGCACCGACACCTCGAGCGGTCGCGCCGCCATCTGCGCGCGAATCCGCTCGATGTCGCCGGCCGTGTTCGTGCGCTCGACGCGGACGCTTCCGGTCCTTCGAAGCGCCTGGCCGAAGACGGGGATCGCCATGATCTGGCGCTTGACGATGAAGCGGAGCGAGAGCGGGGGAGAGAGGGCGCAGATCAGCGACGGCGGGTCCCAGTTGCTCTCGTGGTTGGGCACCACGATGTAGGCCTGGTCCGGCTTGACCTTCTCGATGCCCCGGACCTCGAGGCGGGTTCCGCCGACGCGCATGCACAGCCGGGCGAAGCCCTGGTAGTAACGGTCCAGGTGCGACCGCGAGGCCCCGGCCAGGGCGGCGATCACCGCCCCCCCGCTGTAGAGGATCACTCCAGCCGGCAGGACCCCCAGGCATACGAGTGAGCGCAGCCGGGCTCCCGCCCCCCCGAGCCAGGACATGGACACATCGTACATAATCGCATCCTCGTGAGACGACGAAAGTTCTGGGGCTGGGGGTACGAGGATGCTGCGGTGCCCGCCGCCGCCCAGCGAAAGATGGCGGCGACGCTCGCAGAGCGCTTCGGTGTTCCCATGCCGCGCATCCTGCCCGAGCCGCGCCTGGAAGAGATCGAGCTGCGCCGCCCTCGCTTTGCTGCACCCGAGCGGATCGGCGCGACCTGGAGCGACGCCCCGGCCGATCGCGCGCGGCACACCTACGGTGCCTCGTACCGGGACGTGATCCGCGCCTATCGACGCGAGTTCCCCGAGCCGCCGGACTGGGTCGTCTCTCCGGGCAGCGACGAGGAGATCGTCTCGGTCCTGGACTGGTGCGGCTCGCGCGACGTGGCCGTGATTCCCTATGGCGGGGGCTCGAGCGTGGTCGGCGGCGTCGAGTGCGCGGTCGGCGAGGAGCACGCGGGCGTGATCTCGCTCGACCTCGGGCGCCTCGATCGGGTCCTCGAGATCGATCGCCGCTCGCGCGCGGCGCGCATCCAGGCGGGGGTGTTCGGTCCCGCGCTCGAGGACCAGCTTCGCGGGCACGGCTTGACGCTGCGCCACTTTCCGCAGTCGTTCGAGGTCTCGTCTCTCGGAGGCTGGATCGCGACGCGCTCCGGCGGCCACTACGCGACCCTCTACACGCACATCGACGAGTTCGTCGAGGCGCTACGGGTCGTGACGCCCAGCGGAGTCGTGCAGACCCGGCGCCTGCCCGGATCGGGCGCCGGACCCAGCCCGGATCGCCTCTTCATCGGCTCCGAGGGAACCCTCGGCATCATCACCGAGGCCTGGATGCGTCTCCAGGACCGTCCGACCTGGCGCGCCAGCGCCAGCGTGTCGTTCGAGCGCTTCGAGCAGGGGGTCGAGGCGGTCCGCCAGCTCTCGCAGTCGGGTCTGGCTCCCACCAACTGTCGCCTGCTCGACTCCGGGGAGGCCGCGGCTGCAGGGGCTGCGGCGCACGGCGAGTCGATCCTGGTGCTGGGCTTCGAGTCGGCGGATCATCCGCTCGACGCGTGGATGGCCCGGGGGCTGGAGATCGTGCGCGACGCGGGGGGGCAGGTGCCCGAGGGGGCCGGGCAGACCCGGACCGACGCGGCGGCGGCTCGGGAGGGGGCCGCGGGGGCGTGGCGAAGGGCCTTCCTGAACGCGCCCTACGCGCGCGATGCGCTGGCCGGAGCGGGCTTCCTGGTCGAGACCTTCGAGACGGCGATCCCCTGGGATCGCTTCGAGTCCTTCCACGCCGAGGTCACGCGCGCCGTGCGCGAGGCCCTGCGCGAGCAGTGCGGGGTCGGCCAGCTGCACTGCCGCTTCACCCACGTCTACCCCGACGGGCCGGCGCCCTACTACTCGATGCTGGCGCCGGCCCG
>JBHHYV010000039.1:0-27356 GCA_046757685.1 Myxococcota bacterium
CGGGTCGGGAACAACAACTTTCGCGAGACGGTCTCATCGGGGAACCGGATCGTTGGCGCTCCGAACCAGTCGGACTTTGGAGCGATCCGCTCCGGGTTCGTCGAGCTTTCGAACGTCGATCTGGCCAGTGAGTTCGTCAAGCTGATCCTGTCCCAGCGGGCCTTCCAGGCGAACACGCGCACGATCTCCACGACCAACCAGCTGCTCGCCAACCTGGTGACGCTCGGCCAGTAGCATCTCGCCGCGCTCGGCGCGGAAAAGGGGGGGAAACGATGGTGGACGAGACACAGGACCTCGAGTCCGAGCCCGCGCGCGAGCCCGCGGGCGGGGAAGAGGCCGAGGATGCCGCAGCCGCTCCGAGCGGGCGGATCGCAGGCCTCATGAACAGTCGGCTCGCCCGGATTGGGGCGGGCGGTGCCGCACTGGCGATCGTGGCCGGCGTCGGCTTCGTGTTCTTCTCGAGCAGCCCGGATGAAGCCCCGGTCGTGGCGGGCACAGAGGCGAGCGGCGAGACGGGCCCCTCCACGGGGCATTCCGGAGAGGTCGCGGCCGGCCACGAGGGGGCGGCGTCTCCGTCACCCGCGCCGATCGGCGAGATCGTGTCGCTCGACACCTTCATCGTGAACATCGAGGACCAGAAGCGCGACCGCTACCTGAAGCTCAAGACCGAGCTCGAGGTCTCGGACTCCGAGGTCGGGGACGAGCTGAAGGCCCGGATGCCGCAGGTGCGGGACCTGATCCTGAGCCTCCTGGGCTCCAAGTCGTTCGAGGAGGTGCGCACGATCGAGGGCAAGAACTTCCTGCGCGAGGAGATCCTGCTTCGGCTGAATGCTCTTCTGGTCGCGGGCAAGGTGCGCCGGGTGTTCTTCACGGAGTTCGTGGTGCAGTGACCGAGGGAATCCTCAGCCAGCCGGAGATCGACCAGCTCGTCGAGGGCATCCGATCGGGACGGGTCCCGACCGGGCGCAAGTCCCTGGTCGGAGCGACGACCGCCCGGCCCGTCGACCTGATGGATCCGAACTGGAGCCAGGATCGGATCATCCGAAAGCGGCTTCCGGTCCTGGACCTGGTCTTCGAGCGGCTCGCGCCGGCGGTCCAGATCAGCCTGACGAAGCACCTGCGCTTTCCGGTCCGCGCGGAGCTGGCGGGGATCGAGCTCAAGAAGTTCGCAGACTTCCGCTCCGAGTACGCGGGCGCCGGAGGCGTGTTCCAGATCCTGCGACTCGAGCCGCTTCGGGGTTACTCGATCCTGACCCTGGCTCCCGCCATCTCGTTCGCGTTGATCGACGCGCTGATGGGCGGCCTCGGAGTCGCCGACGCGCGGGAGGGCCGGGAGCTCTCGGACATCGAGGTGGAGCTCCTCTCCGGGGTCCACTCCGAGCTGATGCGCGATCTCGAGAACGCCTGGCGACCGTGGTTCCCGCTCCGGGTCGAGGCGGTGCGACCCGAACGCCAGACCCCGCACTTCACGGCGCTGCCCGATGCCGAGGTCTGCCACGTCGCACGGCTCCTGATCGCGGGAGACGTGCTTCCGGAGTGCGCGCTCGACGTCGTCCTCCCCTACACGAGCATCGAGCCCCTCCACGATGCCATCACCAGCCGGACCGGCGAGGAGACCGAGCCCGACTGGCGTGCGAACCTCGATCTCAACCTGCGCAAGGTCCGAGCGGAGGTGCGCTGCGTACTCGGGACGACCGAGCTCCCGGCCTCGCGGGTCCGGGCCCTCGACGTCGGCGACGTGATCGAGCTTCCCGTCCGCACCGACGACGAGGTCTCGATCGAGGTCGAGCGGCGCCCGACGTTCCGGGGGCGCCTGGGCAAGAGTCACCTGAAGTATGGCGTCCGCGTGACGGAACGCCGATCCGTCGAGCAGAGAACCGTCGATCGTACGGCGGGCTTCGTCCTCGTGCGGAAGGGGTTGCTCTCTCCGGAGCAGCTGGCCGTCGCGCAGATCGATGAACGGCTGAACCGCCGCCCGATCATCGACTCGATCGTCTCGCGGGGCTGGGTCGAGCGGAGCGTCCTCGAGACGACCCTGGCGAGCTGAGGGAGAGACCGATGGCAGAGCAAGAGCAGACCGCCCCTCCGGGAGAGGCCTTCACTCTCCTTCACGACGTTCCCCTGGCGGTCACCGTCGAGCTGGGCAAGGTGCGGATGACCATCCAGGAGCTCCTCGACATGGGCCAGGGCTCGGTGGTCGAGCTGGACCGGCTGGCGGGCGAGCCGGTCGACATCCTGGTCAACGGTCGGCCCATTGCCATGGGCGAGATCGTGATCGCGAACGAGCGCTATGCGGTTCGCGTGGTCTCCATTCGCGACCCGGCCGATCGGCTCGAGACCCTGTCGTGATGCTGCGCGTCCTCCTCGGGATCGCTTGCAGTGCGCTCCTCGGCGCGGGACTGGCCTCGGCGGAGCCGGCACCCGGAGTCGGGGCGGAGCCAGGCTCTGCGGCGCAGAGGAAGGCGACACCCGACGTCGGCGCCGCGCCGCCCATCCCCGCCCGGCTTCGCACCCCGGAGCTCTCGGCGCCGGACCTGCCGTTGCTGAAGCTCGGTCTGGCGGTCGCGGCGGTCGGCGCCCTGGGGTGGGCGGCGAGCGCCTGGAGTCGGCGCCGCGGGAACGCCCGGCACGACCAGAGCTCGCGAATCGAGATCCTGGCCCGGCGCGGACTGGGTCCACGCCAGCAGCTGACATTGGTCGCGGTCGCGGGCCGGAGGCTGCTGGTCGGCGTGGGGGGAGACCAGATCCGCCTGATCGCCGATCTGAGCGACGCAGAGAGCTTCGAGGCGACGCTCGAGCGGGCGCTCCCGCGCTCCTCCTCGCCGGACGCGGTCGCCCCCGCCGCGCCTCCGATGGCGCACTCGGTCCCGGAGCTCATGGGATCGATCGGCTCCTTCGAGGGGCTGGATGGTTGATTCCCCCGCAGGGCGACCTCCCGCCGCGGGAGAGGGCGATCCCGGGAGCGCCTCCCCGGTGCGTCTGCTCGTCCCCGGCCTGATCGCGATCGCGTGCGTCCTGCTGGCGGCGCCGGCCTTCGCGGCCGAGGGATCTCTCGTGGGCGACGCCCTCTCCGACCTCTCGGCGCTCACGAGCGATCCCCAGAAGCTGACGCCCGCGTTCCGGCTCGCGATCCTCGTCACGCTGCTCTCGCTCGCGCCGGCACTGGTGATGATGCTCACCTGCTTCGTGCGCGTCGTCGTCGTGCTCTCGCTCCTGAGGCAGGCCATCGGGGTCCAGCAGGTCCCTCCCAACCAGGTGCTGGTGGCGCTCTCGCTCTTCATCACGCTCTTCGTCATGCAGCCCACGTTCGACAGCGCGTATGCCCACGGCATCGGTCCCTACCTGCGCGGCGACGTCGCAGACGCAGCCGCGTTCGAGTCGACCGTTGCGCCCTTCCGCGGCTTCATGCTGCGCCAGACCCGCGAAGAGGATCTGAAGCTCTTCGAGGACATCTCCGACCGTGAGCTCCCCGAGAGCCCCGACCAGGTAGGGCTGACCCTGCTACTCCCAGCGTACATGCTGAGCGAGCTCCGGACGGCGTTCCTGATCGGCTTCATGCTCTTCCTGCCCTTTCTCGTGATCGACATGGTCGTCGCCTCGACCCTGCTCTCGATGGGAATGATCGTCGTCCCACCGATCATCATCTCGCTGCCGATCAAGCTGATGATCTTCGTGCTGGTCGACGGCTGGAATCTCGTGATCGGCGCCCTCGTGCGAGGTGTACTGTGACGATCGAGCTCGCGATCGCACTCTACCGGGAGATGCTTCGAACGGCCGCCATGGTCGCGGCCCCCATCCTGGGTACTGCGATGATCATCGGGCTCGTCATCTCGCTGATTCAGACCGTGACGAGCATCAACGAGCAGACGTTGACCTTCGTGCCGAAGATCATCGGAATTGCGATCGTCGTCGCCATCACCCTGCCGTGGATCCTGGGACAGATGATGGCCTTCCTGGCGATGATCCTGGCGAACGCCCCGGCGCTGGCGATCGCGAGCTGAGAGGATCGGGGGCGTGCTCGTCGTCTTCACACTGGTCCTGGCCCGGGTGCTCGGCCTCTTTCTCGGCGCCCCGGTCTTCTCCCAGAGGGAGATCCCGCGCCGCTACCGGATACTTCTCGCCGGCGGGATCGCGGTCGGGGTCCTCCCCGGCATCTCGCCCGATGCCCTGCCGGCCGACGGTGCCGCAGTCGCGTGGGCGATGGTGGGCGAGGTCGCCGTGGGATTCTCGATCGGCCTGCTCGCGCGTCTCACGATCGCCGGCTTCCAGCTGGCCGGGCAGCTGATCGGATTCCAGGCGGGCTTTGCCGTCGCGCAGGCGTTCGATCCGGACTCCGGAGCCCAGAGCCCCCTGCTCTCGGCACTCTACGTGAACCTGGTCACCGTGCTCTTCCTGCTGCTCGACGGTCACCACCTGCTGATCCGGGCCCTGGCCGCCAGCTACGACGGATTTCCGCTGGGCTCCCACCTCGACGCGGGCCTGCTGGCCCGGGCCCTGATCGCGTCGAGCGGAACGATGTTCGAGATCGGAGCGCGCGTCGCGGCGCCCGTGACCGGGGTGCTGCTGCTCGCCAACGCGAGCATCGGGTTCCTGAACCGGCTCATGCCGCAGCTCGGGATCTTCAACATCGGCTTCCCGATGACCGTGGCCGCGGGCCTCGGCTCGGTCCTGATCGGGCTCCCGGGGGTCGCGCACTTCTTCCAGATCTCCTACGCACAGCTCGAGGGTCATCTCGCGCTGCTGGTCGCAGGCTGAGCCCATGGCCGAAGACGTAGAGAAGACAGAGAAACCGACTGCCAAGCGTCGCGAAGAGGCGCGCCGCGAGGGGCAGGTCGCCGTCTCGCGCGAAGCCATGACGCTGGTCAACCTGCTGACCGTCAGCCTCGTCCTGCTGGCGATCGGACCGAACGCCCTGCGCTACGGCGTCGCGGGCTTCCAGCGGGTGTGGGTGCTGCCCCGGCGCTTCGACATCCCCACCGTGACGGACATGCTCGGGAACGCGTTCGGCGCCGCCCTCCCCATCATCCTGCCCGTTCTGCTCGGAACCCTGGCCGCCGGGATCCTCGCGGGCCTGGCCCAGACGCGGGGGAACGTCGCCTGGAAGAAGCTCGCCCCGAAGTTCAGCAACCTCAGTCCGCTGTCGGGCGCACGCCGCGCGTTCGGGTCCCAGGGTGCGGTCGAGCTGGGGAAGTCGGTCGGCAAGCTGGCCATCGCCGGGACGACCCTCTTCCTCGTGATCCGCAGTCACCTGATCGAGTACATCGGCCTCTCCCAGCTCTCGCTGCCCGCGATCCTGGGCTTCCAGCTCGGAACGATCCTCGAGACCTTTCTCGCCGGCTGTGCGGCGCTCCTCGTGATCGCCATCGCGGACTACTCCTGGGAGTTCTACCGGACCGAGAAGTCGATGCGCATGACGCGCTCCGAGGTCAAGGACGAGACGCGCCAGTCGGAGGGAGATCCGCAGGTGCGCGCACGCATGCGATCGCTCCAGATGGATCGCAATCGGACCCGCATGCTCGCCGCTGCTTCCGAAGCCGACGTCGTCGTCACCAATCCGGATCACTTCGCGGTGGCGCTCGCCTACCGGCGCTCGGAGATGCAGGCGCCGAAGGTCGTCGCCAAGGGCCGCAACATCCTGGCGGCGCGGATCCGTGAGATGGCGCGGCTGCACGGCGTGCCGATCGTCGAGAATCCGCCCCTCGCCCGATCCCTCTACCGCTCCGTGAAGGTCGGGGTCCTGGTTCCCGAACGCTTCTACCACGCCATCGCCGAGCTGCTCGCCTACGTGTACCGGATCGACCGGGGGAGGGCCTCCGCATGGTAGCCGCGGCCGAGACCGCTCTCGGGGACACCCGACCCGGCAGCGGAGCGGGCGCCCAGATCGGGATGGGGCTCGGCGTGCTGGCCATGCTGGCGGTCCTGCTGATCACGCTGCCGCCGGTAGTGCTCGACATCGGCATCGCGGCCAACCTGTCGCTGGCCCTGCTGATCCTGCTCGTGACGCTCTACCTGCGCCACCCGCTCGAGATCTCGAGCTTCCCCACGATCCTGCTGATGACGACGATGCTCCGCCTCTCCCTGAACATCGCGTCGACCCGGCTGATCCTGCTCAACGGAGACCAGGGGGCGCAGGCCGCGGGCCACGTGATCGAGGCCTTCGGTGACTTCGTGGTCGGCGGGAGCTACGCCGTGGGCTTCGTGGTCTTCGCGCTCTTCGTCATCATCAACTTCGTCGTCATCACCAAGGGATCGGGTCGCATTGCCGAGGTCGCCGCACGCTTCACCCTCGATGCCATGCCCGGCAAGCAGATGGCGATCGATGCGGACCTGAACAACGGCACCATCGACGACGCCGAGGGAAAGCGCCGGCGCAGCGCACTCCAGCGCGAGGCCGACTTCTATGGCTCCATGGACGGTGCCTCCAAGTTCGTTCGCGGCGACGCGATCGCCGGGATCCTGATCACCTTCGTGAACCTCCTCGGAGGGCTCGCGATCGGAACCCTCCAGCAGGGGATGGGACTCTCCGACGCGGCTCAGACCTACTTCCTGCTCACGGTCGGCGACGGTCTCGTGTCGGCCATCCCGGCCCTCCTGATCTCGCTCGCGGCGGGCATCATCGTCACCCGCGCGGGACATGACGAGGAGCTCTCCACGCAGCTCTCCCGGCAGCTCTGGGGGAAGCCCCGACCCCTCTACATCTCGGCGTCCGTGCTCGCGGTCCTGGCGCTCGTCCCCGGACTTCCCCACCTGGCCTTCGGACTGCTGGCGATCGGGCTGGGGCTCGCGGGGCGCCGCACCGCGCTCGAGGGGGACCGCGCGCAGGAGGCGAAGACCACCCGGGCCGTGCCCGCAGCGACGCCCGAGCGCCCGGCCGATCTGCTCCAGCCCCCCGACGCCCTGGAGCTGCAGGTGGGGTACGGGCTGATCGACCTCGTCGACCCCGACAAGGACGGGGAGCTGATCGAGCGCATCCGGGCATTGCGTCGCGAGTACACCCAGCAGATGGGCTTCCCGGTCCCCCTGATCCACATTCGTGACAACCTGCGGCTCGGCTCGGAGGAGTACGCAATCCTGGTGCGCGGCGTGCGGGCCGCGTCGGGGCAGGTCTTCGCCGATCAGTCGCTGGCGATCGCACCCCCGACCGGCAGTGCTCCCCTCCCCGGGACCGAGACGAAGGATCCGACCTTCGGTCTGCCCGGCTTCTGGATCCGCCCGGAGGCGAAGGAGCAGGCGCAGACGGCGGGCTACACGGTCGTCGATCCCTCGTCGGTGGTCGTGACCCACCTGACCGAGGTGATCCGCTCCCATTCGTCCGAGCTCCTGGGGCGTCAGCAGGTCCAGGAGATGCTCGACTCGGTCAGCGCCACGCAGCCCAAGCTGGTCGCGGAGATCGTCCCGGACGCGCTTCCCCTCGGCGCGGTCCAGAAGGTCCTGCAGCGGCTGCTTCGGGAGTCGGTGCCGGTGCGCGACCTGCCCACGATCCTCGAGGGCCTGGCCGACTACTCCTCCAAGACCAAGGACCCCGAGCTCCTGACAGAGCTCGTCCGGGAACGCCTGGCGGCGCAGATCTCGGCGCAGCTGGCACCGGATGGACACCTGGGGGTCCTGGTGCTCTCGGGCGAGGTCGAGCAGCTCATCTCGGGCTCGCTCGAGCGCACGGAGCACGGTACCTTGGTGAACCTCGATGCGGGAGGGATCGCCAGGATCACGCAGGGGGTGCGCGAGGCGGTCGAGCAGGTCCGGGTGCTGCACCCGGATCCGACGATCCTGTGCAGTCCCGAGATCCGGCCGCAGCTGCGTCGCATGATCGAGCGCGTCCTGCCGCGAACGGCGGTGATCTCGGCGAACGAGCTCACGCCGGAGATGCAGGTGGAGTCGATCGGAACCGTGATGCTGTCGCCGTAGCGAGGAAGACCGGGTGCGTGTCAAGACCTTCGAAGCGGTAGACATGAGGCGGGCGCTTTCGCTCGTCAAGGAAGAGCTCGGCCCGAATGCCGTCATCGTGTCGAGCCGATCGGTGCGCCGCGATGGGGCGCTCTTCGGGCTCCTCGGGAGAACCGTGCTCGAGGTCACCGCCGCCGTCGAAGACGAGACGCGGACCGATCCACCGCGCCTGAAGGGATCCGTGTCGGGCCATGCGGCGATCGAACGCTCGAAGCCGGCGACCCGAACGTCCCAGAGCTACCGCGACCTGTGGGCCGTCAAGCAGGCGGTCGATCCGCTGATGGACGAGGTGCGAGCCATCCGGGAGAGCCTCGCCGGTCTCGAGAGCCCGAGCACCGCCCGATCCGACGATCTGCGCTCGGACCTGGCCCAGATCCGGAGCCTGCTGGCCTCGGTCGTCAGCGTCACCGGGCTCGGCGGCGACGCGAGCGGTGCCGCAGCTCAGCGCCTCTTCCACTTCCTGCTGGCGCGAGGCATCGACGAGCCCCTCGTGCGCTCGCTGGTCCAGCGCGTGGTGTCCGCCGTCGAGCCCGGCGCGCTCGGCGATCTCGACCGACTCAAGCAGCGCCTCGCGACCGAGATGCGCGGAGACCTGGCGCGCGCCCAGCGAGGCGCCCCGCCCGGTCGCGTCCAGATCTTCGTGGGACCGAGCGGTGTGGGAAAGACGACGACGATCGCCAAGCTCGCCGCGCGCGCCGTGCGCACGGCGCCCGGAAGCGTCCTGGTCGTGACGACCGACGTGCACCGCGTGGCGGCCGTGGAGCAGATGGTGCGCTATGGCGAGATCCTCGGGGTTCCCGTCGAGTCGGCCCTGAACCCGGGCGATCTGGCCCGGGTCATCGAGCGTGCGGGCGACCGAGAGCGGATCTTCGTCGATACTCCGGGCCATTCGCACCGCGATCCCGCCACACACCGGGAGCTCGAGGCGCTGGCCCAGGCCGCGGGCGAAGCCGAGCTGATGCTCGTGACCTCGGCCACGACGCGCGCCAGCGACTCCAGGGAGATTCTCGATTCCTACTCCGTACTCCCGTGGTCTCGCCTGATCGTGACCAAGCTCGACGAGACGCGCGTACACGGAGAGCTCTACAACGCGGTCGTCCGGAGCGGGCGCCCAATTGCAGCGGTGACCACCGGGCACGCCGTTCCCGAGCATCTCGAGGCACTCGACGTGACGGGGATCCTGCGGAAGGTCCTACGCGGATAGGGGGGCAGAGCAATGTCCAAGAACGAGACGGCCGAGAGCTTCGTCCAGGGATCGCGAGAGCTCCCGGTCATGCCTCCGGTGGCCACCGAGGTCATCCGGCGGGCGGAGGACCCAGACACCGACCTTGCGACGATCTCGCAGCTGATCTCGCGCGATGCGAGCCTCGCCGTTCGCGTGCTGAAGATCGCGAACTCGTCCTTCTACTCGATGCCCCGCGAGGTCGAGACACTCCACCAGGCGATCGTGCTGCTCGGATACTCCACTCTCCGGTCGATCGTCGTCGCCGCCTCCATGAAGGACGTCTTCGCCCACTTCGGGCTGGCGGAGCGCCTGCTCTGGGAACATGCGGTGGGCGCCGGCGTCGCAGCGAGCGCCCTTGCGCGCATCATCGGAGGTCTCTCGCCGGACGAGGTCTTCGTGGGCGGGCTGCTGCACGACATCGGCAAGCTCGTGATGCACTCCCAGGCCGAAGATCGCTACCAGCAGGTGCTCCAGCGCGTGTACGCCGACGAGCAGACCTCGGTCGAGGCCGAGCTCGAGACCTTCGGATTCGACCACTCCGACGTGGGCCTGCACCTGCTACGGCGATGGAAGCTCTCAGAGCGCCTCTCGTGCGCCGTCGGCTCGCACCACGACCTGTCCCGGGCCGATGCGGTCGACGGCGCCAAGCCTCTCGCCGCCCTGCTGCAGGTCGCCGATCGGCTGTGCCTGCGCGAGGGAATCGGCCGCAGAAAGCCCGAGCCCGAGCTCGACATCCTCGAGTGTGCCGGCGCCGAGCTCCTGGGCGTGGGGCTCGCCGATGTCGAGGACCTGGTCGCGTCCTTCCAGGATCAGTACGAGCAGGAGCGGCAGGTCTTCGGATGATCTCCGCGGCCACGGAGGGCGTCCGGCGGATCACCCCGACCGTGATTCCGGTCCGCGACCGCGGCGACCGCCGCAACCGCAAGAAGTTTCCCGATCTCGAAGCCCCCGACGAAGAGACCGACGAGACAGGGATCGATTCTCCGGACTCCCAGGAATCGCCCCCAGCGACTCCAGAGCCCGGCGCGCGGCGCGATCCCGAGGCGCGCATCGACATCCGAGTCGACGGGGCCGGTCGGCCCGAGGCCGAAGCGACCGGGCGGCAGTCCCTGCCCAGCGCGCACGAGAACATCCTGATCCACTGAGGGCCAGCCGCGACAGCGCGAATCGGCACCGCACTTGCAGCGCCTCGCTGTCGATGTCCTCGGGAATCTACGTCTCCTATACGGGTGCCACGTCGAATCTGCGGCGGCTCGAGACGGTTGCGAACAACATCGCGAACGCCTCGACGGCCGGCTATCTGCGGGACCGCACCGGCTTCGACACCGTCCTGGGAGCTGCGCTTCCCTTCGCGGAGAGCCAGGCCTCCTCCGTCGATCTGCGGCCGGGAACGCCGAAGCTCACCGGCAGTCCCCTCCACGCGGCGATCGATGGAGACGGCTTCTTCGTCGTCGAGAACGCGCAGGGGGACGAGCTCTACACCCGGCGGGGGGACTTCCGACTGAACAGCCAGGGCCAGCTCGTGCTCCCGAACGGCATGACGGTCGTCGGCGAGGGAGGCGCCCTGGTGGTGCCGCCGGACGGCGTCCCCACGCTCAGCCCGGAGGGTACCCTCCGGACGCAGGACGGAGTCCTCGGAAAGCTGCGCATCGTTCGCTTCGAGGACCCGAGCGGACTGCAGAAGCGGGGGCAGAGCCTCCTCGCCGCGAGCTCGGCGTCGCCCGCCGTCGCGGTCGTCGACCCGAAGCTCGACGTGGGATTCGTGGCGTCGTCGAACGTGAACCTGGCCGCCGAGATGGTGGCCATGATCCAGACGTCCCGCGCGTTCGAGGCATCGATGCAATCGCTCCGACTGGACGACCAGCTCACTCAGCGACTGATCCAGAGTAGCCAGTAGCAGGGAGATCGAGAGACCATGGGAACTTCCGCCATGTTCACCGCAGTCACGGGAGCCGATGCCCAGCAGCTGCGGATCGACATCATCGCCAACAACCTCGCCAACCTGGGGACGGTCGGCTACAAGCGCACCCGTGCCCAATTCGAGGATCTACTCTACGAAACGGTGCGCTCGCCGGTCGCGGAGGGGGGGTCTCCGACCGGCCTCCAGTTCGGGAAGGGCGCCCGCGTGGTCTCGACGGAGCACATCCACTCGCTGGGAACCCTGCGGACGACCGACCAACCCCTGGACCTGGCGATCGAGGGAGCCGGCTTCTTCGCCGTCCAGCAGCTGAACGGCGACATCGCCTACACGCGCAACGGCGCCTTCCGGCTGAACGTCAACGGGGACCTGGTGGACGCGCAGGGCCTGCCGATGGATCCTCCGATTACGATCCCCGCTGACTCCACCGGGATCACCATCACGCAGGACGGCCGCGTCCAGGTGACCCAGCCCGGAAGCTCGACCCCGAGCGAGGTGGGGCAGATCCAGCTCTACCGCTTCCAGAATCCCGGAGGACTCGAGGCGCGCGGACACAACCTCTTCGTCGAGACCGAAGCCTCGGGAACCCCACTCCAGGACATCGCCGGCCAGAACGGAGTCGGCCTGCTCGCACAGGGAACGCTCGAGGAGTCGAACGTCAACGTGGCCGAGGAGCTCGTGAACCTGATCCTGGCCCAGCGGGCGTTCGAGGCGAACACGCGCGTGATCTCGACGGCGGACAACATGCTCCGCAACATCACCCAGCGCTAGCCATGAGAAGTGCGCTCGCCCCCCTGGTCCTCGCCCTGCTCTCGGTCCTGCCGTGGGGCCCCGCATCCGCGCGGGGGGTCGTTCGGGTCGCAACGCGCGCGACCGTGGAGAAGGCCGGCCTGCGGCTGGGCGACCTGGCACTCTTCGAAGGGGTGCCCCGCGCCCTCGAGGAACGGCTGCGGCAGCTCGATCTGGGCGCGGCTGCGGCGCCCTCCGCCACGCGCGAGCTCTCCGGCCCGGCGGTCGAGGCTCGGATCTTCACCGTGGCCCCCGAAGTGCGGGCCGAGGTCCCGGCCCGGATCTGGATCGAGTCGGCCTCGCGAGAGATCTCGCGCTCCTACGTTCGTGCTCGCCTCGAGCAGGCGCTCCGGCACGTCATGCCCTGGCCCGCGGGCGCGGCGCGCTTCTCCGGTTGGCGGCTTCCCGAGAGCTTTGCGGCGCCCCCCGCAGCGCACCGCCTGCGAATCCACTTTCGTTCCAACGAGGATTTCGTCGGCCGCGTCACCGTATCCCTCGAGGTTCTCGATCCGAGCGGAGCCGACCCGCGACGCGTCCGACGAACAGCGAGTGTCGAGGTCGACGTACGCGTTCCGGTCGTCGTCACGGCGCGCAAGCTCCGTCGCAGGACGGAGCTGGCTCCCGGCGACCTCCGGGTCGAGTCGCGCGACCTGCGCGGGCTCCCGCACGGCTTCGCGACGGAGCTGCAGCAGCTGGCCGGGCGGCGCCTCCGCGCCCCCCTGCCGGAAGGGGTTCCGGTGCTTCGCTCGCATCTGGCGGAGGAACGAATCGTACGGCGCGGGGACCTTCTCGTCGTCCACGCGGAACGCGGTGGGCTGGAGCTCCGCGTCGAGGCCAAGGCGCTCCAGGGAGGGATCCTGGGCCAGTCCATCCAGGTCGAGAACCCGCAGACCCGCCGACGCTTCGTCGCCTCGATCACGGGCCCGGGACAGGCTCGGCTGGGTCTCGATGGGGCCATCGCTCCGGTGGGTGCGGGACGATGATCGTGCGCGGGGTCCTCGCACTGATCCTGGGAGCCGCACTCGGCGTCGCCGCCTTTCTCTCGACGGGGTGTGCCGAGATCCCGGGGATCACCCAGTCTCCGCCGCCCCTCGCGCCTCCACCGGTCTCTTCGCGCAAGTCCTACACGCCCGCGGAAGGGTCGCTCTGGAGCGGGGAGACCTCGCGACGCTTTCTCGCGTTCGAGAGCCGCGCGAAGCGCGTGGGAGATCTCGTGACCGTCGTGATCGACGAGTCGGCGAGCGCCAAGAACGAAGCGCAGTCGGAGATCGACCGCGAGTCCAAGATCAAGGCGACCCTATCGAGCGATATCGCCCTCCAGACACTCATCACCAAGCCCATCCGCACCCTTCTGGGTCTGCTCGGGCTCGCGGAGCAGAAGAACACCTCGAATCCCCCCGCGGGGAGCGCCGGCAAGATCGACATCGCGACCGGCGGCAACAAGACCGAGTTCGACGGCGCGGGAAAGCTCCGGAGACAGGCAAGCTTCACGACCACGATCGCGTGCCTCGTGACCGACGTGAGTGACTCCGGGCTCCTGCGAATCGAGGGCGAGCGCCAGCTTCGTCTGAACAACGAGACCCAGATCATCACGCTCTCCGGCTGGGTCCGACCCGAGGACGTTCGGCTCGACAACAGCGTTCCCTCGATGCTGATCGCGAGCGCCAACATCCAGTACCACGGCGTAGGACTCGTCTCCGAGGTCCAACGGGCTCCGTGGCTCACGCGCCTGTTCAACCTGTGGCTGCCCTTCTGATGCCCGGACGACGCCGCATGGCCCCACTCGTCCGGGTCGGAGTCGGGCTGTTCCTGGGAGCCCTGCTCGCGGGCCCCTCCGACGCGGCGCGGGTGAAGGACCTGGCGCGGATCCAGGGGGTCCGGAGCAATCCGCTGGTGGGATACGGGCTCGTCGTGGGTCTCCAGGGAACGGGCGACTCGTCCTCGAGCCTCTTTGCCGATCGCTCCCTCGCCGGCCTGCTCGGGAAGCTCGGGATCGTGGTCGACCCCCTCAAGCTCAAGGTGACGAACGTGGCCGCCGTGATGGTGACGGCCGGTCTCCCGCCCTTCGCACGAATCGGCCAGGCGCTCGATGTCACCGTCTCGTCGATCGGGGACGCCGCCAATCTGCAGGGCGGAACGCTTCTCGCGACCCCCTTGCTCGGGGTCGATGGTCACGTCTTCGCGGTCGCCCAGGGGGCGGTCTCGATCGGCGGATTCCAGGCCTCGACCAGCCGGGGAGATCGCGTGCAGCAGAACCACCCGACGGTGGGGCGGGTCCCGGAGGGCGCACTGGTCGAGCGGGAGCTGGAGTTCTCGCTGCGGGGCCGCTCCCGGCTGCGACTCATCCTGCGCGACAAGGACTTCACGACGGCTGCTCGGATGGCGCGAGCCATCGACGCGACGATCGGGAGCGGGACGGCGCGGGCCGCCGACTCGGGAACCCTCGAGCTGACCCTCCCCGAGCAGGCACAGGCGGATCCTGTGCCCTTCCTCGCGCGGGTCGAGGACGTGAAGGTCGAGCCCGATCGCTCGGCGATCGTGGTCTTGAACGAGCGCACCGGCACGGTCGTGATCGGGGCCGAGGTGCACGTCTCGGCGACCGCCATCTCGCAGGGCAACCTGTCGATCCGCGTCTCGACCCAGACCTCGGTCTCGCAGCCCGCGCCCTTCTCCGAGAAGGGCTCGACCGTCGAGTTCGAGAACGCCGAGATCGTGGCCCAGGAGCAGGGCGCCGGCCTGGTGGTCGTCCAGGGGGTGACCATCGGCGAGCTGGTTTCCGCGCTGAACGCCATCGGGGCCAGCTCGCGCGACCTGATCGCGATCCTCCAGGCCATGCGCGCCGCCGGCGCCCTGCAGGCGGAGCTCAAGATCATCTGAGATGAGACCGACTCGAACGAGGGGGAACCAGCGGTGGACGTGAGTGACCTGGCCGGGATCCAGGCGATGCAGCCGCCGCCGGCGGCACCCGCGGCGGGAGCGACACCGGCCCAGGCCGCCGAGCGCTTCGAGGCCTACATCCTGAAGATGATCCTCTCCGAGATGCGCAAGACCATCGGCGCGGGCGACTCGAGCCTGCTGTCGAGCCGCGCGACGCGATCCTACGACGTCCTCATGGACGACGCGCTCTCGCGCCAGATGGCCGAGAAGGGGACCTTCGGGCTCGCGCAGCAGATTCTCAAGCAGCTGGAGCCCGGGTCATGAAGCCCGAGCTCGCGGCGCTCGTCCAGGTTCTCGACGACGAGACGGCCCTGTGCCGGGACCTGGTGCGCGAGCTGCAGGCAGACCAGACGCGCGTCCTCCAGCAGGACATCGCTGGACTCGAGGCGAGCACCGCGCGCAAGGAAGAGAGGGTCCTCAAGCTGCAGCTGCTCGAGCAGGCGCGGGGGCCGATCAGCGAGACGCTCGGCCGCAACCTGGATCTCGCCCCCGAGCAGATCTGCGTCTCGTCGCTGTGTGAGCGCCTCGGAAGCGAGGGGATCGTCCTCGAGCAGGCGGCCGAGCGACTGCGAGCGGTGCTCGCGGGCCTGCGCGAGCTCGTAACCGTGGGTCGGGGGTTCCTGGAGCAGTCCATCGTGGGCATTCGCGGACTGCTCGCGCTGATCCAATCCCTGCGCGCTCCCGAGACCGCGCATACCTACGACGGCTCGGGCCAGATCGCGGCGGCCCAGAGCGCGCCGCCCGTCGCGGTTCGCCGGGAGGTCTGAGGTGTCGATTCTCGGGCTCTTCCGGATCGGCAAGGAGGCGCTCCTCGCCCAGCAGCGCGCCATGAACGTGACCTCGAACAACATCGCCAACGCGAACACCCCCGGCTACTCGCGACAGCGCGCCATCTTCACACCCACCGAACCCGTCGACGCCGGGGGCATTCCCATCGGGGGCGGGGTCCGGATCCGGGAGGTCGAGCGGATCACGGACCAGGCGCTCAACAACCAGCTTCTGCGCGAGCACCAGCAGCTCGCATTCGACCAGAGGATGTCCACGGGCCTGTCCCGCATCGAGGGCGTATTTGGCGAGGTCGAAGACAGCGGGATCTCGAGCTCCCTGGGGGAGCTCTTCCAGGCGGTGCAGGACCTGTCGAACAATCCCTCGGGAAACGTCGAACGCCAGTTGGTCGTCCAGAGGGCCACGTCCCTCGGAGATCTGATCCGTTCCACCAACGACCGCCTGACCTCGCTGCAGAACGACGCAAACCAGTCGATCGACAGCGTCGTGAGGGAGATCGACACCCTCGCCACGCAGATCGGCAACATGAACCGCCAGATCTTCTTGCGCGAGGGGAGCGGGAAGACGGCGGCGGCCCTGCGAGACCAGCGCGACCAGCTCATGACGCAGCTCTCCGAGAAGGTCGACTTCACCAGCTTCGAGCGCAGTGACGGCCAGGTCGCCATCTTCGTGGCCCAGGGCCTCTTCCTGGTCGATGGCTCGAGCGTCGGCCAGCTGCGCGCCCAGCCCAGCGCCGCCTCGAACCCCCCGCGGTTCGAGATCTTCCATGACGTGTCCGGCTCGATCGCAGGTCCCGTCACGACCCTGATCCAGGGGGGTGAGCTCGGCGGCCTGATCGCCTTGCGCGACAGCGTGTTGCCGAGCGAGAAGAGCGCGCTCGACGAGTTCACCTTCACCCTGGCCGACCGTCTCAACCAGGTCCACCAGGCCGGATTCGGTCTGACCGACGATGTGAGCCGTCGCTTCTTCGTCGACCGAGCCACCGGCGGCAGCTTCGCGAGCGTCGCGGGAGCGGCCTCGCAGATTACCCTCAATCCGCTGCTGGCCGCCGACCCGCAGCGGATCGCCGCGGGGAGCACCTCGCTGGGACCCGGGCTCGGAGCCGCTCCGGGCGACAACGCGGGGGCCCTCGCGCTGGCGGGAGTCGAGTCGATCTCCCAGGCGGTATTCCAGGTGGGCGATCCGGTCGCCGGACCGGCCTCGGGAGCCACCGCGACGATCGCGGGGTTCTTCGGTGGAATCGTGGGCGGGCTCGGCGCGCGGCTCCAGGACGGAGAGCGCAAGGCGACGCAGCAGGACCTCGTCGTCTCCGAGCTCCAGTCGCGCCAGTCGGCGCTCTCGGGAGTCTCGATCGACGAGGAGGTGGCCGAGCTGATCAAGCTCCAGCACGCGTTCCAGGCCGGAGCCCGGGTGATCACGACCGTGGACCGGATGCTCGAAACGTTGCTGTCGATCTAGGGACCAGACTCGGATGCGGATCACGGAGAGGACGATCTTCGATGCGGCACTCCGCAACCTGCAGCGCAATCGCAGGGCCTTGCGCGAGCTGCAGTCCCAGGTCGGCACGGGAAGGCGAATCAACTCGATCGCCGACGATCCCAGCGGGCTGGCACAGGTGCTGGGCCTGCGCCGCGGAGTCGAGCGTGTCGACCAGTTCCAGCGCAACATCGACGCGGCTCGATCCGGCCTGGAGCAGACCGAGAACCAGCTCGGGGCGACCTCGAACCTGTTGATCCGAGCGCGCGAGCTCGCCGTCTCGGCGGACGTGGAGACGCCCGCCTTCTCCCAGATCCAGACCGAGGTCGAGGGCCTCTTCGAGCAGATGCTCCAGCTCTCGAACGCACGCTCCGACCGCGGATACCTCTTCTCCGGCTTCCGCAGCCGTACCGCGCCCTTCAGCGCGCCGCTCCCCTTCAACCCCGGCGGGCCCTCTCCCACCGTCTCCTACAACGGCGACATCCAGAGCGTGCTGAGCCAGGTGGGAGAGGCCTCGACCCTCAAGCGAAACCTGACTGGTGCCGAGGTCTTTCTCGACGACGTGAACCAGGACGGGATTCCGGAGCCCGGACGCGTCGACCTGTTCCAGGTGCTCGGAAACCTGAGAGATGCGCTGCGGACCCAGAACTCGGCCGGGATCCTCAGCTCGATCGGCCAGCTGGACTCCGCGATCGACCAGGTCAGCACGGCGCGCGGCATCGTCGGGAGCCGGCTCAATCAACTCGACATCACGTCGAGACAGCTGGAGGATCTGCGGGTCTCGATCGAGAGTGAGCGCTCGTCGATCGAGGATGTCGACTTCGTGGCGGCGGCCTCGGACCTCGCGGGCCGGGAGTCCGCCCTCCAGGCCTCCCTCGCGGTGACCACGCGGGTCCTCCAGAGCTCGCTCGTGGACTTCCTGCGCTGATCGCCATGCTGGTGCTGACCCGAAAGCTCGGCGAGACGATCCGCATCGGAGACGAGGTGACGGTCCGGGTGCTCGAGGTCCATCGCGGCCAGGTGCGGCTCGCGATCGATGCGCCTCGCGACGTATCCGTGCATCGAGAGGAGATCTGGGAGCTGGTTCGCAGCGAGAACCAGCGCGCCGCCGCCGCGGCCCACAAGCTCGATCCGGTGCGCCTGTGGCGCTCTTCGCGCGAGAAGCGACGGGGAAGGACATGAAGATCGAATCGCCGCGCTTCGGAACCCTCGAGATCGACGAGAGCCGGATCCTGCACTTCGAGCGCGGCCTGCCGGGCTTTCCGCGGTGCACCCGCTTCATCGTCATGGAGCACGACCGCGAGACCCCTCTCAAGTGGCTCCAGTGTCTCGACCGTCCCGAGCTCGCCTTCCTGATCGCCGAGCCCGACCAGATCCTCCCGGACTACGCCCTCGAGGTTCCCGAGCCCGCGCTCGCCGCGATCGGATCGGGACCGGGTGCCCCGCCCGGCTCGCTCGCGGCCTTCCTGATCCTGAACGTCGACGAGGGGTGCCTGACCGCGAATCTGCGCGCGCCGGTGATCGTGAACATCGAGCAGAGGCGCGCGCTGCAGTGGATCCTCGAGGATCCGGAGCTGCCCATGCGCCAGCAGATCGGAGCCTGAGCCGGAGCGGACAGCGCAGACGCGAGCCGGTCACTCTCCGTCGGACGGATGTCCGGCGGACGGGCGCAGGGCCGACGCCTGCGGGGCTCCGCGCAGCGACGGGTCGACGCTGCGCAGGTGCAGGTCCCGCTGCGGATAGGGGATCTCGATCTGGGCCTCGCGCAGGACGCGGTTCGTCGCCACGGCCAGCTCGCTGCGAATCGCGAGCCAGCGCGAGAAGTGGGCCGTCCAGGCGCGGACCTGGAAGTCGAGGGAGCTCTCTCCGAAGCCGAGGAAGTGGACCTCGGGCGTGGGGAGTGAGACGACATCCGGGTGGCTGCGCGCCATCTCGGTGAGGATCCCGATCACACGCTCGGGGTCGGTGCCATAGGCCACCCCGACGGGCAGATCGATCCGTCGCAGCCGATCGGAGAGCGTCCAGTTGGTGACGCGCTCCGAGATCAGGTTGGCGTTGGGAACGATCACCTCCGCGCCATCCCAGGTCCGCAAGGTGCTCGAGCGGATTCCGATGCGCCGCACGTCTCCGAGAAGGTCCTCGATCTGGATGGTGTCCCCTACCTGAACGGGACGCTCGAAGAGCAGGATCAGGCCCGATACGAAGTTGTTCACCACGTTCTGCAACCCGAAGCCGATCCCTATGCCGAACGCTCCTGCGAGCAGGGCGAAGCGGTTCAGGTCGACACCGGCCGCGAAGATCGCCAGCAGGAATCCCAGGAGCAGGATCGCATAGTGCGCGAGTGAGGAGATCGCGTAGGGGACTCCGCGGTGCAGGTCGAGGCGGGGGTAGATCTCCTCGTCCAGCACGAAGCGAACGAGGCGCGAGATCAGGAACGAGCCCCACACCGCCACGACGAAGAGCAGCACGCCACCGAGCGACACCGCGAGGTTCCCGACCTCGAGACGCGCCCCGAGAAGTCCGAGAATCCCCTCCTCGAATCCCCGCCACAGCGAGAAGAACCCGAGCGAGATCAGGACCCACGCAGCTCCCGCCGCGACGTGCAAGCCACGCGTGGCCCGGCGCTCCAACAGGTCGTGCGCGCGCCGGACGACGTTGAGCCTTCCGGCTCCCCGGGCTCCGAGCAGCAGCACCACGCCGGCCTCGCCGATCTTGACCACGGCGTAGAGCAGGGTCGCCAGGTAGGCGCTCTCCAGCACTCCCGCGCCGACCCGCACGGCGAGCTGCATGTAGCCGGCGATCGAAGCGACGAGGGAGGCCACGAATGCCGCGCGGACCGCTTGCAGGCCGCGGCCCACCCACCGAAAGCGCCGCTCGCGACCCCGCGCAGGGGGCAGCGAGGCCAGCCGCGCGGGGCGCAGGATCCAGAGGAGGACGACGGTCCCGACGGCCATCTCCAGCACGAAGAGCGCACGTGGAGCCAGGGGGACGCCGGCCGCCGCGTGCCGCAGCTGGTCGGCCAGGTAGAAGCCCGCGAGGGCCACGATCGCCGGCCGGAGGGCGGGGCCGAAGAGCGGAAGCAGGATCCGCAGCGCCGGCGCCAGGGCGAGGCTGCCCGCCAGCGCGCCCAGGAAGGGCGGGGCCTCGGGATGGAGCCAGGGAGCCAGGGGGAGGTAGACGAGGATCGTCGCCGAGATCGGCCTGCCCAGCATGCACTGGAGCGCCTCGGGTTGGAGGGGGGCAGGCGCAACCCCCTGGCCCGCACTGCGCCGAGCCGCGACCAGCAGCGCGACGACTCCCAGCAGGGCGAGCGCTTCCAGGAGGATCTGGCTCTGGCGCTGCGTCAGGTAGCGCGCCACCTGTTCGAAGTCCTCCGACAGCCTGGCGCCGAGCTCGCCGGGAATGGCCGCGAGATCCTGACCGAGCAGGCGACCACTCCAGAGCGGCAGTGCGTCACGCACGAAGAGCCGCTCGAGCAGCCGGTCCCGCGCGCTCGCGATGGCCTCCAGGCGACCCGAGATGCGCTCGCCCAGACTCGCCAGGCGCGCCTGCAGCGTCAGAACCCGATCCCGAGACTGCTTCGTACCCTTCCGCTCACTCTCGATCCGCTCGAGCGTTCCGGCCAGCTGGTCGAGCACCGGACGCGGCGCGCTCGCCTCGCGCGCGCTCGCCCGGGTTCGTTTCCAGAGCTCGGCGAGGTCTCCGAGCCGCGTGAGCTCCCGGTCCAGGGCTTCGGCTCGGGTGGAGAGGACCTGGTTCCATTCGCGGACCGTGCGGTCGAAGCCCTCCCACTCGGTCTGCAGGTCATCGAGGATCTCGATCGGAGGAGGCTGCGCGCCGTCTCCCTCGAGGGGCCCGGAGCGCGACTGGACCCTTCGGGTGAGCGCGGGAAGCGCCTCGGCGATCGCGTCGATCTTCGCGGTATCGGCAGCCAGCAGCTGGGCCTCGCGAAGAAGCGCCCGAACCCGGGCGGCCTGCTCGGGCAGCTCCGGGATGGGGAAGGCCCGGGAGCTCGCCGGAGCCCGGGCAGGCGCAGCTGCAGGAGCCTGGGCACGGGCGGCTGAGACGCCCCCGCCCCACGCCGAGAGCAGCACCACCGCCCAGACGAGGATCGTCATCCGGGATCGGATTCGGGGCTCTTCTCGAAGCGAAGCAGCTCGATGCGCCGGCTCGAGACGCGCAGCACGGTGGCGCGGTAGCATCTCACCTCTACCTCGTCGCGCGGCCGCGGCATGCGGCCCAGCAGCGTGACGATGTGCCCCCCGATCGTGTCGGACTCATCGCCCAGGTCGCGGAGCCCCAGCAGCTCGGCCGCCTCGGGCAGCGGGAAGTCCCCCGGAACCAGGAGACTCCCGTCGGCAGACCGCTCCGGCGCGGAGACGGAGCCGTCGAACTCGTCTGCGATCGGGCCCACCAGGATCTCGATCGCATCTTCCAGGAAGACCAGTCCGATCGCAGTGCCGTGCTCGTCGACCGCCACCGCGCAGTGGGTCCGCGCCTGCTGCAGGCGCACGATCAGCTGGGAGAGCGGCTGCGTGTCGGGGACGAAGACCGGGGGCCGCGCGATGCGCTCGAGATCGGGGGAGGTGCCCTCGAGCAGGGCCTTCATCACGTCCTTGGTGTGCACGATGCCGATCACGCTATCGAGGCCGACGCGGCAGAGCGGGAGACGCGAGTGACCGCTCTCGCGAATGATGCGCAGGTTCTCCTCTTCGGAGTTCGCCAGGGAGAGCGTCACGGCGTCGACGCGCGGTACCAGGATGTGGCGCGCCTCGAGCGCGATCAGGTCGAAGACGTTGTCGGCAATCTCGAGCTGGCGGGCGGTGATCGTACCCGCGCTGGCAGCGCCCACGAGGATCGTCTTGATCTCCTCGACGCTGTGGGCCGACTCGGCGATCTCGGCAGGCGCGATCCCCGCTCCCCGCAGGACGAGATTCGAGATCTCGTTGACGACGGAAATGAACGGCCAGAACAGGCCCGCAAAGACACGCAGCGGGTAGGCGATCGCCAGCGCGGTGGTCTCCGCGCGGTGGATGGCCCAGATCTTGGGAGCCTGCTCGCCGAGGGTGATGTGAAGGACGGTCACGATCGCCAGCGCCACTCCGAGCGCGACGCCGTGCAGCCAGGAGGCGTCCGGGGGGATGATCCACCCCACCGATCCGGCGCCCGCGAGCAGCATCTCCGCCACGGCGGGCTCGGCGATCCAGCCCAGGATCAGGCTCGAGATCGTCACTCCGAGCTGGCAGGCGGAGAGGTAGCGGTCGAGGTGGTGGTGGAGATTCCGGGCGACCCGAGCCCGGGCGCTTCCCTCCTCGGCGCGCCTGTCGATGTGTGACGCTCGCATCTTGACCAGCGCGAACTCGGCGGCCACGAAGAATGCGTTGGTGGCCACGAAGAAGAGCGTCGCGGCCACCCTCCACAAGTATGCCAGGGCGTCTAAGGGAGCCTGAGCATCGGTCACCGAAATCGGGTCGTCCCCTCCCGCGGGTCCAGCCGCACAGCCCGCATTCTAGCCGAGGCCCCCCGCCCGCGCCCTCAGTTCAGAGCCTCCGCGCGACCGAGAACGAAGAGCGGAATCGCCACCTCGAAGAGACCTCCACCTGCGCGACGCATCGTGTACGCCCCCTCCATCGTACCGATCGGGGTGGGCATGACGGAGCCGCTCGTGTAGGTGTGACTCTCCCCGGGCGCCAGCACCGGCTGCTCTCCGACCACCCCGTCGCCTTCCACCTCGGTCACGTGGTCCAGCCCATCCTTGATGATCCAGTGGCGGCGAAGCAGCTGCACCGTGTCGTCGGATGCGTTCTCGATGGTGATGCGGTAGGCCCAGACCCAGCGGCTCTGCTCGGGGTCACTCTGGTGCTCGACGTAGAACGTCTCGACGGAGACCTGGATCCCCTCGGTCCACGCGCGGATCACCGGGGGGGCTCTGCCAGCTCCGCGACGGGCGCCGCGGAACGCGCGAGCGAGAAGAGCCAGGCCACCGCCACGTTCAGCACCAGGGACAGGACTCCCACGTGAACGCCCGCGACGCGCTTGACCCCCAGCCCGACGGCCACGACCGCCACGCTCGCGCCCAGGAGCGCGCCACCGAGCGCCGCGTCGGCGCGCAGCCTACGCCAGTGCAGGGCCAGCAGGAAGGCGGGCGCGCACTGGATCAGGAGCTCCATCTTCAGCTCGACCAGGCGCCACAGCGTGAGCCTGGGTCCGAGGGCTGCCACGACCATCGCGACCATGAGGGCGGCGCCGATTCGCTTGCCGAGGAGCGTGGTCCGGGGATCGAAGCGTGAGCGACCGAGCAGGTCTCCCGTCACGATCGAACCCAGGGAGAGCAGGACCGAGTCCGCGGTCGACATGATCGCGGCGAGCGCCCCCAGCAGCACCCCCACCGCGAGAATCGCCGAGCCCGAGCCCGCGCTCGCCCACTCCCCGAGCAGACGCGGCATCACCGTGTCGGCCTCGAGCGTTCCCAGGTGCCCGAGCTGGACGATCGCCACCCAGCCAATCAGGGTCACCACCAACGTCGTCGCGAGAGGCATGAAGCTCATCAGGGCGAAGGACCGCCGCAGGACGATCGCGCTCCGAGCCGCGTAGATGCGCTGGATCGCCTGCGGGTAGACGACGCTTGCGACCCCGAGCAGCACGATCGAGCTCGCCCAGTTGGCGCACTCCACGCCGTCGGGAACGCGCACGGCGTCGGGCCGCAGCTTCTGGATCCCGGCCGTCAGGCCTCCCAGGCCCCCGGTCTCCCGAAGCAGCCAGAAGGCCAGCAGGGCCAGGCCCGCGAGCATCAAGATGCCCTGCACCGCATCGGTCCAGGCAACGGCGCGCATGCCTCCCTGCGTCTCGTAGAAGAGCACGATCGCCGCGAGGCCCGTGACCCCCGCGGCATAGGGCACGAGGCCTCCCGTGACCTGCTGGGCCACGTGCCCCATCGCGATCAGCTGCGCCAGCAGGAAGTTCCCGGACGCCACGACCATGAGCACGGCGATCGTGACGCGCAGGGGCCCGCTTCCCCGTTCCCCCGCGAAGCGGTGACGAACCCAGTCGCCCGGCGTCACGAACCCCTCGCGCAGCGCCACCTGGCGCAGGCCCGGCGCGAGGGCGTGGAAGACGACGATGATGGCCATCATGAAGCCCGTCGCCATGACCCAGCTGAACCCGCGCCGATAGCCCTCGCCGGGGTAGCCGAGCAGCGAGTTGCCGCTGTAGGCCGTCGCATAGAGTGTGAGAAAGAGCACGAAGGTCCCGAGGTCTCTCGCCGCGAGAAAGTGGTCCGCCGGGCTGTGGTCGATCCGGGCGCGACGCGCCCACTCGGCGAGCCCCAGCAGCCCGACCAGGTAGACCGCCAGACCGAGGATTCCCCACACCTCGAAGCTCATGCGTCTTCCGGACGCGCTTCGGGGGGAGGCGGGCTCCCGTCTGCGCTCCGCTCCTGCTCGGGGAAGTCGGTCCGGAGCCACGCCAGCGCGTTCAGCACCGCGATCGCCAGGTAGCAGGCAAGCGCCACGGCGACCCAGTCCGGGAGCCCTCCCACGATGCGGGGCTCGACTCCCGACGGCCGGTACCAGGGGATCGACAGGAGGTAGAGCCCCGCGATCGCCACCAGCATCCAGCGTCTCATGGACGAGCGATCTTCGGGAACGCGTCCGCGACCGTCAATCGATCCGAGCCGTACCGGCCGCGGACCGGTGGCTTGGCAGCCCCAGGCCTTTCCCGTAGGTTCCCTCGCCGTGGCCTACACGCTCTCGGAGTTCGACTCCAAGCGGCTGCTCGCCGAAGCCGGAATCCCGGTGCCCTGGGAGCGTCTCGCGCGCAGCGCGCGAGAGGCGGCCGAAGCCGCCGAGCAGATCGGCTACCCCGTCGCGCTCAAGCTCTGCGGACCCGGCATCGCACACAAGACCGAGCGCGGTCTGGTACGCCTCGAGGTGATCGAGGAGGAGTTCGCGCTTCAGGAGGCGGAGGAGCTGCTGGAGCGAAGGCGTCCCGGCGAAGAAGATGCGGGGGTGCTGGTGTCGCCCATGGTGGTGGGCCGGCGGGAGCTGATCGCCGGAATGATCCGCGATCCGCAGTTCGGGCCCTGCGTGATGCTCGGCCTCGGCGGCATCTTCGCCGAGGCGCTGCGCGACGTGGCCTTTGCCGTGGCGCCCCTCGCACGCCTCGACGCGAGCGATCTGGTCGACGCGCTCCAGCATCGCACGCTCCTCGGGCCCTTTCGCGGCGAGCCGGCCGTGGATCGCGAGCGTCTGGCGACGCTGCTCGAGGGCCTCGGGAGGATCGGCCTGGAGCGGTCCGACGTGCGATCGATCGACGTCAATCCCCTGATCGTCCGGGACTCCGAGCCTGTGGTGGTCGACGCCCTGGTCGAGATGGAGTCGCGAGAGTGAGCGACCTGGGCGCTCGGCTCCGGCCACTCTTCTACCCCCGCGGCGTGATCGTCACGGGAGTCTCGACGCACCCGGGAAAGTTCGGGACCGTCGCGTACCACAACCTGCTTCGCTTCGGCTACGAGGGCGCCCTCTTTCCGATCCAGCGGGAGGGAGCGTCCGTGCTCGGGCGGCCGACCTTTCGAGACCTCTCCGAGGTGCCGGAGGGGGCCGCCGACCTGCTCTTCCTGTGCACGCCCGCCCGGGCGAACCCGGACCTGCTGCGGGCGGCCGCGGAGCGCGGAGTCCGGGCCGCCTTCGTCGCCTCGGCGGGCTACGGAGAGGCCGACGACGAGGGCCGGCGCCTCGAGCGCGAGCTGGTGGATCTGGCCGACCAGCTGGGCGTGGCGCTCGCCGGCCCCAACGGCCAGGGGCTGATCTCGACCGCCGTCTCGATGTGCGCCCAGATCGTCGCGCCCTACCCTCCGCCCGGCTCCATCTCGGTCGTCAGCCAGAGCGGAAACCTGGCCTCGAGCTTCATGAACTACGGGTGCCTCTCGGGCGTGGGCATGTCGAAGGCGATCTCGTGCGGCAACTCGGCGCAGCTCGCGCTGGCCGACTACCTCGAGTACTACGCCGGCGACCCCGAAACGACGGTCAGCCTCTGCTACCTCGAGGGGATCGCGGACGGCCGGCGCTTTCTGGAGGTCGCGCGCGCCCACACCGCGCGCAAGCCGCTGGTGGTCCTGCGGGGCGGCGCGACGGCATCGGGTCAGGCGGCGGCCTCGAGCCATACCGGAGCGCTCGCCTCGGACGAGGCGGTCTTCGATGGGGTGTGCCGTCAGGCGGGCATCTCGCGTGCCGCGACGCTGGAAGAGGCCTACGAGGCCGCCGCGACCTTCGCCACGCAACCCCTGCCCCGCGGCCCCCGCACGCTGATCTTCACGGTCGCGGGCGGCTGGGGGGTGCTGACGGCCGACGCCTGCGTGCAGGCGGGGCTCGAGCTGGTGCCCCTCCCCGACGACCTGCGGCAGCAGATCGACCGTCTCGTGCCCTCGCGCTGGAGCCGCGGGAACCCGGTCGACCTGGCGGGGGGCGAGACGCGCGACACGATTCCGGAGGTGCTCGACCTCGCGGCCCGCCATCCCCAGGTCGACGCCATCGTCTACCTGGGGATCGGCATCCAGGCCGCACAGGGTCAGGCCTTCAAGAGCGGGCGCTTTCATCCCGACTTCGGACTCGATCGGATCGCGGAGTTCCACATCCGCCAGGACCGCCGCTACGCGCTCGCCGCCGCCGAGGCGAGCGAACGCCACGACATCCCGATCCTGGTCGCGACCGATCTGGTCTACAGCGACCGCGCCTACGGCAACTCTGGTCCGCTGGCCGTCAAGGAGACGGGCCGGATCGCCTACCCCTCCGGTCACCGGGCCATCGGCGCGCTGCGCCACCTGGTCCGCTACGCGAGCTACCGCGAGCGCTCCGCGTCCTGAGCGCCGCGTGCGCGCTCGACAGCGCGCGCCCACTCGCTGCGCGCCCGCAGGCGCTCGGCTGCGGGCATCGCGGGCTCGAACGACTGGGGCGCCTCGGCAGGGGAGCAGTCCGCGGGCTCGCTCCACACTCCCACTGCGAGCCCAGCCAGGAACGCACCCCCGAGCGCCGTCGTCTCGGGCTCCCGTGCGCGCTCGACCGGCTCTCCCACCAGATCGGCGAGCGCCTGGATCAGCTCGTTCGATCGCGCCAGACCTCCGTCCACCCGCAGGGGCCCGCTGACCCCGAGCGCCTCCGCCAGGTCGGCGCAGCGCTGGGCCACGCCTTCGAGCAGCGCCCTGGCCAGCTCGGCGCGACCGGAGCCGCGGGTCAGACCCCCGAGCCAGCCGCGTGCGGAGTCGTCCAGCCAGGGGCTGCCGAGCCC
>JBHHYV010000040.1:0-26811 GCA_046757685.1 Myxococcota bacterium
GAGCGTCAGGTTGCGGACCTGAAGGTCACACGTTCGAGTCGTGTCGGGCGCGCCAAAGTTCTGCCAGGCCGTCTCGATCCAGCGTACGAGCTCTTGGATCCCTCGACGCGATTCCGTGCAGCGTGAGACCGCGCGCCATGGCGACCCGATAGCGACGACAGCTCCCGCCCACCTCTCGAGATCCCGGTGGCGTCCCTGAGTCAGTCCTGGATCTCGCGGCAGGGCCGGACTCGGCCGTGATCGGCGTGAGGTCGCGGCGATCGGCTTCGCCGCATGGATCATGATCTCTCTCGTGGAACTCTGACGGGAGGGGGCCTTCGGAACCGGGGACATTCGGCCTTGGAGACGAGATCGCCATCTTTCTCATGGTTAGGGTAGGTTCCGAGGTGCCTCACGGATCGTCCGCCGGATGCGCGGCAGCTATCCAGCCCGTCCGGCGATCTGCATCGCTTCCTCTCTGCCTGTCAGCGCCCAGATCCGTTCGAGGTGGAACGCTGGCCGCCTTCGACATCGACATGCGCAAGGTGGGGAAGGACGTCTCCGAGGCGATCTTCGAGCCTCCGAACTGCACGACGGTCTTTTGTCGCGACGTTCCCAAGACGGGAGTCCAGGTGAAGATGGGCCGCGTCCTGGACGGTGTGGCCGACCACATGGAAGGCTATCCCGACGCGCGCACCTTCCTGCCCTCGGACGAGCGCGAGGCGTCTCGCGAAGAGATCATCCTGGCCCTCGTGAACTGCATTCCGGTGTTCATCGTCAGCGATCCTGAGTTCTCCCGGCGCTTCCAGGAGAAGGGCATCCCAATTGTGGGCGACGACATCAAGGCCCAGCTCGGGGCCACCATCACCCATCGCGTGCTCACGGACCTCTTCCACAAGCGCGGCGTCGAGCTCGAGCATACCTACCAGCTCAACACCGGCGGAAATACCGACTTCCTGAACATGCTCAACCGCAGCCGACTCTCCTCCAAGAAGGAGTCGAAGACCGAGGCCGTGCAGTCCGTGGCGGCAGAACGGATCGCCGACGAGAACATCCACGTCGGCCCGAGCGACTACGTAGCGTGGCAGAACGACAACAAGGTGTGCTTTCTGCGCATGGTGGAATCAGCAGACCGCCGCTGCGGCGCCGTGCACGGGCTGGAGCCATGAAGTGTCTGATTCTGGCGGCAGGGAAGGGAAGCCGGCTGAGGGGTGAGGGCGACTCGAAGCCGCTCGTTACTGTCGCCGGTCTCCCCCTCATCGAGCGGACCGTCGCGACCGCGCAGCGGGCCGGGTTCAGCGATTTCTACGTCGTCACCGGCTTCAACGCGCCTCGGGTCGCGCCGCCAGGTCGCCGGGCGCGGCCCACGTTGCGCCGCCGAGCAGCGCCTCGGGCTTCAGCTCCCGAAGAGGTTCGCGACCTGGGTCGTCGCGATGAGCCGCGAGTCTTCGAGAGCCGCCGTGCGGTGGGGAGCTCCGGACTGGTACTTCTCGCTCGTCACCATGTCGACGAAGGCCTTGCGGGAGGGGTACTCGACCAGGATGGCGTCGTCCCAGGACTCCCCCTGGGGTGCGATGACGGTCGCCTGCACCGCCCCCAGCCAGAGAGGCCGGGCTCCGACCCCGGCCAGCGTCTGCATCGCCACCGCGCTATAGCGCGCATAGGCCTCTCGGCCGCTGCACGGCTCCGCGTCGAAGCCCTCGGGATACGCGGCCCTCTCCCGGTAGCGAAGCAGGTTGATCATGATGATCGGTCCGTCCTCTTCAGCGGCTGCGAGAAGGGCCTCCACGCTCTCTGGCTTTGGCTCCACGCTTCCCATCGCGTCTCCTCCGAGGTCAGGTCACGCGCCGCGACCCAGCGCACCTCTACCCGGCTAGTGTAGCTGCAAGCGCTCCGCTGCTGGCCCCCGGGAATCGAATCGTCGAGCTCCGGCCAGACGTTCCTCGGCCTGATCGGGCGTTCGGCCTCGCCTCGGCCTTGATGGGTCCGCCGGGCTCGTGGGATGGGTGGGGTGCGACTGCCACCCTGCTCATGCCCATCATGGCCACGGTCGCAGGGGAAGATCGGCGCGAGGCAGGGACGCGGCGCGCGCCGGCGCGGCTCCGCCACCGTGGAGCGGATTGCGCTACTCACTCTCCAGGTAGAGCGACGCGGAGGACCACCATGGCAGCGAAGAGGAGGCTCTCGATCCTTGGGATGGCCTTGCTGTGGCTGCTCCTCCCACTCGGAGCCGTGGCCCAGGAAGCCTCGGCTGGGGGGGATGCCGCCGAGACTCCGGAGCGGCGCCCCACGGGAGTGATCTGGAACGAGATGCTCGCGACCCGCGACCAGATCGCGTTCCAGAACGACCAGGAGGACATGGAGAAGGTCGCCGCGCAGGCCCATCAGCTGGACGCGCTCTCGCTCGAGATCTTCAACTCCATGAAGGATCGTCTCGAGCGAAGGCAGAGAGTGCAGATGCGGCGCTCGTTGAAGCTGATTCCGTTCATGGTCATGCGGATTGCGGACGCGGCGAAGCGGGGAATCCCGGGCCGGGTCCGAGACCTGCTCGTCGAGCTCGATCGCGATCTGAAGTTCATCCGAGAAGGGATCCCCGATGAGTTCCTCGCGGATTCCGGGTCCGGGGACCCGGGATCGTCCACGAAGCCGGGGAACTAGCGGTCCGCGCGGCTCTCCTCGATGCCGCCCGGAGCGCGTCGCGTATAGTGGCCGAAGCGGAAACGCACGGCGGAAGCACATCCAACATACCCGGAGGTCGAATGCTGATCAGGGCGACGACTCCATCCCGCAGCCTCTCGACCGTCGTGATCCTCGCATTCGTCCTGGTCGTCGGGCTGGGGCCCGCGGCCTCGCGGGCCGCAGACGACCTCTACGACGAGAACAGCTTCGGCGCGCCTGCACCGAGCGACCCGCTCCGGCCCTTCAACCACGGTGTGCTCACCTTCAACCGCAAGCTCGACGCCTGGGCGCTGCGACCCGTGGCGAGCGCATGGGCGTGGGCCATCCCCGAGGGCGGCCGACGCAGCCTGGGACGGGCGTTCGACAACCTGGGATTCCCGCAGCGCTTCGCGAACAACCTGTTCCGGGCGCGCTTCGGTGGGGCGGGGCGAGAGCTCGGCCGCTTCGTGATCAACAGCACGGTCGGAGGCGCGGGCCTCTTCGACCCTGCACAGCGCTGGCTCGGGTGGGGCCCCAGCGGAGGCGACTTCGGCCTGACGCTCGGCTCGTATGGCGTAGGACAGGGCCCCTACCTGATGCTTCCCTTCCTGGGGCCGTCGAGCGTGCGCGATGCCTTCGGACGGGCCGTCGATACCGCGATGAATCCCCTGGACTACCTGGTCACGGGCACCCTGGTCGTCGCCATCGAGGCTGGAGTCGCGGTCGGCGATGCCGTCAACACCCGCTCGATGAGCCTGGATCTCTTCGAGGACGCGGATCGCGATACGCTCGATCTCTACTCCGCGATCCGGGACCTGTACCTGCAGAGACGGGAGCGCGAGCTCCAGGAGTAGCTCGAGAGCTCATGCCTCGGGAGTGAATCGCACTTTCAGCTCGCTGCAGGTGCGCACCAGAGCCGAGGGTCGCAGCACGGGTCCCCCGTCCAGGTACTCCATGTCGGGCAGGCGCCGCAGGAGCTCCTCGAAGGCCACGCGCATCTCCATGCGTGCCAGGTTGGCTCCCAGGCAGAAGTGGTTTCCGATGCCGAACCCCACGTGGGTCGGGTTGCGGTGGATGTCGAAGCGGTCGGGATCGCGGAACTCTCGGTCGTCGTGGTTGGCCGAGGGGTAGATCATCAGGATCTGCTGACCCTCTTCGAGCTTCCGACCTCCCAGCTCGGTATCCCGGGTGACCGTCCGGCTGAACGAGCGCACCGGCGAGACGACCCGGACCATCTCCTCGACGGCGGCCTTGATCCGACTCGGATCGTCGACGAGCTGCTGGCGCTGATCGGGATTCTCGATCAGCTGCTGGAGGCCTCCCGAGAGGGCGTTGCGGGTCGTCTCGTTGCCCGCCACGAGCAGCAGGACGAGCAGCTTGATCAGCTCGTCGTTCGCAAGCTCCCCCTCGATCGCGTCGGTTGCATCGGACCGGGTGCTCGACTCGTCGTAGTGCACGAGCAATCCCTCGTCCTTGGCACCGGTGAGGATGCTCACCAGGTCGTCGCGCGGGTTGCGCCGCCGATCCTCGATGATCTCGGTCACGTAGGTGGCGTACTCCATGTACGCGCGTCCCGCCTCGGCCATGACCTGCGGGTCGCCAAAGTTGCCTTCGGCCGCAATCATCGAGTCGGACCAGCGGTGGAAGCGGTCGTAGTCTTCCTCGCGAATGCCGATCATGGCGGCGATCAGCCGCAGCGGAAGGGGTACCGCGATGTCCTCGACGAAGTCACACTCGCCGCGGTGTGCCACGGCGTCGATGGCCCGGGTGGTGATCTTCCGGAACACGCCCTCCAGCCTGCCCACCATGCGCGGAGTGAATCCCCGGTTGATCAGGCCGCGCAGCTGCCCATGGCGAGGCTCGGCCTCGTCGATCAGGCCGAGCTTGATGGCGTTTCCCGCCCGCACTCCCTCCGCCGAGGTGAAGACCTCCTGGTTCTTGGAGCAGGCGACCACGTCGGCAAAGCGGGTCACGATCCAGAGCTGGTCCAGCTCGGACCAGTGCACGGGATCGTGCTCGCGAAGCCAGCGCGTACGCTCGTGCATCTCGCGCTCGCCCCAGTGTCTCGAGTCGAGGAATGCGATGTCGACGTTCATGGACTCTCCTCCGGGCGAGCTCAGGCTTCGGTCTTCGAGAGCAGCGACTCCGCCAGCTCTCCCAGAATCCGTGTCTGGCGCTCGAGGGCGGCGCTGGAGAGCAGGTCCAGGCCTCCGATCTCGGCGCAGAGCGGTGCCATGGTGAAGTAGCCGAGCACCGCGTTGTAGATCGCGAGGACCACGTGGGGGATCTCGTCGGGGCTCCACCGGCGGGATCGCTCGCGCGTCAGGTGGTGGGCGTGGGCGAAGATCGGGCCGAGCCACTCGCGTAGCGCGGGCGACAGCCGCTCGCCTCCACAGACGACCTCCTGCTGGACGAGGCGCGGCAGGAGGGGATGCTGACGCAGGTGCTCCATGACCCTCTCGACGATCACGCGGCTCGACTGCCGCGGTGCGTCCCGCGCGGCGACGTCGGACAGCAGCTCGACCAGCGGGCGGATCGCACGCGAGAGGACGGCCTCGTAGAGGGCCTCCTTGCTCGAGAAGTGGTTGTAGAGGCTGGGGGTCCGGATCCCGACGCGTCCCGCCACGTCTCTCAGGCTGGCCCCTGCGAAGCCACGCTCGGCGAAGAGCTTCTCGGCAACGGAGAGAATGCGTTCGCGCGTTCGCTCGCCCCGCGCGCTGCGGCGAAGCGCGGGCGACGAAAGGGAGGGAGTCGGCATCGTCATCGATCGGGACCGATCATACTAACGATCGATCGTTTGTCAATCGAACGCGAGCCGCTCGGCTGCGGGACTGGGCGCGCTAGGTCTCGGGGCCCTGCAGCGGGGGCGGCGGATCGCGGTCGCTGGAGTCCGGATCGTGCGCGCCGGCCGGCTGGATCCGGTCGAGCAGCCGGTCCAGCGTCTCCTTGGCCTGCGCCGTCACTCCCCCACGCTCGTACTGGTCGACGATCGCCCGCTCGACGCGTCCGAGGAGCGCATCGACCCTCTGCTCCTCGGTGGCGCTCATCGGGACCTGCGGGGCTGCGACCCGGTCGGCCGCGCCGAAGAGGTGGATCCAGTGATCGGTGCGCCGCCCCAGGTGGAGGAGGTCGTAGAAGTAGTGGCTCGGGGGTTCGCGGCGCGAGATCAGGTCGGCGACGAACGCGATCAGGCTGAGCGGGCTCAGGAGCAGATCGCGCACCCCGTCGAGCGCGAGCTTCAGCTGGAACTCCAACAGGTCGCGAATCAGCTCCCAGCGAGTCGCCCTCGTCGAAAGCTGTGGAGGAGGCGGGGAGGCCACCCATGCAGGATAGCAGCCTCGGCTCAGTCGAAGCGATCCGTCGGACCGGGGCCGCCCGGGGCCAGCCGTCCGCCCGGTCCCAGGTGCCCCTTGCCCGGAACGTGGTTCACCTCTACGCGGATTCCATCCGGGTCCTCGAAGAGGACCGAGTAGTACCCCGGGGCGAACTGGTCGCCGTCCTCGGGAGGATGGACGATGCGGGCGCTCCCCTCGTCCACGAGAAAGCGGTGGACAGTGTCGACGTCCTCTCGCGAGCGCGCCCGAAAGCAGAAGTGATGAAGGCCCGCCCGGTTCTGGTCGAAGCGCGTGCCCCGCGGGTCGGGCCCCGCGGCGCGCACGAGGATGCCGGTGCGGCTTCCGATGCAGTAGAGGATACCCGGTCCCTTGATGAGCGTCTTCATCTCGAAGAAGTGACAGAGCTTCTCCCAGAAGGCGAGCGCTCGATCCACCTCGTTCACGCTGAGCTGGATGTGAGCGATGCCGTTCAGGTTCACAGACATCGGAGCCCCCCCCTCATGGGCCTCGCAGCCGCTCCCGAACCTTCGCGAGCCGTTCGATGGACCCCAGGGCCTTCGCCTGGTCCGAGACCAGGTTGCGCACGACCACGTGCTGGTACCCCATCTCGCCAAGCTCCAGGAACGCCCGCGCGACCTGCTCGACGTCGCCCACGACTGCGGCCCCAGGCGGAAATCCCCGGTAGCCCGCGCGGACGACGGCCCCCCCGGTCGCGTTCGCCTCCTCGGCGCTCTCTCCCACGTACACGTCGCGGCGAATCGCTCGGGTGCCCAGCGGTCTCGACTGGCGCGCGCAGCTCGAGGTGTAGAGCTCGCACTGCTGGCGAGCCCGATCCGGAGTCAGGTCCGGGGACGCGAGCCAGCCATCGCCGAGTCGGGCGGCGCGCTCGATGGCCGGCGCCGCGATCGCTCCGATCCACACCTCGATCGGCTCCGGCGGGGTCGGTGCGATCCGCGCGCTCTCGAAGCTCCAGCGCCCGTGGTGCGAGACCTTCTCGCCGGCCCACAGGCGCCGCACGATGCCGAGGGACTCCTCGAAGCGAGAAGGTCGCTGCCTGGGATCGACGCCCAGGGCCGGGAACTGGCGGTCGTCCGGGCCGAGGGCGCACTGCAGGACGAAGCGTCCACGCGCGATCGAGGCGAGGGTTCCGACCTGCTCGGCGAGCAGCACCGGGTGCCACAGCGGCAGCAGGTAGAGCGCGCCCGCGACCCGATCGCCCCACTCGGCCAGGAGTCGACCCAGGATCGCGGTGTTCTGGTAGTAGGGCACCGGCGTGACGTGGTGATCGCCGACGAAGAGGGAGTCGAGACCCGCCCGCTCTGCGGCGCGCGCGCGCTCGATCATGGCGCGAGCACCCTCCCGGGGATCCGAGACCGCGAATACGCTCGTCAGCGAGACTCCGACCTGCACCTCATCCCCCGCTTCTCCCAGCCCGCTCGATCCGCGCCCGGAGCGCATCGAGCGGGAAGGACCCCGGCCGACCTCTCGCCCGTGCGACCTCGAGGGCGACCTGCTGCAGGACCTCGTTCGTGGGCGTCGCGATCCCGTGCAGGCGTCCGAGCAGCACGATCTCGCCGTTCAGGAAGTCGGCCTCGATGTTCCCGGTTCCCCGGGCCAGGCTCTGCCACGACGATCCGCCGCCGCGCGCCTGCCCTTCGACCGGCGTCGGCTGGATCAGGTCGCCGCGTCGCTCCCGGAACTCCTCTCGGCTCGCCCACGAGATGCTCGCGGCTTCGAAGCACGCCAGTGCCTCGGCGCGCGCCGCCGCCAGGATCTCGCGACCCTCGGCCACCGGGCCACAGGCCGCCCACAGCGCGTTGCCCAGGTTCAGGAGCAGCTTGGTGTACTTCAGGCGCATGACGCGGGGGTCGGGGCGCGCGCTGAAGGTCGCCGCCTCCAGGTCGCGGGTGACACCGCGGATCGCATCGTCGACCCCCTGGGGGTAGCGGCCGGCATCCAGGATTCCCGGAGCGATCTTCGACTGTGCGATGACGCAGCCCGGCTCCAGGTGCGACGCGGGCAGCATGACGACCATCGCGTACACGTGTGCGAAGCGACGCAGTGCCATCCGCTCGTTCGCCACCCCGTTCTGGCAGCAGACGACGCGCACCTCGGGACCTGCGGCGGAGCGCAGGGCGTCGAGAGCCTCCTGGCTGTGCTGGCTCTTCATGCACATGAGCACGGTCTCGTCGCCGCGCCAGTCGATCTCCGAGGGATCTCCGAACGCGGGCAGCTGGACCCGGAAGCGCTCGTTCGGCGAGGCGAAGCGCAATCCCTCGTCGAGGATCGCGGCCAGGTGAGCTCCGCGGGCGACGACCGAGACCTCGATCCCCGCTCGCGAGAGCCGCGCCGCGATGACTCCACCGACCGCGCCCGCCCCGTAGATCACGTAGCGCATGCGCGCATGCTAGCAGCAGAGACGCTGCGAGCCGAAGGGCTCTCCCGCGGTCCGGAGCGCCCGCCATCCACCGCTGGGGGTGAGTGTCTACGTGAGAGGGCGATCGGTCGAGAGCGCCTCGAGGGCGCTGTCCTCGAAGCGCTCGTACAGGCGAGGGGCGAGCGCTCCCCAGCGCAGCACGTTCTCCTCGTCGTCCGGGGCGGCCAGCAGCTCGGCCAGCTCGCGAGCGTCGTCATCGGTCCCGTGGTCGCCCAGGCCGAATCCCAGGAACGAGTGCTCGCGCCCCTTGACACCAAACTTGACCAGGTCGCCGAGGGCCTGCATCAGCAGCAGCGTGTAGGGCCCCTCCCAGGTCTCGAGGATCGCGGCATCTCGCCACAGGCGTGGAAGTGCGCAGAAGCGCTCCTCGATGCCGTTGCCCCCGAAGACCATCATGGCTTCGTAGACCAGTCCCGGGGTCCGCCGGGTCGCCACCGCCTTGGCGATGCTCACGAGCACACGGGCCCACAGGGTGCGGTCATGGTCGGCCGGTGCCTCGGCCGCACGCAGCCAGGCATCCACCGTCGCGAACGCTCCGGCCTCGGTGCGATCCGCCGTTCGGGAGATCCTGCGTAGAGACGCCGCGACGAGCGTGTGCTCGTTGAGCTTGCGCCCGAAGGCCCGACGAAAGTCGGCGTAGGCGTGAGCCTCTCGCGAGGCGCGCCGGCAGAGCGCCGCTGCGGCCAGGACGTTGTGGATCCGGCTCAGCGTCAGCACGATCGCGACGGTGTTCTTGAGCCCCGCATCGAGGGCTCCCAGGGGCCAGCCCTGTGCGCCGCAGAGCTCCAGCTCGGCCGTGGGAAGCGCGCGCGTGCCCAGCTTGTCCTTGAGCCGCAGGATTCGATAGCCGTTGGGCGCCCCCTCGAGCTGGCGTGGCACACAGAAGAGCCCGATGCCGCGGTGGCCGGGCGGCCCGCCCTCGACCCGGGCCGTGACCAGCCAGTAGTCCGCGGTGCAGTTCGAGCAGAACCACTTCTGCCCGCGCAGCGACCACAAGCCGTCGCTCGACGGCCGCGCCTGCAGCGCGTTGGTCGCGGCGTCGCTTCCTCCCTGGATCTCGGTCACGAACTGGGCGCCGTGGATCCAGCGGTCGGGGGTCTGGGTCTCGAGCTGCTCGAGCACCTGCCGGCTGCGCGGATCGTTCCCGAGCGCGCGCAGCGCGCGGGCCAGGCCGTCGGTGCAGGCGGTGCTGCACGTCACGCCAGCCTCGCCATTCTGGTTGATCAGGTAGACGGCGGCGTAGCGGGCCCGCTCGTCGAGACCCGGTCTCCAGAGGCCCGAGCCGTGGATCTCTCCGAGCATCCGGCGGGTCTCGGGAGGCAGGACGACCTCGACCTCGTCGCGGTTGTAGGGTCCGCGGGCCGCCACGAAGGGCAGGTTCTGGCGGCGCTCTACCCGTTCGGAGAGCGCGCGATAGTCGCCGGCCGCGGTGCTCCCAAAGTGCCGCAGCCAGTCCAGGGTGGCTGGATCCAGCTGCGAACGGGCCAGCCAGCGTGCGAGGATCGGATCGCCATCGAGCCAGCATCCTCCCAGCGTCTCGAGGTAGTCGTCGAAGGCATAGCCCTCGGGTGAGCTGTGATCCATGCAGAGGCCTCGCGGTGATCGATCCTGGAACGCGGTCGCCCGCGCCGTTCCCCCCCCGGCTCCTACGTCCTACCTACTCCTCGAGATCCTCGTAGTAGGGGATCCGGATCGGACCCTCCTGGGCGGCGCCCTCGGAGGACTTCGGTGCATCGCGCCGCGCCCCGCCGACCATGGCGATCGTGACGGGAGCGATGACCGAGCCATCGGTCATCACGTTCAGACAGGCGGGTCGGCCGCACTCGAGCGCGCGCTTCAGAGCGCCCGCCAGCTCGCTCGGCTTGGTGACACACTCCGCGTGGCACCCGAAGCCCGCGGCGGCCAGGTCGTAGCGTGTCGGGCCCAGGTCGGTGACCACGCGGTGTCCCTCGCCGAAGATCAGGTCCTGGCCGTGCGCCGACATCCCCCAGATGCCGTCATTGTTGACGACGACGACGATCGCCAGGTTGTGACGCACCATGGTGTCGAACTCGGCGAAGTTGAGCCCGACCGAGCCATCCCCGACCACGCAGACCACGGGCCGATTGGGGTGGGCGACCTTGGCGGCGATCGCAAAGGGCATCCCGGTGCCGAGACATCCCAGGTAGCCGTGTGAGAGCCAGTGCCCCCCTGCCGGGACCTCGGCGACCATCTCCATCCAGCTCGCCGTCTCGCCGCCATCCGCGCAGACGATCGCACCGGGAGGAAGGGCCGCCTGCACCTCGTGCGCAAGGCGGTAGGGGTGAATGGGAGCCTGGTCCGACTCCAGGACCTTCGCCATCGCGGCCTGGCCGGCCTGCCGTACCTGGTGGACGGCATCGCGCCACGCGCCGCGGTCGGGCCAGCGGACCTCACGTGCCGCTGCGTTGAACGCGCGCAGGGCCTCGCGGCAGTCGGCGGCGATCGCCAGGTGGATCTCGCGGTTGCGACCGATCTCTTCGGGCGCAACATCGACCTGGATCACGCACGCTTCGGGAGGGATCAACCGGGCTCCGCGCCCGCCGGTAAAGAGCCCCAGCCGCGCCCCGAGCACCAGCACCACGTCGGCGGGTCCCAGGCCGGCGCCGGCCGCCGCCGCCAGGCCGCCGAAGCCATGGCCGCAGAGCGGATGATCCGCAGGGATGAGCCCGTGCGCCTTGCCATTCGAGAAGACGGGGATTCCGGTCGCCTCGGCGAAGGCCAGCAGCTCTGCCCCCGACCCCGAGAACCAGGCACCCCCACCGACGAGGATTCCCGGCCGCTCGGCCTGCTGGAGCCACTCGATGACCTGCCCGACGGCCTCCGGGGAGGGAGCGGGCGCCGCGTCGGGCCCCGTGCGGAGCGGACCCTGGATCTTCGACTCCTCGACCCGCCCGAAGAGCACGTCGATCGGCAGCTCCAGGAAGACCGGTCCGGGCCTTCCCGAGGTGGCGATGCGTAGCGCCTGCGCCGCCAGATCGGGAATGCGCTCGGTGTTCGTGACCCGGTGCGCCCACTTGGTGATCGGGGCCACCATCGCCACCTGGTCGATGCCTCCCTGCAGGGGCAGCGTCTCGGCCTCGCGGAGCGGGGCCGCACCCGCGATGAAGAGGGTCGGAATGCAATCGAGGTAGGCGTTCGCGATCGCGGTCACCACGTCGGTGAACCCCGGGCCGGCCGTCACGAGCGCGACACCCGGCCTTCCCGTCGTTCGCGCCCAGCCATCGGCCGCGTGGCCTGCCGCCTGCTCGTGGCGCGTATCGACGAGCTTGATCTTGCGTGCCTGTGCGGCCTGGAGGATCGCGTCGAGGTGGCCGCCGTGCAGCGTGAAGAGGGTCTCGATCCCGGCGTCCTCGAGGACGCGCATCAAGAGCTCTCCGCCGTCTACCTTCGCCATGATCGCTCTCCTTCCGGCTCGCCTCGATTCTAGTCCTTCACGACGCTCTTCGTGTGCAGAACCTCGCCGGTTCGAGCGCCTATAATCGTCGACCCGCGAGGGGACATTCAGTCACGCGATTCGAAGGATGGAAGATGCCGGCACCGCTCGAGGGATTGCGCGTGATCGACCTCAGCATCGGGCCCGCAGGCGGCCTGGCTACGACGGTCCTCGTGGACTTCGGCGCCGAGGGAATCAAGGTCGAGCGGCCCGGCGGCGATCCCTTTCGCTCCCTGGCCGCGGCGCCGATGTGGCTTCGCGGGAAGCGGAGCGTCGTCTGCGATCTGAAGTCCCGAGAGGGCAGGCGTGCGCTGCAGCGGCTCACCGAGGGTGCAGACATCGTGGTCACGACCTTCGCCCCCGGTCGGGCTCGCGAGCTGGGGGCGGACCCGGAGACGTTGTGCAAGCGCAATCCCGCGCTGATCTACTGCGCGATCAGCGCCTGGGGGCCTCGGGGCCCCTACGCCCACTACCCGGGGTGGGAGGGCCTGGTTGCCGCCAAGTCCGGTCGCATGCGGGCCTTCGAGGGGCAGAAGCCGCGCCCTGGGCCCTCGTTCGCGGCGGTGCCCGTCGCCACGCACGCTGCAGCCCAGGGAGCCGTGCAGGGCATCCTGGCCGCTCTGCTCGCGCGGGAGCGTGATGGCCGCGGTCGCGTGGTCGAGACCAGTCTGCTCCGGGCGCTGCTGCCCTACGACCTGATGGGGCTCCCGCTGGTGCAGCTGATTGCCCGCGAGCCCGAACGCTTCTCCGGTCTTCCCGAGATCGGAGGCGGCATGCCGACGCTCAACTACCATCCCGTGCGCGCGCGCGACGGCCGCTGGATCCAGCTGGGCAACCTGCTCGAGCATCTCTTCTACGCGTTTCTCGAGTGCACGGGGCTGCTCTCGGAGCTTCTGCAGGACGAGTCCTACCAGGGTCCTCCCGAGCGCTGGTCCCGGGACGCCCTCGAGCACGCCCGCGATCGGATCCTGGGGCGCATGCAGGAGCGCGACGCCGACGACTGGATGCGGGTGTTCCGGGCCAACGGAAACGTGGCGGCGGAGATCTTCGGCTCCGCGCGGCAGGCGCTCGAGCATCCGGACCTGCTTGCCAATCGAGACGTAGCGACGCATGTCCACCCCGACCTGGGTCCCGTGCGCCAGCCGGGCGTGATCGCGCACCTGCGCGAGACACCGGGCCGTGCCGGGGGGCCCGCGCCGCGCGTCGGCGAGCACAGCGCTTCAGTGCTGGCCGAGCTCCCCCGCTCTCGAGCCGTGGGCTCCGCCGGAGCCCGGGCAGGGCCGCCGCCGGGCCGTCCACTCGAGGGGGTGTGCGTGCTGGAGATCTCCACGATCATCGCCGCTCCCCTCGCAGCGTCGATGCTGGGCGACCTGGGGGCGCGCGTCATCAAGATCGAGCCGATCGGGGGAGACCCCTTTCGGGCGATGGGAATCGGACCGACGGTGGGGCTGATGGCTTCGAAGACCAACGCGTCGAAGGAGAGCATCTGCGTCGACCTCAAGTCCGACGAGGGCGCCGCGATCGCTCGCGACCTGATCCAGCGAGCAGACATCCTGATCCACAACTTCAGGCCCGGGGTCCCCGAGCGGCTGGGAATCGGCTGGGAGCAGGCGAGCGCGCTCCAGCCCGGTCTCGTCTGGGTCGCCGTCAACGGCTACGGGCCCGAGGCTCCCGGTGCGCGCCGGCCCTCCGCCCACCCGTGCCCCGGAGCCGCGATGGGAGGAGCTCTCCGGCAGGCGGGGGCGGGTCTCCTGCCTACGCCCGACGCGGCCCTCGAAGAGGTCCGCGAGGTGGCGCGGCAGCTGATGCGCGCGAACGAGGCGAACCCCGATCCGAATACCTCGGCCGTTGTCGCCTCGTCGGCCCTGCTCGGGCTCTGCGCGCGGCAACGCCATGGAGTGGGCCAGCCGATCTTCGTGAACATGCTCGAGGCCAACGCCTGGGCGAATGCGGACGAGTGCGTGGAGTACGCCGGCCGGCCGGCGGCCGCGCAGGTCGATCCCGACCTCCTGGGCCTCGACGCGTGCTACCGGCTCTACCCAACCCGGAAGGGCTGGGTCTTCCTTGCAATCGTGACGGACCGGGAGTGGCGAGCGTTCTGCGAGGCGGTAGGCCGAGACGCATGGGCCCAGGACCCGCGCTTCGACGCGCGCGACTCACGCTGCGCCCACCGCGAGGTGCTGTCCGAGGAGCTCGCTCGACTCTTCGAGTCCAGGGACGCCGAATCCTGGGAGGAACGTCTCGTCGCTCGGGGCGTCGGTTGCGTTCGCGCGGACGGCGCACACAGCGGGGAGTTCTTTGCGTTCGATCCGCACGCGCTCGCGAACGACTTGGCGCCCCCGGCCCGCCACGCCCGCTTCGGGGATCTGCGTCGCTTCGGTCCCCTCGTGGTGTGTGATGGAGGCGCGGAAGCCTACGGCCCGGGCGTCCTGGCGGGCGAGCACACCGACTCGATCCTCGCCGAGATCGGTCGCTCCGCTGCCCAGATCGCCTGGCTCCGCTCCAAGGGTGTGGTGGCGTCCGAGCCGCTGACGACTCCTTCCGGTCGCTGACACGCCGGGCTCCGCCCCCGACTCGAGCGCTCCGTCGGGGCGCCCGAGTCGGGGCGTCGGCGGCTGGGGTGGGGTGGGGTGGGGTGGTACGATCCGTGGGTCCCGGGCGGCTCCCGTGACGGAGGAGGGCAGCGCGTGTCGACCCCCGAGCAGAACATCATCCATCCCGACGCCTACGCGGAGCGCGGCTACCCCCACGCCGTATGGACCAGGCTGCGACGCGAGGATCCGGTCCACTGGTGGGATCGGACCGAGGGCATTCCCTTCTGGGCCATCACCCGCCACGAAGACATCCTGACGATCTCGAAGCGGCCGACCTCCTTTGCGAGCGGTCCCCGGCTCACGATCAGCCACGAGCCGGAGCGCCGGCTCGATGAGTTCCCGCCCACGCTGATCCAGCTCGACCCGCCCAAGCACGGCCTCTACCGCAAGCTCGTCAGCGGTCGCTTGACACCGAGCCGGCTCCGGCGCATGCGCCCGGACATCGAGCGCATCGGCCGAGAGATCGTGGACGGACTGCTGGAGGGCGGAAGCTCCGGGGAGTGCGACTTCGTCCAGCAGGTCGCGGCACCCCTGCCGATCGCCGTCATCGCCTGGATGCTCGGCGTTCCCGAGTGCGACTGGAACCTGCTCTTCGACTGGACCAACCACATCATCGGCTCCGGCGACCCCGAGTTCCAGCAGGAAGGCAGGACCCCGGAAGAGACGGCGCGCGAGTCCATGCTCGAGCTCTTCGGCTACTTCACGCGCCTCGTCGAAGAGAAGCGAAAGAATCCGGCCGACGACCTGGTGACCCTCTTCGCGACCGCCGAGGTCGACGGCAAGCCGCTCCCGCCGATGGATGTGTTGGCCTACTGCCTGATCATCGTGATCGCTGGAAACGAGACCACGCGCAACGCGACGACGGGTGGGATGCTCGCCTTCATCGAGCATCCCGGCGAGCTCCGGCGCCTGCAGGAGGATCCGTCGCTCCTTCCCTCTGCCATCGAGGAGGTGGTCCGCTGGACCAGCCCGATCATCCACTTCGCGCGAACCGCGACCGAGGACGTCGTGATCCGCGACAAGCAGATCCGGGAGGGCGAGGCCCTGGCGCTCTTCTATCCCTCGGCAAACCGCGACGAGACGGTCTTTGACGATCCCTTCCGCTTTCGCATCGACCGACGTCCCAACCGCCACCTGGGCTTCGGCGTCGGAGAGCACGTCTGCCTCGGGGCGCATGTCGCCCGCCTCGAGCTGGAGGTGGCCTACCGCCACCTGCTTCCACAGATCGAGGAGATCGAGCTGGCCGGCCCCGTCGATCGGCTCCGTTCGACCCTCGTGGGCGGAGTGAAGCACCTGCCGATTCGCTACAAGCTGCGCTCCAGCGCCTGAGGATCGCCCGAGCCCGCGGATGCGCCGAGGGCCCGGGGCCTCAGGCGGCCGGATCCTCCGCCTGCAGGATGTCCGCGTCGCGCAGGGTCTCGATCTGGTCCGGGGTCATCGCGAGCCAGTCCTCGAGCACCTCGCTGTTGTGCTCGCCTCGGTAGGCGGCTCCGCGACGGACTCCGCTCTCGGCACCGGAGAAGCGGTAGGGCGAGCGCACGACCGTTCGCGTGCCTCCCGCGCGATCGTCCACCTCGACCGTGACTCCGCGTGCGAGGGGCGCGGGCTGGCGGAAGGCGGCCTCGGGAGTGAGGACGTCGCCCCAGGCGATTCCGCACGCCTCGAGCGCGCGCAGCAGGCTCGCGCGATCGGGAAAGGAGCAGAAGAAGTCACGCGCGGCCTGGCGGCGCAAGCGGATCTTGTCGGCGAGCGGTGCGCCGGTCGGAGTCGGGTCGGTCACCCCGTGCACCTTCACCAGCTGCCGCCAGATCCAGCGAAAGTCTCCCGAGAGCATGACCGGGCCGCCGGTCGCCTCCCACACCGAGCCGCCGCCCCTCTGGATCGGGACCCCGTCGAGCGTGAAGTGGGCGTAGTCGTCCGCCGAGAAGAGCGCGTCGAGCATGGCGATGTCGACGTGCTGCCCTCGCCCGGTGCGCGCGCGCAGCAGCAGCGACGAGAGGACGCCGACCAGGCCGTGGAGCCCCGCGTTGGTATCGGCGATCGAGAGCACCGGGTCGCTCGGAGAGCGCTCGTCGAAGGCCGCCTGGCGGGCGACGAGCCCCGACTCCCCGTGCACGATCGGGGCGTACGCCGCGCGTGTCGCCCCGGGCCCGGTCTGGCCGAAGCCGGAGATCGAGAGCAGCACCAGTCCCGGGTTCGCCGCGGAGAGCCGCGACCAGCCCAGGCCCAGCCGCTCGAGCACGCCCGGGCGGAAGTTCTCGATCACCACGTCGGCCGCCGCCGCCAGTCGCAGTGCCAGGTCCGACGCACCCGGAGCGTGAAGGTCGAGGCAGACGTTGCGCTTTCCCACGTTCTGCTGGGTGTAGTAGCCGCTGAGCCCGTGGCGGATCCGTCCCCAGAGCCGCGTGATGTCTCCCTCGGGAGGCTCGAGCTTGACCACATCGGCTCCCAGGTCTGCGAGCAGCCGCCCGACATAGGGACCCGCCAGCACCCGGGACAGGTCGAGGACGCGAAGCGACTCGAGGGGGTAGGTCACTGCTCCGACACCCGGCTACCAGGACTCACAGAAGGGCCGCAGGTCGGCCTCGAAGGTCCACGCGGAGCGATCCTGCAGCGTGAGGGCAAGGATCGTATCGGCGATGGCGGACGGGCGGACGAAGAACTCGTCGGGCCGGTCCGGCATGCGCCGGCGCGTCCAGGGCAGGTCGATGACGGCATCGATCACCACGTACGCCACATGGACTCCCTGGGGTCCCAGGTGGCGAGCCATCGACTGGGCCAGGATCCGCTGCGCCGCCTTGGTCGGTGCGAAGGCCGCGAAGCTCGCACGGCCACGCCAGGCGGAGGTATTCCCGGTGATCACGATGCTCCCCGCGCCCTTCGCGAGCATGTCTGGCGCCGCCAGCTGCGCCGTATGCAGCAGCGACAGGACATTGGTCTGGAACGTCCGCTCGAGTGTCTTCGGCTCGATCTCCATGAAGTGACCGAAGGCGCCGTCGGCGGCGTTGTGGACGAGCACATCGATGGAGCCGAGCTCGCCGCGAATCGTCTCGAAGGTGCGCTCTACGGCGTCTCGGTCGCAGAGGTCGACGGAGTAGGGGCGAGCGTTCTCGATCCGCGCTGCGAGCGCCGCGAGCCGGTCGGAGCTCCGCGCGAGCATGGCGACCCGATCGCCCTCGCGCGCGAAGCGCTCCGAGACGGCCGCGCCGGTGCCGGGGCCGACGCCCGCCACGACGCAGACGCGCCCACTCATGCCCGCCCCACCTGCCGCTGCGCGGTGTGCAGGTCGTCGCGCGTGAACCGGAAGCGCCAGAGCGCTGCGAACGACAGCGCGTAGAAGGCCGCCGGAAACCACGAGTACATCGCGAGCATCCAGGCCTTGACCGACTCGCTCTGGGGTACTCCCGGGACGTACCCGACCCGTTCGAGCACCTGGAGCGCGGCGAACCCGGTCACGGCGGCCCCCAGCTTGGTTGCGAAACCCCAGATCGCGAAGTAGGAGCCCTCGCGGCGCTGGCCGGTCCGGACCTCGTCCCAGTCGATCAGGTCCGCCACGATCGACGGCGGCAGCGCGATGTAGTTGCCGAAGCTGAAGCCTCCGTTGATGAGCAGCAGTGTGAAGTAGCCGACCGTCCCTTCCGCCAGCCACCAGCAGCCCGCGCTTCCGAGGGTGGCCTGCACGATGGCGACCGACCAGGTGGCCTGCTTGCCGATTCGCGCGGCCATGCGGTTCCAGAGCGGGAGCGAGAGCACTCCGCTCGTGAAGTAGACGAGCAGGTAGTAGGACCACGTCGGCAGCCACGGGACCCACTCGTTGACCCAGTGGCTCCACCAGCCGGGAGTCCCGATGATGTAGACCGACACGTAGATGATCAGGACCGCCGGGACCGCTCCTGCGATGGCGCTCGCGATGAAGGCGGCGAGCAGGGTCCGGAAGTGCGGATTGCTCATGGTCTCGATCCAGCCGCGGTACGGGGTCATGTTCTCGCGGCCGTGGAACTCCGGGCGCTCCCGGACGAAGAGGCCCGAAGCCAGCAGGAAGAGGGCCATCGCTCCGGCCAGGATCGCGGCCATGAAGGAGTAGCCCTCCCGGCCGCCGTAGAGGTGGATCAGGTAGGCGGGCAATGTCGTCGCCATCAGAAGGCCCGCCAGCGAGAATCCCTCGCGTACGGCGATCACCCGGACCCGCTCGTTGTAGTCGTCGGTGAGCTCGGCCCCAAGGCTGTAGTAGGGGACCGCCCCGATCGTCCAGATCAGGTAGGTCAACATGTAGAGCGAGAGCATGTAGCCGAGCAGCAAGAGCTGGTGCTGCGCCGGATCCGCGATCGCGGGCGGGGTGAAGAGCCAGTAGAACGCGACCGCGAGGGGGACCGCCGCGCCGATCAGGTAGGGCCTGCGGCGTCCGATCCGGCTGCGCGTGCGGTCCGAGAAGTACCCGAGGACCGGGTCCGTGACCGCGTCGAACATCCGCGCGAAGAGCAGGGACCACGACACGAGCCCCGCCGAGAGGCCCACGTAGTCCGTGTAGAAGAACTGCAGGTTGACGGCGACCACCAGACCCAGCAGCGCGAACCCGAAGTTCCCTGCGCCGTAGACCAGCACCGTCGAGACACTCAAACCTTCCCTGCGCAGGCTCGCCCTCCGGGAGACGCCTCCGGTCGGAGGAGTGCTCCCGGCCTGAGAAGTGGATGGAGAGCTCGAAGCGGGCGTCGCCACGCGGCCATCATACGCGGCCGGCCTCGCCGCGGGCCCGACCGCCCGGTGTACCTCCGCTCACGGGGTCCACAGGCGTCGCCACCAGGGATCGGGCTCTCGCGTGACGTCGGGCTCGAGGCCCTGACGTCGGCGCAGCTCGGACAGGCTCCAGCCGGTCAGCGTGGCCAGGGTCTGGGCCTCGCGCTCCTGGCGCTCGCGGACGCGGGATCGGTAGGCGCCGGCGGCGGGACAGGTCCCTTCTCCCTCGAAGGCGTGCCGGATCACGTAGCGACCCTGGAAGCTTCGCCGGTCGCCGGTCTCCTGGAGCACGAGGTCGGCCGGAAAGTGCTCGCGGTCGTAGCGCAGGTGCAGGCGGGTCACGAAGGTGCCGCGCTGGCCCGGAGCTCGCTGCCAGAAGACGCCCAGCCCGCGAAGCTCCCGGGCCGAGAGTGGGGCGGCCGCGCAGGGATCGCAGCTGCCCATGTCCCACGCGTACTCGAGAAAGACGCTGCGCATGTCGTCGCGCCGTACCTGCTCGCTGAACATCGCCCGGTAGAAGTCGCCGAACTCGCCCTTCACGAAGGCCGGGATCTCGCTCCCGCTGGGCAGGCGCGTCGTACGATAGTTGGTGGTCTCGACGCGCCCGCGCCGGGTCAGCGTGTAGACGAAGAGCTCCTGCGCGCCGTCGGCGTTGAGCGTGCCCAGGCGGATGGGCAGCATGAACCTGGGGGACGAGTAGGCGACCTGGAGGGGCCGGAGTTGCTCGAAGCCGAGCCGAGCCTGCTCGCCCAGGTTCACCCGCGCCACGAAGAAGTGCATCCCCTGCCGCAGGTAGCTCCCGAGCACCGAGTCCGCCCCATCCGGAAGCCTGTAGCCACTCTCGCGAAGCCACTGCGCCAGGCCCGCGCTCTGCTTCGCGGACAGGATCAGGATGTCGTACTCGCCGACGGTGTACGAGGCCTCGATCCGTACGCCGAGCGCCCGGGCGCGAGCGGACTTGGGGGCCGACGCCATGCCGCGCATCAGCCAGCGCTCTTCGGGGCGGGCCTCGGGAACCACGGCGCAGGGGTCGGCATCGAAGTACTCGACCAGTCGGGGCGCCGTGTAGGCGTCCAGGTGCTCGATCAGGGCGCGATCGCCCACATGGATCTGTCCGCGCTCGATGAATGTCGGTACGGGAACGACCATGGCGAACTCGTTCGGCTCGCCGCGAAAGTCGTTCGACATCGTGATCACGGTGCGCTCGCCATCCCGCGCCAGGACGACCTGGGAGGCGCGGTTGAAGAGCCGTGCATCCGCCTTCGCGACGTAGAAGCCACAGAAGGCGAGCGCGTCCTGAGCCGGTACGGCCAGTGCCAGCAGGACGGTCAGGAGGGGAAGGGAAGGTCGCATGAAGAGCTCCTTGGGGTGAGGGGATGGGCTGGGAGACGAGGCGTTGCGCCAGGCGTAGCGTTCGCCGGGAAGCCAGCGATCGAGAAGCGGCACCAGGGGCGAGGCGATCGCGAGCGCGATGAGCAGCCCGTTCGTGCGGTAGAGTCCGAACTGCAGCAGGAATGCGAGCAGCGCAACCGCGCCCGCAAAGATCATCCGCCCCGCGCGTCGGTCCGGCAGCGTCTTCGGGTCCGAGATCATGAAGAAGCCGAAGAGCAGGACGGCGCCGTTCGCGAGCGCATGGAGCGGAACCTGCCAGGGATCGCCGAGCCAGGCGGCGCGACCCCAGATCAGCCCCGACCAGAATCCCAGGAAGGCGAGGGTCACGTCGGCGCGGCTCGATCGGCTGAGCACCGCGAGTCCCAGGCCCGCGATGCCGAAGGCCGCCAGCGCGGCGCTCCCCCACTGCCCCGCCGAGACCCAGACGCGATCCGTGAGGGCGAGCAGGACGACGATCGCGAGGCAGGTCGGGTTGAAGACGTGCTTGCCGCGCACGCGGATCGCAAACTTGCTCGCCACGGCCAGCACCGCCCCGGACGCGGCCAGGAGGGGATCCGAGGTGCGCAGCAGGAGCGCCAGCGAGAGCGCCGAGATTCCAGCGCTCCGCGGATCGAAGCGTCCGGCTCGGCACAGGCGCGTACAGGTCCACTGGGTTGCGAGCGCGGAGACCAGGAGCAGGCCGATGCGCTCCGGTCGCACCTCGAGGTCCAGCGCCAGGGCGCCCCATGCGCAGAGGGCCGAGAGCGCGGCAAGCTGCCAGGGCCTTGGATCGGTCTTCGCGGCCATCGAGAGGGGGGTCGGCCGTGGAGCGCGAATCGGATCACCCGCCGGCCGCTCCAGGCCAGGCCCCGGAGAGGGAGCCGCAGGCTCCTCAGGGAAGCAGCGTCTCCGCGTAGAGTGAGGCCCCTTGCGCGTCGAGCAGGCGGATCGTCAGGCGCCCGCTCGCATCGACCTCGAGCGCTCCGAAGCCCATGTAGCCGCGGGCCTCCGGGAGGCTGTGGAGAGCCGAGGGGTCCTGCGGGGCGTGAACGAAGCGCAGCTCCGGCCCGAAGCTCGGGTCGAGCCCACGAAACGCCCCGACTCCAGCCCAGAGGGCCGGCGCCACCACCTCGTGGAGGTGCAGCGCGGGGTCGCGCACCGGCAGCGGCGTGTAGCGGATCAGGGCCGCGTGGTGCACGTCGGCGGTGATCCAGACGCTCTCGCGGATGGAGCTCTCCTCGAGCGACTGCACGATCTCCCAGAGCTCCGTCTCGAAGCCCGTCGCTCCCTCGCCGTTCGCCCATCCGTCGCGGCCCTCCCCGGGCCGCACTCCCGTCGGGATCGAGAGCGGTACGCTCGAGGCGATCACCTTCCAGGTTGCGTCGGAGCTCGCGAGCGCGCGCTCGAGCCAGCGTCGCTGCGCCCTGCCGAGCAGCGACTTCGGCGGCCCGCGCGACGCGTCGGGAGCCGCGTTGGAGTCCCGGTACTGACGCGTGTCCAGGACGAAGAGCTCCAGGTGACGCCCGAAACGCAGGGAGCGAAACAGACGGTGGGGAGATGCCGGGCCCGCGCTGCGAACGGGGTTGTACTCGAGGAAGGCGCGCAGCCCGAGCGGCAGGAGGTGGGTCGCGGCAGCCTCCGGCGGGGCGGCTCCGGTGTCGTGCAGGGGACCGAAGTCGTCGCTCACTTCGTGGTCGTCCCAGGTCGCCACGTATGACGTGTGGGACAGCAGCTTGCGGAACGACGGGTCGGCGCGCGCATAGCGCCAGTGGGCGCGAAAGCTCTCCAGGTCCCGCGCGGCCCCCGCACTCCCGGGCAGCTGGGCGTTTCGGTAGCGTCCGTGTGCGAGACACTCGCCGTCCGCGTAGATCATGTCGCCGAGTGCGACGAAGACGTCGGGCGCGTAGCGGTCCAGCGCGTGGAAGATCCCGAAGCCCTCGGAGAGGTCACGACAGACGTTCTGGCCTCCGAGGTCTCCGCCGAAGGCCATGCGAACCGGGGCTGCGACGTTCGCGCGAGGCGGGGTCCGAAACGATCCGTGGATCGCGCGCCCGGGTCCACCCGCCTCGAGCAGACGCACACTGAAGCGGATCCGGCTGCCCGGGACGAGCCCCCGGAGTCGCAGCAGCGCCGTACGGTCCCGGTCCTCCTGGACCGGACCTCGCACGCGAATCTCCGGCCCCGACTCCGCCCGCGCCACGACCTCGACAGTCCCGGGCGAGGCGGCCCGCACCCAGACGAGGGCGCGGGTGGCAGTCACGTCCGCGACCAGCGGCCCCAGCTCGATCCCCGAGTCTCGGGCTTCCCCGCTGGAGACGTGTCCCGCCGAGCAGGCGAGCAGGGCGAGACCGAGTGTGCTCAGTGCAACGCGCGAGCGGCGTCGATCAGCTCGTCGGAGCTGGGACGCACCCGGTAGCCCTCGTTGAAGATCCTCGCGCGCACGATGCCGCTCGAGTCGAGCACGAAGAACCCCGGATGCGGGATTCCCGCGGTTCGTCCCGTGGCGGACTCGTCCCAGATGCCGTACCTGCGGATCGTCTGGCCGCCGGGATCCGAGAGCATCAGGAACTCGATGCCCCGCTGCTGCGCGAAGCTTCCAAGGGTCTGGAGAGAGTCGGGGCTGATCGCCACCAGCCGGAGCCCGGCCGACTCGATCCGCTCGAGGTCGTGTTGCAGCTCGACCAGCTGCCGCTTGCAGTAGGGTCACCAGTCGGCCGAGCGGAAGAAGAGCAGCACCAGGCTTCCGTGTCCCAGCAGGGACTCGAGCGAGTGGCTCCGTCCCGCTGCATCCGAGAGGGTGAAGTCCGGGGCCCGCTCGCCCACCGGAACGGCGGTCTCGGGAGCAGCCGCCACGATCCCGAGCGCGACGCAGGCCAGTGCGACCCGCACGATCCTCGCGGGCGTCTCAGCTCGTCGCGACACTGCGCCGAGAGACCTGCATCTTCGTCCCCTCCCCCGTCGGTCGTCGACGGGAGCATAGCTCAGCGATGCGCGAGCGCAGCGACCCGAGCGAGCAGCTCCGGGTCCACGTTCCCCCCGCTCAGCAGCACTCCCGAGGCTCCCAGGTCCTCGCGCAGCGCGACCGCGAGCGCCGCGGCTCCCGACGGCTCGAGCACCAGCCGAAGCTCCCGTAGGGCGAACGCCATCGCTTCGAGGAGGGCGGCGTCTCCGACGGCCTCGACCCGCGTCAGGTGCTGGTGCAAGAGGGGCCAGGGGCGCACTCCGGGCGCACGCACGCGCAAGCCGTCGGCGAGTGTATCGGGCGGCTGGGCGCACGGCAGGCGCCGGCCCTCGGCGAGGGAGCGGCGAACGGAGTCGCGAGCCTCGGGCTCGACGCCCACGATCTCGACGCCCGGACAGAGCGCGGCAAACGCCACGGCGCAGCCCGCCATCAGTCCACCGCCTCCGATCGGGGCGTAGAAGTGCGCGAGCCCACCCGCGGGTGCGACCTCCTCGCAGAGCTCGAGGGCGGCGGTGCCCTGCCCCGCGACCACGTCGGGGTCGTCGAAGGGGGGAATCAGTTCCCATCCACGCTCTCGCGCGAGCCGCTCGGCGCGCCGCGCCCGCTCCTCGCTATCTCGGCCCACCGTCACGATCTGGGCGCCTTCGACCCGCGCGGCCTCGCGCTTGTGGTCGGGCGCATCGCTGGGCATCACGATCAGGGCGTGCAGACCGAGCACCCGCGCCGCCCTCGCCACGGCCCTGCCATGATTGCCCGAGGAGTGTGCGACCACGCCCGGGCAGCCCCCGGGAAGGCGCAGCATGCGGTTGAAGGCGCCGCGCAGCTTGAAGGCTCCCGTGGGCTGCAGGGACTCGGCCTTCAGGAAGAGCTCGCCCCGCCTTCCGCGATGGCGAAGGACCGGAGTTCGAATCACGTGGGGAGCGATTCGCCGCTGTGCCTCGCGGATCCGCTCGATCGTCAGCTCGCCGATCAATCCGGCCTCCTCCTGGAGTCGCGCCAGTCTACGGGGACTGTCGCGCGAGCGGAGGATCGGTCACCCTGGGCGCGTGGAGAGGCACGGAAGCTCGCGGCGAGTGATCTACGCGGCGCTTGCGGGCAACGGCCTGATCGCCGTGACCAAGTTCGGCGCCGCCCTGGTCACCGGCTCCTCGGCGATGCTGTCCGAGGCGATCCACTCGTGCGTCGACACCGGCAACCAGGGTCTGCTGCTCGTCGGCCTGCGCCGCGCCGCGCGACCCGCAGACGACGAGCATCCCTTCGGCTACGGTCGCGAGGTCTACTTCTGGGCCTTCGTCGTCGCGATCCTGATCTTTGGAGTGGGCTCCGGAGTCTCGCTCTACGAGGGGCTCCACAAGCTCTCGAATCCCGCGCCGATGCGGCACGTCTGGGCCAGCTACTGGGTGCTCGTGGCTGCCCTGGCCTTCGAGGGGGCCTCGTGGGCGGTGGCGATCTCCGCGTTCAACCGAGAGCGCGGGGCGCGCAGCTACCGCGAGGCGATCCGGGCGAGCAAGGATCCCTCCATCCTGGCGGTGCTGCTGGAGGACACGGCCGCCATGGCGGGCCTTCTCGTGGCACTGGTCGGAATCGGTCTCGGACACGCGCTCGGGATGCCCGTGCTGGATGCCGTGGCGTCGGTGGTGATCGCCGCCATTCTAGCGGGCACCGCCACCGTGCTCGCGGTCGAGACCCACGGGCTGCTGATCGGCGAGGCGGCGGACCCCCTCCTCGTCGCCGAGGTCCGCGCGATCCTGCAGCGCCACCCGTCGATCGAGCGCATCAACGAGATCCTGACCCTCCACCAGGGGCCGAGCGACGTGCTGGTCAACCTCAGCGTCGACTTTGTGGACGGTGTGGACTCGTCGGGCGTCGAGGAGAGCGTCAGCCAGGTCGAGGTCGAGATCCGGTCGCGCTACCCCGAGGTCCGCAAGATCTTCGTCGAGGCCCAGTCGCGACGCGGGCACCTGCGCAACGCGGCCCCCACTGACGCGGGGTAATCGGCCCTGCGAGATCAGATTGCGGCGCAGCTCAGCAGTCTCCTCGCCGAGCTGCGTGATGTCGACCAGGAGTCCGGCCTCTCTCGTACCGTGGAGAGCCTCGATCGCGCCTTGGGCTCCCTGATCGACGCGGTCGCTCGCAGCGGTGAGATCAGGCCGAGCGCCGGAGCAGCGCGCTTCCGATCGAGTAGCCCGCGCCGAACGAGCACAGGATGCCCAGGTCTCCGGGCGCCAGGTCGGCGCGGTGCAGGTGGTAGGCGATCAGGGAGCCCGCCGAGCTGGTGTTGGCGTACTCATCGAGAATCACCGGCGCCTCGTCTGCGGAGGCCTCGCGCCCGAGCACCTGCTTGGCGATCCACAGGTTCATCCCCAGGTTGGCCTGATGCAGCCACATGCGCCGCAGCTCTGCCGCCTTGAGGCCCAGGTCCTCGAGATGCTCCTCGATGTGCTTCGCGACCAGGGGGCAGACCTCGCGGAAGACCTTGCGTCCCCGCTGGCGGAACACGAGCTCGTGCGGGTGGCGCTCGCCGTCCTCGCAGCGGTTCAAGAAGCCGAAGTCGTTGCGGATGTTGTTCGAGAACACGGTCTGGAGCCGGGTTCCCAGCACCTCCCAGCGCTCCTCCGAGGCGCAGCCATCGTCGGGCTCGATCACCACGGCGGTGCAGGCGTCTCCGAAGATGAAGTGATAGTCGCGGAGCTCGAAGTTGTTGTGGGCGGAGGTGAGCTCGGGATTCACCACGACCGCGCAGCGTGCCGATCCGCTGCGGACCGCGTCGACGGCCGCCTGGATGCCGAAGGTCGCCGACGAGCACGCCACGTTCATGTCGTAGGCCCAGCCCTGTGCTCCCAGCGCGTGCTGGACCTCGATCGAGACCGCCGGGTAGGGACGCTGGAGGTTCGAGCAGGCGACGAGGACGGCGTCGACCTCTTCGGGCCGACGTCGAGCCTGGCCCAGCGCCTCGCGAACGGCCGCGAGCGAGATCTCGGCCTGGATCGAGAGCTCCTCCTCGCCCCGCAGGGGCAGGTGGGGTCGCAGGCGCTGCGGATCCAGCAGGCCCCCCTTCTCGATCACGTAGCGGTGCTTGACCCCGGAGGCGCGCTCGATGAAGCGCTCGCTCGGAAGGTCGCGCTCCTCGAGCGTGCCGGCCTCGATCTCGCGGGCATGTGCGGCATTCCAGCGCCGCACCGCCTCGGAGAGTGACTCGACGAGCTCGCGGTTCGTGACTCCCCAGGGGGGGGTCCACAGTCCGCTTCCAGAGATGACGGCTCGCTTCACGGTGTCCCCTGCGGGCG
>JBHHYV010000041.1:0-26260 GCA_046757685.1 Myxococcota bacterium
GCCGGCGGAATCCCGGCGCTCGCAACGTCGGACTTGGACTCCTCCAAGACCCGCTGGACCCAGCTGCGATCCAGACGGGGAAACCCGACGACCGCGGTCCGTTCCTCGCCCCAGTAGACCCGCAGTACGTCCGCCAGATTCTGACAGCACGCGAACCAGAGATCGCCGCGCCCGACCAGGATCTTCTTGTCGAGTGCGGCCCGCTTGAATTCCTCGAAGATGTCGTCCCTCGTCCGGTTGGTCAGGTCGAATCCGTGCTCACCACGGACGACCGGAACGCGGGCGAAGTGCTCCAGCAGGAGACGGTGGAATCGGAAGTCGAAGCCGTTGTCGCGAAGAATCAGGTCGAATTCAGCCTCGCCCAGCTCGCCCTGGGAGAGCGCGCGGAAGTACGCATCTTCGATCTCGGTCGATCTTCGCTCTCGATCGTTCTCGACCGCCTCATGGAGCTTTTGCAGCTCGGGACGAAGTCGGGCAACCTCGCCTTCGTATTCCCTTCTCTCGATTCGACCGCTTTCGAAGAGCGCCCCGAGACGCTTGATGAACGCGTCTGCGTGTGCGCAAGCGCCCGCGATCTCGGCATTGATGGTCGGGGTGCGCTCCACGATCCGCTGAGGCCTCGAGTAGTCGAACCAGCACCAATCCGTGTCGATCTGGATCGTCTCCAACGGTCGGTAGATCTTGAAGGAGACCCTGTCGAGAAGCCTGAAGAGGGCGGGGAACCCTTCCCTCTCTTCGAAGAAGCGATCCGAAGGAAAGACCGTGTGGACTCGCAGGTCTGGATTCAGATCCCTCAAGCGGTGCAGGATCGGAAGCGCCCACTCGATCTCGCCCCACGAGTTGCGAGGAAGGTAGAGAAGCTGCCTCGGGATTCCGCCCGAGATCCTGGACCTCTCCGATCTCGTCTTCGCCCCGGGACGTCGGTGCCGCTCATGCTCCATCTCCATGTTCCATCGGTCGCCTACGCACCAACTTGCGGGTTCCCGATGCCCTCACGCACGATCGACCCGGGAGTCACGCCGGTCCCCGCGAGTTCTCGACTGTCTCCAGAGACCCAACGAGTTCGCGATTGTCACGGATGCGCGTCGATGGAGCCTCGACTTTTCGGGAGTGGAAGGCTATCTCCTGGTTTCCTCCCGGGAAGGACTTTCGTTGATTTCGGATCCTGCTGGATCTCCGAGGATCGCTCTCGTCGTCGACAACCCAGCCCGGGACCTGCCGGGTCTGGCCCTGGTCGCGTGGCGCCTGTGTCAGCGGGGCGCCCGCTGCTTTCTGGTCCCGATGAACCTCCAGGTCGCAGAGATCGCCTCCATCGCGCCGGACTTCGTACTCATGAACTACCTACGCAGGAACAACGAGCGGTCGGTCCAGATGTATCTGGATGCAGGTATCCTCGTCGGAGTCCTGGATACCGAGGGTGGCGTCTTCAGCCCGATGGTCAACGTCGACGCCCGTTCCCGAGGATCCGAGGCTGGCCCGGTACGGTCGGCTTCCGTATGGGAGAAGTTCGAGCACACCATCGCCCGAAGTCCCGAGGTTCGCGGCCGGGTCGAATGCTACTGCTGCTGGACTCCCGAGTTCGCTTCGCACTTCTCCCGCACGGGACAGTACAGGAGCGACCAGATGGTGGTGACGGGAACCCCACGGGTCGACTTCTATGCCCCGCCGTGGCGCCAGGCGGCGCGGAGGATTGCGACCCGAGCGGCCCAGTACTCCGGCGCGATCCTCTTGATCAACGGCGGGTTTCCTCTCGCCAACCCACGCTTTCAGACTCCCGAGCGTGAGCTGGAGCAGCTGATCGAAGAGTTCTCCTTCGAGCGCCGCTTCGCCGAGGAGTGGCAGCGGACTCAAGCCCAGGCCCTCCACGGGCTGGCTCGCCTCGCCAACTCGCTCGCGAGGCGCCTTCCGGAGGTCTCGGTCGTCTATCGACCCCACCCCTTCGAGGGCCGGGAGATCTACTGGGATCTTCTGGAGCGTCGTCCGAACCTGCAGGTGGAGGCAAGGGGAACCGTCGACGGCTGGCTTCTCTCAGCAAGGGCGATGATCCACTGGGGCAGCTCGACGGCGCTCGAGGCCAGCCTGGCGGAAATCCCCGCCTTCGAGCCCGGTTGGCTGCCCGCACACGCGCCCGTTCCCACTTCCGATGCCGTCAGCATCTCGGCGCCTTCGGAGGATGCACTCGTGCGAGACCTGAGGGCCGTGCTTCAGGGTCGATTCGCAGTTCCCAGCGACGTGGATGCTCGCCGGCAGAGCGCATTGGCTGGAGCGTTCCATCGGGTCGATGGGCGAGCCCATGAACGCGTGGGCGAGTCGATCCTGGGATCGATCGCTCGACGTGCGGAACCTCCCTCCCCGGTTGGGCTCCAACGTCTCCGCAGCCTTGCGCGTCCCTCGTCGCCCGAATGGAAGAGCCGCGCCCGGGATTGGGAAGCCTCGGAGAAGTACTTCGGGCCCGATGCAGTCGATTCGATGATCGCCGCCATCGCCGGATCGGCCTCCGGCCCCGTACGGGGGGTGCGGGTCTCGTCGGGGGGCGATGCTGCGGCGGACCCCGCCTCGCCTCCGATCGGTCGATCGGTAGGGCTCCTCCTCGACGAGGCTCCTCGGCGAGCGCGACCCGCTCCCCTCTCGCCCCCCCCGTCGGGCATGCGGGATCTCGACGCGAGGGACGCGCCGCCGGAAGGGAGTCCGTGGGTGCTGGGTCAGCGAGCCCACGCGGCCGGCCGCCTCGAGGATGCCGCGCGCCATTACAGGGTCGCCCTTCGCTCGAGCCCAAACGAACCGGAGCTGTGGATTGCATGCGGCCGACTCTCGATCGAGCTCGGAGAGCTCGATACCGCCCGGACGGCCCTGCTGCACGCGCTCTCTCTCGAGCCTCGATCTGCGGAGGCCGCAGCCGCGCTCGGTGAGATCGAGCGGATCGCCGGCGAGAAGGACACCGAAGCAGCCCGAGCCTAGAGGGAGCTCGGGAACGACCCGCCTCTAGCCTGCCCGCAGCGCGTCCTGCACCCGGCCTCCCTCCCCTCGTCCACGACGCCGGAACCAGTCGAGCTCGGCCTCCAGGGGACGTGTGCGCGTCTCCCGATCGGGAGGGCGGCAGACGGGCTCCCCCTCGAGGAGAATCCGCGCGATCCGGTCGAGATTCGTGTCGCGCCCGGGCTGGAGGTCGTCGATCGAGGCGTATGCGAGTCGACCGGAGTGAGCATCGGGCATCTTCACGAGCGGAAAGGGAATGTTCCATCGGAAGTAGAGAGCGTACGCGAATCGGTAGGCCATCCTCTCGATCGAAGCCGTCAACTCCTCGGGAGGGGGGACTCGAAGCCCGTCCAGAATGGCCTCGTAGTCGTCCCTCTCTCGCACCGAGTAGACGAAGGGCAGGTAACGAACCCACGCCCCCGCCGCCGCCACCACCCGCTTTCCCTTGCAGGCCATCTCGAGCCCCGTGATGCTGATGTACACGAGCCCCACGCTCGCGAGGTCCATGAGCGAGTACGAGCTGACGTCCTCCTCGGGCATGACCATGAAGACGTTCTTCGGCAGGCGCTCCCCGAGCTCTTGAAACTCCCTCAGCTGATCCAGGTTGCGGCCGATCGAGCGCTGACTTCCGATGTTCGGGTGAATCCGGATCACGAGATCGAGCTCGGGATGCTTCGCGACGTAGCTCACCGTCTGCTCGATCCACTCGAGCTGGCTCGAGAAGGGTCCCGATCGTTCCGGCGTCGCGATGACCTCATCTTCGGACGAAACGAAGAGGACCCAGGTTTCACGGTCTCTCGAGAGGCCGATGCGCTCGCGCACCGGGGAGCCCGGTGGGGGGCTGAAGCAGCGCTCTCCGAGGTTTCGCCCCTGCTCTCGTCCCTTCATGTAGTCCTGGATCCGATCGAGCTCCGCCGGGGCCAGAGGCACGCAGCCCCAATCCCGCCACAGATCCGGAAAGGGCTTCAGGGCCAGGCTATGACTCCCGTCGAAGAGCTTGACGCTCTCGCGCAGGAGTCCCCGCTCGTGGCAGACCACGCGGACTCCCTTTCTCCGGGCCAGCTCCAGAGCCACTCTCGTCGAAGAGAGTCGACCGCTCAGAAGGAACAGGACCTGTGGATCGTAGACCCGAAGAAAGCGCTCCAGCGAGAAGCATGCGACGAGACCACTGAAGACGTAGCTGCGATAGACCTCCTCGACCTCGGGAACCTCGAGACTCAGCGTCGATCTTCGGAGATGGGAGTGCACCGAGGAGCGCACCCACTCGCCGACGTTCCAGTCCCCGAAGCGAGCTTCGGGAAGCTCGCAGGGGTGGATCTCCTCGACCCAGCATCGGGCCTGGTCGTGCTCCTCGGGCGTGAGATATCGCCCGAGCCATTCGAACTCCATGCGCATCCCGAGCATCAAGCCCGACACCCTCGCCTGGCACTCCAGGCACGAGAGCGCGTGGCGTGGCTGCGTGGCCTTCCAGAACAGGTCGCAATCGCTGTACAGACCGTCGCATGCGAGATGGCGCACCTCCGCGCCCCGCAGCTTGAGGGCCTGCAGGATGGTGATCTCCCACATTCCGTGCAGGTCCCACAGATTGTAGGGGCCGTAGCAGGCCACCCGAGGGGCCGATTCCGAACGACGCTTCCGACTCATCGGGCTCGAACCCGGGCGCGTCCCGTCCTCGGTCTACTTTCGAGCAACTGGATCCGTGCCTGTTCGCCGGAGCCGCCGCATCAGCGGAAGCTCACTCTCGAAGACCTCCTTGACTCCGGTTCCGAGCGCTTCTTCAACGGTCCGGATGTAGCGGACCAGCCGCTCCATCCCCTGGGCCTCGATCGAGGCCGCCTGGTCGCTGCCCCACATGGCTCGATCCAGCGTCAGGTGCCGCTCGACGACGCTCGCTCCGAGGGCCACCGCCGCGACCGTGGTGGCCAGGCCGACCTCGTGTCCGGAATATCCGATCGGACAGTCGAACTGCTCGCGCAGGCTCTTGATCACCCGGAGGTTCAGCTCCCTCGGGGGACAGGGATACGTGCTCGTGCAGTGCACGATCACCAGGTTGTCCACGCCGAGGAGATCCACGGCCGACCGGACCTGGCTCATCGTCGACATCCCCGTCGAGACGATCAGCGGCCGCCCGGTCGAGCGGAGCCGGAGAAGGAGGCCGCAATCGGTCAGACTCGCGGAGGACACTTTGTAGCAGGGGGGTTCGAACGGCTCCATGAAGTCCACCGATGCCTCGTCCCAGCACGATGCAAACCAGGAGATTCCCACCTGTCTGCAATGGCGGTCGATCTCTCGGTACTCCTCGGGACCGAACTCGATCCGCTCCCGGTACTCGAGGTAGGAGACGTACCCGAAGGGTGTGTCCCGCATGACCTCTCGCTGGTCCTCGGGAACGCAGAGCTCTGGAGTTCGCTTCTGGAACTTCACCGCATCACAGCCCGCGCGGACGGCTGCGTCGATCAACCGTTTTGCGATGTCCAGATCGCCGTTGTGGTTGATCCCGATCTCGGCCACTACGTAGACGGGCGTTCCGTCACCCACCCAGCGATCCCCGAGCTTAATCGAGTTTCCCATGCGTGCCTCCACGTACCGAAGCAGGTGCGAGAATCACGTCGGAGAGCTCCGCGAGGGCCCCGCAGTCCGACGCTCGAGTGAGCACCCAGTCGGCGGTGCTTCGAACCTCGAGGGGCGCGTCTGCGGGAGCCACCGAGCATCCCACGAGGCGAAAGCACCGAAGGTCATCGGCCAAGCTGCCCAGATAGGCGATCTCGGACATCTCGATCCGGCTCGCATTCGCGATCGCGCGAAGCGTCGCCGCCTTGTCTTCGACTCCCTGTCGACAGGGAATCCCCAGATCTCTGCAGCGCGCAGCAAGCTCGGGGTCGCGTTCGCTCGAGAGAACGACCGAGTCGAGACCGATCTCGGGGATCTGCGGGAGAGCGGTCGAAACCCCATCGCAGGCCACCACCAGCAGCTGGATCCGATCGAGCGCCTTGCTGGGGGCATCCGGGGTGCGGGTCCGAAGTCTCTGCCTGCAGAGCTCGAAATCCTCGTACGAGTCGATCTCGAGCGAGTTCCCTTCGCTCATCACGTAGATCGCGATCTTCCCGCCGAGCCGGTTCTCGAAGGTCTCGAGCACCCAGGGCTTGAAGACATAGATCGAGCCGTTCTCCTGGTACTGCGGATCGAGGTCCTGCGTCCGTCTTCTCTTGCGGTAGTCGTAGTTCAGGGAGCACGGGCTCCCTTGCGCGTCCAGGGTCCACAGGAAGCGTCGGTACTCGGAGGCGGAGAGGAGAGAGTCCGCGCCCGTCGACCGCAGGCAGTCGATCGCCCGGTCGACGTCATCCGAGGCTCTGAGGGGAGACGTACACTGGAGGAGGACGACGATCTCTGACTCGATTCCTCGACTGCGGAGGCAATCCAGTGCATGCAGGAGAACCGCCTCGCTGGTCGTGGTATCGCTGGCCAGGCTCGCGGGCCGCTCGATGATCTGAGCCCCATGGGATCGGGAGATCTCGGCGACCTCCGGATCTTCGGTCGAGACGTACACGAGATCGACGTGCTCCGCGGCCCGCGCGTGACCGATCGTATGGGCGACCAGGGGCCGCCCGTCGAGAGGCTGGATGTTCTTTCGCGGAATGCGCTTGCTTCCGCCGCGAGCGGGGATGATCGCCACCGTGGGTCCCGCGGACTTCGCGCTGCCTTCGTTGCGTAGGGACACGGCTCCCCCCTCGGCGGCCCTCGGCACTGGGAATCTGATCGGCAAGACCGCGCAGATCCTGAGGCCCCTGCTGGGAATCCGGCGATTCGCCCGCTGGCGAAGACCCGTTCGGCCGTCCCCTGCGGTCGGAGCTCTCCGGGGATGGATCAGCGGCTGGAGGCGCGCGCCCGGTCGGCCTCGAAGAGTCGCTCGGCCATCTCCCAGTCTTCGGGAGTATCGAGGTCCTGGACCCGATAGCGCGGGAGGACCAGCGGGAGCATCGGGTCCCCGTAGAGCCGCTCCGAATCCAGGAAGCGCTCTGCGTCGAGCCAGTAGAACTGGCCTGCGTCATGAAAGGCCTCGGGTAGGTCGTTCGACCGCGTGAGCTCGTGCTCCTTCCAGATCATCCGGAGCGATCCAGTCTCGTCGATCTCGAGGGCGCGCTGGACCGGAAAGGCAAAGGTAGCCACGGGAAGAACCGTCGCCGCGCCAGTGCGACGCAGGAGATCCAGTCCCGAGCGAAGGTCCCGGGGCTGCACGAAGGGAGCGGCTGCATAGATCCCGCACACATATCGGACCCGAGGTCCGTGCTCGTTGAGCCACCGGACAGCGTGCGCCAGGGCGTGCGCCGTGGGGACATGATCGCCAGCGAGGTCGGCCGGGCGAAGGAAGGGGACTTCTGCGCCGACCGACTCGGCGACCTCACGGATCTCGGAGCAATCGGTCGAGACGAGGATTCGATCGAAGACACCCGACCCGACCGCGGCGCGAAGCGGGTAGTGGATCACCGGCTCTCCGGCGAACCGCTTGAAGTTCTTGCCCGGGATGCGCTTGCTTCCCCCGCGGGCCAATACGATCGCCGCGATCATGGTGCTCGGCTCCGTTTTGGATACTCTATCGCCGAAATCGATCCGCCGCATCGATGCGCTCACTCTCATGACACGCGAACGACTCCAAATCGTCTGCTTGCTTGCGCGAGAGCCGGGGGTACGGGTCCTCGAGTGGCTCCTCTCTCGAGCGACCCGCTTCCACGTACGCGGCCTCTGGACGCATCGCCTACGGCCGGCCTCCGAAGATCCCGAGCGGCGCCGCCGACCCGAGTTCTCGAGATTTCAGGCTCTTACCCGCGCGCACGAGATTCCGCTCTTCGTCGTGGACTCCAGGCGAGAGGCGGACCTGGCACCGATGGCGTTCCTCGAGCCCTACGACCTCTTGTTGAGCGTGAGCTGGAGGTTCCTGGTTCCCGAGTCGCGTCTGGGAGCGTCCCGCCTGGGCGACTTGAACGTGCACCGCGGCGAGCTGCCGCGCTACAAGGGAGCCGAGCCGGTTCGCAGGATGCTGACCGACGGCCTCGGCTACGCCACTCTGTCGGCCCACCTGATGACCGCGCGGTACGACGAGGGGGAAGTGATCCATGCCGTCCGGATGCCGGCTCGCGTGCAGCGCGGCGAGGCGATCGCAGAGGCGACCGAGAGAGTGAAACGCGAGTTGCTCGATCGGTATACCGTCTGCGTCGCCGAGGCGATCCGCCGCTTGCAGCGGCGCTTCGTCGGCGCGGATGCGCCGGCAGCGCAGGAGTCCCTTGGGTGAGTCCCTCCCCTCGCGCGCCGGCTCGAGACTTCTCCTTCGAGGGCGGTCGCGTCTTCGTCATCGCCGAAGCCGGGTCGAATTGGCGCATGGGGACGGTCAAGCGCGATCTGCAGATGGCGCGGGCTCTGATCGACGTCGCGACCGAGTCGGGCGCCGATGCGGTCAAGTTCCAGACCTACCGTGCGCGAACCGTCTACGCACCCAACGCCGGGAGCAGCCACTATCTTGCAGAGGCGGGGATCCACGATCCCATTCACCAGATCTTCGAAGATCTCTCGATGCCCTACGAGATGGTGGCCGAGCTGGCAGCCTACTGCCGCAAAACAGGAATCGGCTTCATGTCGACCGCATTCTCGACCGCCGATTTCGCTGCCATCGACCCCTTCGTCGCGGTTCACAAGATCGCCTCGTACGAGATCAGCCACCTCCGATTGATCGAGTGTGCAGCGGGCTCCGGAAAGCCCCTGATCCTATCGACGGGGGCCAGCACCGAAGGCGACATCCAGTGGGCGGTCGATCACTTCCGAGCGCGGAGCTCGGCTGCCTTGTGCCTCATGCAGTGCACGGCACGCTACCCCGCCCCTCTCGAGAGTCTTCACCTCCGGGTGATTCCGTGGCTCCGGGATCGATTCGAAGTGATCGCCGGACTGTCCGACCACAGTCGTTCTCCCATCATCGGTCCGGTCGTCGCAGTGGCATTGGGCGCGCGCGTGATCGAGAAGCACTTCACCCTGCACAATCGCCTCCCAGGCCCGGACCATGGCTTCGCACTGAGCCCGACGGACCTCTCCGAGATGATCCGCGTCGTTCGGCAGGCGGAGCTCGCCTTGGGCTCGGGCGACAAGGTCGTCCTTCCCGAGGAAGACGAGCTGGCGCGCTTTGCGCGTCGGGGCATCCAGGCGCTTCGGGAGATCTCCGCAGGAGAGGAGCTCCACGAGGACGACAACGTGGCCATCCTGAGGCCCGGGGAGCGGATCCTCGGGGCCCATCCCAGAATCCTTCCGGAGATCGAAGGGAAGGTCGCCACCCGCACGATCCCGGCCGGGGAGGGTCTCCAGCCCGGCGACTGGAAGTAGGGTGACGTGGCGCTCCGCGCCCTTCTCGTCGATCTCGACGGCACTCTGGCGGAGAGCCTCGGCGCCCTCTACTCGGTCCACCTGGAGTTCCTCGCCGCCCACGGCCGGACCGGAAACCGGGAGAGCTTCGAGCGAATCAACGGCCCGCCCCTGCGAGAGGGCGTCGTAATTCTCCGGAGAGAGTTCGATCTGCGCGAGGACCCACAGACGCTCTACCACGACTACCTCGAGCGCGTTCGGCTGGCCTATCTGGAGCGGGTCGGCCTGCGCGGGGGGGCCCGTGCCCTTCTGGAGCGCGCGTGCGATCTGGGTCTGGACCTGGGACTGGTCACCTCGGCACCGTCGAGCCTGGCGACCGCGTTCCTGGCCAGGGAGGAGCTCCTGGAGCTCTTCCGGGTCCGGATCTTTGGCGACGGTCGGACGCGATCCAAGCCGGATCCCGCTCCCTATCTCGAGGCTCTGCGCTTGCTCGGGATCGGTCCCGACCGGGCTGCGGCGGTCGAGGACTCGGACGCCGGCGCTTCGGCCGCCCGAGCGGCGGGACTGCGAGTCTGGCGCACCGATCTCGGGCTGGACTTCGTACTCGCACGCCTGGAAGAGGAGCTCTCCGATCGTTCCGCTCAGGCTTGAGCCGACCGCTCCGGGCTTCCGGGTCGAGGCCCGCGAGGGGAGACCTCTCGATCCCGAGGTCTCCTCGCGGATCGATCGGGTGTGGGAACGCCAGCAGCGAGCTCGCGGCCTCCCCCTCTATGATGCGCCCTTGCTCGCGCTGGAGTCCTGCAGTCCCGAACGACTCCTCGGTCGTTGGACGAGCTACCGGGCCTATATTGCAGCTCGATCAGAGCCCGACTTTGTGGGCGCAGGCGCGCTGGTGCCGGTGGGAGTCAGTGGGCTGGTGGTCTCCGACGCCTGTGTGCTCTTCGGGCGACGTAGCGACTCCGTGACTGGGTACCCCGGATTCCTCGAGCTCTTGCCCTCCGGATCCGTCGACGCCACCTTCTACGACCCCGAGACCCGCCGCGTCGACCATCGAAGGCAGCTGCTCCGCGAGCTGCACGAAGAGGTCGGGCTGACGGACTCTGTCGTCTCTTCGAGCGAGACCCTCGGGGTCGTCCGAGACGACCGGGATCCCTCCTGCGACGTGGTCATCCGACTCGACGTCTCCCTCAGCGCCAAGGATCTCCGCGATCTTCGCGCCCTTCGCGGGAACGAGGAGTACCGGGAGATCTGGCCCGTCCGGATCGCAGAGCTAGGCGAGTTCCTCGAGGGCCGATCGGGAGAGACCGTTCCCACCTCGCTCGCCATCCTCTGGTTCATGGGCTGGATCGACGGCGGACGTCCTCGGAGCTAGAGCCTCTCCCTCGGCGGGATCGCGGTCGCGCCGGCCCCGCTCGACTGCGCTCCAGACCGAAGAAGCGCACCACCTTCGATACCGCATCGACCACGTCGTCTACGTCGCCGTCCGACATCGCGGGATAGAGAGGGATGGTCACCAGCTTGTCCGACTCCCTCTCCGAGATCGGAAACGAACCCGGGCGGTACCCAAAGCGCTGCCGGTAGAAGCGATGGAGATGGACGGGGCGATAGTGCAGGGACGCCCCGATCCCTTCGGCGCGGAGTGCCGCAGTCACTCGATCGCGAGGCGCTCCCAGGACCGCCTCGTCGACCCGTAGAGGATAGAGGTGCCAGGCCGAGGCGGAGCCCTCTCGCCGCGGGGGGACCCGCAGTCCCGGAAGCTCCGCCAGCTCTCTGTCGTAGCGATCGGCGATCTCCGCTCTCCGCTCCAGGCCCTCTTGAAGCCTCCCGAGCTGAGAGTGAGCGAGCGCCGCAGCGATATCCGAGAGCCGGTAGTTGTAGCCGAGCTCGACCATGTCGTAGCTCCACCGACCTTCCGCGCTCCGGGCACGCAGGTCCCGATCGACGCCGTGGCTGCGAAATCTCCGCAGTCGGGCCGCGAGCAGCGGATCCTCCGTCGTCACGACGCCACCCTCGCCGGCAGCGACGTGCTTGACCGGGTGCAGGCTGAAGGTCGTCAGGGTGCTCAGACTCCCCACCCGCTTCCCGTCGAAGCGCGCCCCCAGCGCATGCGAGGCGTCCTCGATCACCACGAGGGCGTGTCGCTCGGCGATCGCGCGAATCCGATCCAGGTCCGCCGGCAGGCCCGCGTAGTCCACTGGAATGATCGCCCGGGTCCTTGGCCCGATCTTCTCCGCAATCCGATCGGGATCGATCGTCAAGGTGTCTTCTCGGATGTCGGCGAAGAGCGGGGTTCCGCGCGCGTAGAGGATGCAGTTCGCGCTCGCGCAGAACGTCAACGGCGTCGTGATCGCCTCGTCTCCATCTTCTATCTCCGCCGCGACGACCGCTCCGTGGAGGGCCGCGGTCCCCGAGCTGAACCCGATCGCAAAGCGCGCGCCCACCGCCTCGGCAAACGCCTCTTCGAACTCCTCGAGCGCCGGCCCCTGGGTCAGCCAGCCCGAACGGAGCACCCGGGAGACCGCCTCGAGATCCTCTTCTCGAATGCAGTGGCGGCCATAGGGAAGCAGGCTCGTACGAACCGGGGAGCCGCCGTAGAGCGCGAGCAGAGCTCCCCGGGAGGATGCCGCGTTCGCGCTCATGGCCCTCCTCGGGAGATGCGGGCAGGGAACGCCAGTGCGGCCCCCGCGTCAAGCGATTCGACCTGTGGACGCTCGCGCCGAGGCCGCGCGGCGACACCTGCGACAGCTGCGCCAACCGAGCCGCGACGGCTGGGCCCGATGCTTCCACCGCGACCCCACCTCCCGCCCCCTTCCATGCGCCTCTCTCCCAATCCTTCCCTCCACTTTCGTCGACACTTGCCGATAAGAGTAGGAGCCCGAAAGTCCCCCGGGCCCTCGATATCCAACGCGTGGAGAATTCCCGCGTCCTGCAACGCGGGACCAACCATCCAGAGCGCAGCGATCCGCTCACGAACCTTCGAGAGCACCATGCCGACGTCGCATCCGGAGTTCCGAGTCCTGTTCCTCTATCCCAACATCCAGATGAGGACCATCGCGCCTCCGGGAATCGCCCAGATGGCGGCGGTTCTGAAGGAACACGGCTTCGCGTGTGAGGTCTTCGACTGCACCCGCTACGAGAGTACGTACATCAACCCGGAGCGGGATTACGACGCCAGCCACGATCAGTTCCTTCGGATGAATCCGCATTCCGACCGCGCCCAGAACTCGAACGTCGTGCAGACCGACTGGTCGGAGAGAGGGATCCAGCTCCGGACGACCGACATGGGAGACGACTTCCGCAAGAAGCTGGAGTCCTTCGATCCCCATCTCGTCTGCGTCTCGCTGGTGGAGAACACCTTCTGCCTCGGAATGGACCTGATCGAGCTGGTGCCCGATCCGATTCCAGTCATCTGCGGCGGCGTCTTCGCGTCCTACGCACCCCAGATCGTGATCGGCAATCCCCGCGTGGACTACGTGTGCAGAGGAGAGGGCGAGTATCCCCTCCTCGACCTCTGCAGGGCGCTGGCGCGGGGTCGCCCGACCCTCGAGATCCCGAATCTCTGGATCCGAGAGGGCGACCGGGTCATTCGAAACCCGATGCGGCCCCCCCTCGATCTCGATGCGCTTCCCCCTCCCGACTACAGCCTCTTCGAGACGAGCCTGCTCTTCACCCCGATGCAGGGGAGGATCTGGAAGGCCATCGGCTTCGAGACCCAGCGAGGCTGTCCCTATACCTGCACCTATTGCAACTCCCCGGCGAACAGCGAGGTCTATGCGTCCGAAGCGAAGGGCCGCTTCTATCGACGCAAGTCGGTCCCCAGGCTGAAGGCCGACCTGGACCACCTGGTGCGTACCTACGACCCGGAGCTGATCTACTTCGTCGCGGACACCTTTCTGGCCATGAGCCGTCGGGAGCTCGATGAGTTCTCCGAGTTCTACCAGTCCTACCGGATCCCCTTCTGGATGAACACCCGGGCCGAGACGATCTCTGCCCACTCTGCACTCCACCTCCAGAAGATGAACTGCCTCCGCTTCAACATCGGGATCGAGCATGGGAACCCGGACTTCCGGTCTCGGGTCCTGCGCAGAAAGGTCTCGAACGAGGCCACGATCCGTGCCTTCGAGACCGCCGCGGAGTATGACTCGGAGTACACCTGCGTCGCCAACAGCATCATCGGGCTCCCGACCGAAACGCTCGACCTCGCCTTCGACACGATCGAGCTGAACCGGGCCCTTCCGCCGGAGACCGTCGCAGCAGGGGCATTCATCTTCGCTCCGTTCCATGGAACCCCGCTCCGAGGGCTCGCGATCGAGAAGGGCTACATCTCCCCCGACCTGATCTGCACCCACTCGAGCAATACGACACCACGCACGTTGCTTCGAATGCCCGAGTTCCCTCCCGAGCAGATCGAGGGCCTGATGCGGACCTTCTCCTTTTACGTGAAGTTTCCGCGGGATTCCTGGCCCCGGATCGACCTCGCTCGAACCCGCTCGGGAGAGGGGGAGAGGGTCTTCGAAGAGCTACGTCGCGAGTATGCCGAGCGCTATCTCGACCCCTCGGCCGAGAGCGTCGCGAAGAAGCTCCGGCACGGCGAGATTCCTCGCGGTTCATCGAAGATTCGCTCGTCGCGATTCGTCGATCTGGCGTGAGAAGGTCCCCCAGGATCCCTCTCGCAAGGAGAACATCATGAAGATCGTGGCGACGATTCCTGCGCGCCTGGGAAGCCAGCGGGTCCCGAGAAAGAACTTGCGACTCATGAACGGCGAGCATCCCATGATCTGGTATGCGATTCGCGCAGCGCTGGACTCGAATCGGATCGACGAGGTCTACGTCAACTCCGAGAGCCCCGACCTCGGCGCGATTGCGCTCGAGATGGGGGCTCGCTTCTACCGGCGTCCGCCGGAGCTGGCGGGCGATCACGTCAGCTCGGACGAGTTCAATCACGACTTCATGCAGAATGTCGAGGCGGACATCGTCGTCATGGTCAACCCCGTGGCTCCCCTGATCCGCGGATCGGACGTCGATGAAATGGTCCAGTACTACCTGGACCATCAGCTCGATACCTTGATTCCCGTCCGCGAGGAGCACCTTCATGCCTTCCGCGAGCGCGAGGTGGCCCCCGGACCCTCGCCGGCGGGATGGGGCCTCTCCGACCTGGATCCGGTGAACTTCGACCCGCGAGGTCCTCTCCCGCGAACCCAGGACAACCCGGCGCTGCTGGTCTGTGCGTGGACCGTCTGCATCTGGCGCAGGGAGGTATTCCTCAGGGCGTTCCAGTCGACGGGATCCGCCGTCTTCTCTGGAAGGGTGGGCTGCTTCCCGCAGCATCCCATCAGCAGCCTCAAGGTGAGCCGGGAGGCCGACTTTCGACTGGCCGAGATCCTGCTTCGCTACGACTACCTCTGGCGCTACCCCAGGGTCGAGTACGACAGTACGGAGACGAACCCAGAGGCTCCCGCGATGTGGAGCAGCGAGATCACCTTCATCGAGAATCTTCTTCTCGAGGAGGCCGAGAAGCACAAGGAGCTCCGGATCGTCGAGTGGGGATCGGGCCGGAGCACCGTGCACTTCTCGAAGTTCCTGAAGCGTCACGGAATCCCTTTCCGGTGGCACGCGGTAGAGAACTACTATCCGTGGTACTTCAGGGTCGGTGAGTCGATTCGATCGGCGGGGCTTTCGGGAAGCACCGAGGTGCACCTCAAGAGCGCGACGTTCGAGGACCGGAAGTCCCGACAGGAAGAGTCCGAGATGTCGGAGTTCGTGGAGTTTCCGCTCTCGTTCGACGAGACCTTCGACGTCGCACTCATCGATGGCCGCAAGCGCAGAGACTGTCTGGAGATCGCGGCCCGGGTCTTGAAGCCCAGCGGGGTCGCGATCCTGCATGACGCGGAGAGGGAGGACGCCCATCCCGCATTTCGCAGATTCCGGGACGGGGGCCGATTCGTCGTCGAGAACGGCGCGCCGGTTCCGGGAGGAGTCCAGAAGCTCTGGGTCGGCAGACCGCGCGCCGAATCCGGGGGAGGCGCGGCTTCGCCTATCGACCGTCCCGCTTCCTGAGACGGAAGTGGCACACGAAGCTGTAGGTGGGATCGAAGCGCCGGGCGGGATACCAGAAGTACCCTCGCCACAGGCAGTAGCCGGTGCCGGTCGCCACGATCTGCAGGCCGGCGCGCTCGCAGAGGGATTCGAGCACGTTCAGCGGTAGCATGCTGATGTGCCCGTGCTCTTGCGGCGCACTGCGGGCATAGCGGCTGCTGTTGCCGGTCTGCAGGATCTCCACTCGCTCGAAGACGTTGAACGCGTTGGGGATGCTGAGAAAGACGTCCCCGCTCGATCTCGTGACCCTCGCCATCTCGCGAAGCATCCACGCCGGATTCTCCAGATGTTCGAGCACGTCGGAGCAGACGATCAGATCGAAGGCGGCATCCTCGTAGCGAGCCAGACCCTCGGCATTCAGGTCCAGGCGACGGTAGTCGAGAAAGGAGCGGGCCCCGGACGAGATCCGATCCCCCGGGCACCAGTCACATCCAGAGATCGCGTCGAATCCCGCCTCCCGAAGCGACTCCGCCAGCCATCCGGTACCGCAGCCGACATCGAGAACCCGGCTCGAGAGCGGGACCGCCTCGTCGCCGAGAAACTCCACCAGGTCTCGGTGGCGGCGACGTTGAGGACAGAGCAGGGGATCGCCCCGGTCGTGCGTCTCCTGCGGGGCGGCCACTCCCAGGAGCTGCCCCGCGGCGCAGATCGAGGCAGGGTCATGCCCGCGCATCTGGCTGGTCGCGAGAAGGTCGAGGACTTCGAGCTCCGGGAGGCCCGCGAGAAGCTCGGTGGCGCTCGCCATCGCCTCCGCGCAGAGAGCCGGATCGACCCGAAGCGCCTGGGCGAGATAGAGCATGCCTGGATCGATCCGAGCCTGGGCGAGCTCGAGGATCGCGAGGTTCAGGAGAGCCGACGCATTCCCGGGATCGATCCGGATGGCGGAGCCGAGATGTTCCCGGGCGCGCGCTAGGTCGCCCCGATCGAAGTAGTACACGCCGAGATTCTGGTGCGAGGGCGCGTGGTCGGGGTCGATCTCGAGGGCTCGCTGGAAGCACCCCTGGGCGAGAGCGCACTCCCCCCTCAGGTAGAACGCCTCGCCCTCGCGGCGGAGCCGATCGGGGCACTCGTGCGAGCTCAGAGCGGGCTGCACTCGGGATCCGGGGTTCGAACGCCCGGACGCGAGGTAGGCGGAAGCCCGTCTGGGAACAGGTCGGGACCCACCGGTCGCGCCCGGTCCAGCTGGGCGATGGCTGCGCGGCCCATCTCCAGGATGGCCTCGGGCGCCGACCCGCCGATATGGGGCGTGATGATGACGTTCTCGCAGCCGAGGAGTCGCGACCTCCGAGGTGGCTCCTCCGAGAGTACGTCGAACGCAGCGCCCGAGAGAGCCCCGCTCTCGAGCGCTCTGCTCAGGGCATCCTCGTCCACCACCTCGCCCCTCGCGGTGTTCACCAGTACCGCTCCCGGCCTCATTCGCCCGATCTGCTTCGAGTCGATGAACCCGCGGGTTCGCTCGGTGATCGGCACGTGCAATGAGACGACGTCCGAGAGCGCGAGAAGCTCCTCGAGGGGAACCATCTCGACTCCGTGTCTCTCGCAGAACTCGGGAAACTCGAGAAGGTCGTTCGCCAGAACACGGCACCGGAACGGCACCAGGAGAGAGACCAGCTCTCGCCCCACGTGACCGAGGCCCACGATGCCGACGGTCTTCCCGGTGAGGGTGGCGCCGCTCCGCGAATCCCACGTGCCCGCGACCACCTGGCGGTGAGCCCGGACGACCTGCCTCAGCGAGCCCAGAATCAGCGCCAGCGTCAGCTCCGCCACCGCCCGGCGATTCACCCCCGGCGTCCATCCCAGCAGGAGCCCGTGGTCTCGCATGGCCCCGAGGTCCAGCGCGTCGAGCCCCACCCCGTACTTCGAGATCACCCTCAGCTCCGGAAGCGACTCGATCAGGGAGCGGCTGATCTCCTCCAGACCGACGATGGCGGCCTCGTGATGCAGGAGGTGCGCTCGGAGCCTCTCCCCCGAAAGTCGAACCCCCGCTTCATTGAAGGTAGATCGCGGATACCTCTCCAGAAGCTCCGAGCGCAGAACCGCACTTCTGGAGAAGGATCTCGAGGTCACCGCCACGCGGGCGCTCTCGTCGAGGGCCAGAGAAGCCACTCGCCGCGGTGCCATCTCAGCGCCCAAACGGAGAGCCCTCCAGGTACGAGGAGCACCATCGTTCGAAGTCTGCATCACACGGAACCTCGACCTTCTCCGCCCGGAGCCCGGGACCGAGCAGGATCAGCGCCAGTCGCTCGCCGACCCGCTTCTTGTCTCGCGCCATCGCATCGAGAACGCGTTGCGCGGAGAGCGTCTTGAGGTCCACCCCGCGGACATTTTCGACGAGCGTAGCTCGCATCCGATCGCGCTCTCGCTCGGGGATCCGGCCGATCCTCGCAGACAGGCTGTTTGCCATGTCCATGCCGATCGTCACCGCGAGCCCGTGAGCCACCGAGAAGTCCGAGGCTGCCTCGATCGCATGCCCGAAGCTGTGGCCGTAGTTCAGCAGATTCCTGGGCCCGCGATCGAACTCGTCCTCCTCCACCCAGCGACGCTTGAGCAGGAGAGAGCGCCCGATGAACTCCTCCATCGTCGAGTCCCGAAGGAGCAGCTCGGGATGGGCCGCGGCGATCTCCTCGAAGCTCTTCCGGCCCTCCAGAACGTGAATCTTGATCATCTCGCCGATTCCGGAGCGGATCTCCGTCTCTGCGAGCGTCGTTCGGAAGCCACCCCAGATCACGACTTCCCGGGGACCATGAATGGTGCCAAGAACATTCTTGGCCGACGGAGCATTCACGCAGCTCTTCGATCCGATGCAGGAATCCGCCTGCGCGAGAACGGTCGTGGGAACGAAGCTCCAGTCCATTCCACGAAACATCGTGGACGCCAGGAAGCAGACGACGTCCTGGACGATCCCTCCACCCACGGCGATCAGGACGTCGGTCTTTCGGACCCCCTTCTCGAGGAGCCGGCCGAGAGGCTCTTCCAGACCCCGGAGCGACTTCGCGCTCTCGTGGGAATCGATGAGGATCGGTACCTCCCCCGCGAGAAGATCGGAGATCTCCCCTGGATGGAGCGCGGCCACTCGGCGGTCTACGACCCAGTGCCGGCGCCGATCGCGACACGGAGACGCCCCCGCGAGATCCGAAGCGAACCTCACGGAATAGGGACCGCGGTGTGACTGCACGATGAGCTCAGTCACTGTACGTCCTCATGACAGCGTGAATCCACCATCGACGATCACTTCCTGGCCGGTCATGAAGGAGTTCTCGGAGCTCGCAAGAAAGGCGACAACCCTTGCGATCTCCTCTGGGCGGCCCATGCGGGCCAAGGGGACCTGTTCGAGCAGCTGCTTCCGTTCCTCGGGAGCGAGGTTCTTCCGGGTCATTCGGGTCTCCACGAACCCCGGTGCGACGGCGTTGACCAGCACGCCTCGCGAGGAGTACTCGACCGCCAGGGTCCGCGTCAGCGCCGTGAGACCCGCCTTGCTGCTGGTGTAGGCGGCCCGACCCCTGCGCGTGACCGACGCGAAGATCGAGGAGACGTTGACGATCCGGCCGTAGCCGCGTGCCGCCATCCTCGGGGCCAGGGCTCGACAGAGGACGAAGGGCGCTCGGAGATTGACCGAGAAGATATCCTCCCACTCGGAGGTCTCGACCTCTTCGCTGGGCGCGACCCGGTTCGTCCCCGCGTTGTTGACGAGGATGTCGATTCCCTCCCCCGCCATGCGCGACGCAAACGCCTCTGTGTCTCGAAGGCTGGAGAAGTCGACAGCCTCCCGTCGCGACCGTCCGATCCCCGGATCCGAGGGCGGCGCGTCCCCGGAGAGGGATCTACCGGTCACGACGACTTCCGCACCCAGAGAGCGCAGCACGCTTGCCACTGCCTCTCCGATCCCTCGGGACCCCCCCGTAACGAGCGCGCGCCGGCCCAGGAACGACAGCTGCACTACAGCGCCTTTCGCCAGCCGATCTCGGGAGGTCGGGGCCTGGGGTGGGCGGGGTCCGCGCGCGGCGGCCTCACCGCGCCTGGCTTCTCGGCTGCATCCGTCGCGCCGTATCGCTCGGCCCAGGTCGGGTCCGACTCGTAGATGCAGTGGACGGTCTCCATCGAAGCCAACGCATCTGCGCTGTTTCCGGCCTGAATGGGTTCGTCGAGCAGAATCGCGCGCGCGAAGGCCTGGACTTCGTCATCCCAGGACCGGTCCTGCACGTAGCGGGTCGTGTGCTCCGTGGGCATGCCGTTGGTCTCCTGCTGTCGATGGAGGACCGTGAGCACTTCTTCCCCGTACGACTTGGTTCCACTCAGGATCCCCGAAAGTCGGATCACTCCCTCCGTCAGGGAGATGTCGAGCGAAAAGCGGTGCTGCCAGAGCGTGGCAGACGAATGGAGCATCGCGACGATCCCCGACTCCGAGCGCATGAGCGCGTAGGCATTGTCCTCGACATCGTGGTTCCAGTAGCTGTTGTCCACGAATGCATGGATCTGGGTGAATCTCTCCCTCACGAAGAGGTTCATCAGGTCGACCATGTGAATGCCCTGGTCGAGCAGAATCCCGCCGCCCGCAACCGCCCGGCTCGTGCGCCAGTACTTGACGTTGCGCGTGGCGCCCTCACCCGCCTGCGTGCGAGGCCACGGAATGAACGCAGACTTCCCGTAGATCCCCCGGAGATTGATGATGGATCCGAGAGATCCCGTCTCGATCAGCTCGCGCGCGGCCTTGACGGATTCGTGGTACCGATGGTTGAACCCGTACTGCAGCTTGAGCTCGGGATGTCTGGATTCGACCTCTCGAACGCGAAGGATGTCCGCTACGGTGCGACCCGGCGGCTTTTCGCAGAATACGTGCAGCCCTCGTTCGAGCCCAGAGATCGTCGCCTTCGAGGCGAGGTCGTTCGGCATGCACACGAAGAGGACGTCGAGATCGAGCTCGAAGAGCTCCTCGAGGCTCGGCAGGGCAGGAATTCCAGTCGACAGCGTCGTACGCCGCGTGAAGTTCCGATCGCAGGCCGCGACAACGTGGAAGAGCTTCTGGCGGTCGCAGGCGGCGTGCCGCAGCGCGCCGATCGTTCCGTATCCTGCTATCCCGACCTTGAGCCGGTCCGCCATGTGACCGTTCCCCTGGGGGGGACTCAACGGACGTGCGGCGCGTACCGGAGGATCTATACCAAACTCGACGAGCCGGTTCATACACCTGCCCTTGGCCGGGGACGGACCGGGACGGGACCGCTGAGACGTGGACCGCATCGAGTGCGCTGCAACGCCCACCCGCGCCACGCTCGCCGCGAGGACCCTGGCACGGGCGCGCCGCCAGGGAGCCAACGCGAGAGCGGGCTCGCCGCCGTCGAACACGAAGCCCGTGCATCGGGCGCCCCGGGAGCCGACCGACTCCGCTCAGCGCGCGATCAACAGGCGCAAGCGGTTCGCGACCTTCTCGGCGTGGTCGGCGAGGTTGCCGATCCAGTCGATCAAGCGGTACCAGAACATGACGTGCACCGGGGGTAGCTCGCCCTCGATCCGGAAGAGCTCGCGCTCGAGGGCGCGGCCCATCCGGTCGGTCTCGCCCTCGAGGGCGCACACCTCGTCGATCATGCCCGCCACGCGTTCGGCCTCACGGCCCCGAAAGCCGAGCTCCACCAGCTCGTCGAGCTGGTCGATCACGTCGCCCGCCCGCCGGCAGGTCCGCTCGACGGCGCGGCACAGGTCCAGCAGGGACGGGCGCATGGAGCCCGGAACCGTCATCTCGCGCAGGACCAGCAGGTCGGAGATGTCCTGCGCCGTGTCGGCGATCGAGTCCTGCCAGTCCAGGATCTCGAGCAGGTCGCGGCGATCCACCGGGAGCAGCAGGCGGCGCGGCAGGTGGGCACGCAGGTCGTTCTTGAGCCGGTCGGCCGAGCCTTCCAGCTCGTCGATCCGGTGCTGGCAGGCCCGGACCCCCTCCAGGTCCCCGGCGCAGGCCGCCTCGAAGAGCGGCACGATCTCGGCCACGCAGTCGCGAACCACGTGCATGTGCTCCTGCATCGGCTTGATCGGCGAGCGCGCGAACAGATCGAGGAACGACACGGCTAGCTCCCCAGGGTCAAGAGCAGACCCTTGAAGAAGAAGAAGAAGAATATCGCGAGGCCGGCCCCTGCGGGAATCGTCACGATCCACGAGACGACGATCGTCCCCACCACCCGGAAGTCGAGCGCCCCGATCCCGCGCGCCAGCCCCACGCCGAGGATCGCACCCACAAGCGTGTGGGTCGTCGAGACCGGGATCCCGAAGCGGCTCGCGAGCGCGATCGTCGCCGCGGCCGCGAACTCGGCCGCATAGCCGCGCGTGGGCGTCAGCTCGGTGATCCGCTCGCCGACGGTGGCCATCACGCGGTAGCCCAGCGTCGACAGACCCACGACGATGCCCGCGCCCCCGAGCGCCATCATCCAGATCGGGACCGGGGCCTGCGCGGCGAGCCCCCCCGTGTGCACGATCTGGAAGACGGCCGCGAGCGGACCGATGGCGTTGGCGACGTCGTTCGAGCCGTGCGCAAACGCCACCGCACAGGCGCTGCCGACCTGGAGCACCGCGAACATGCGCTCCGCCACCGCGTAGCGGTGCTCCGGTCGCACGAGGGCACGGTCCGCGGCGCGCCGGATCCAGATCGACCCGACGCCCGCGCCGAGCGCCCCGAGGACCAGCGACAGGACGAGGGCCTCGCCCAGGCCCAGGTCCAGGTGCAGGTGCTTCAGTCCCTTGACCAGCGTGACCAGGCCGATCACGACGATCACGCTGAACAGGTAGAGCGGTCCCCAGCGCCGAACCTGCGCGACCGGGTCGGGGCGATCGAGAATCGTACGCCGGATGAGGGTGAAGACCAGGAAGGCCAGCGACCCGGAGAGCAGCGGCGAGGCCACCCACGACAGGACGATCGTGCCCAGCTCTCCCCAGTTGACTGCATCCAGACCCAGGGCGACCGCCCCGAAGCCGGCGATCGCTCCCACGATCGAGTGGGTCGTCGAGACCGGCCAGCCCACGCGCGAGGCGAGCAGCAGCCAGGTGGCCGCCCCGGCCATCGCAGCGAGCATGCCGTAGAGGACCTCGTCGGGGACGGCGGCGACGACCTGGGGATCCAGGATCCCCTTGCGGATGGTGTGCGTGACGTGCCCCCCGGCCAGGAAGGCGCCCCCGAACTCGAAGATGGCCGCGACCAGGACCGCCTGCCGCAGACTCAGGGCGCGCGAGCCCACCGACGTGCCCATGGCGTTGGCCACGTCGTTCGCGCCGATCGCCCAGGCCATGTACAGGCCCAGGCCCAGCGCAATGATGAGGACGACCTCCACCTTCCCCCCAGGGGTCCACGCTCCGCCAGCGGGGCTCCCGCGCGCCCCGTCGGCCGGACCCAGGCCGGCTGTCGACTCGGACCTCTACCCGACCTCAGGCGTACTTGCGCAGCTCTCGCTTGGCGATGACCAGCTTGTGGACCTCGTCCGGACCGTCGGCGATCCGTAGCGAACGGCCGTTGCGCCACATCGCGGCAACGGGCGTATCGTCCGAGACGCCCAGCGCCCCCATGACCTGGATCGAGCGGTCGCACACGTTCATCAGCAGGTTGGCCGCGACGACCTTGATCATCGAGATCTCCTGCGCCGCCTGCTTCTTTCCGACCGTGTCCATCTTCCACGACGCGTAGAGCGTGAGCAGGCGAGCCTGGTCGATCTCCATCTTGGAGGTCGCGATGAAGTCCTGGACGAACTGGTGCTCCCCGAGCGCCTTGCCCCGGGTCTTCCGGAGCGTCGCATGCTTGACCATGATCTCGTAGGCTCGCTGGGCGCCTCCGATGCAGCGCATGCAGTGGTGGATGCGTCCCGGCCCGAGCCGCGCCTGTGCGATCGCAAAGCCCCCGCCCTCTTCGCCGAGCAGGTTCGAGACGGGAACGCGGCAGTCGTTGTACTGGATCTCGCAGTGCCCCCCGCCGCCCGAGTGCCCCATCACCGAGACCGGGCGCAGGATGTTGAAGCCCGGGGTATCGGTGGGAACCAGGATCTGGCTGTGACGCGCGTGGGGCGGAGCCTCGGGGTTGGTGCAGGCCATCACGATCGCGACCTTCGCGCCGATCGCGCCCGACGTGAACCACTTGAGGCCGTTGATCACGTACTCGTCGCCGTCCCGCTTGGCCATCGTGTGCAGCTCGGTCGGGTCGGCGCTCGAGACATCGGGCTCGGTCATCGAGAAGCAGCTGCGGATCTCACCGTCGAGCAGCGGACGCAGCCACTGCTCCTGCTGCTCGGGGGAGCCGAACTGCGCCAGGATCTCCATGTTGCCCGTGTCGGGTGCGGCGCAGTTGAACACGCGCGGCGCGATCGCGCTGCGGCCCATCAGCTCGCAGAGCGGCGCGTACTCCGCGTTGGTCAGCCCCGCTCCCCAGCTCGGATCGGGCAGGAAGAGGTTCCAGAGTCCCAGGTCGCGGGCCTTGCCCTGCAGCTCGCGGATGATCTCGGGCATGTGGTGGGGATCGCCCGAGGCCTCGACCTGCTCCTGGGCCACCGACTCCGCCGGATAGATGTACTCGTCCATGAACCGCTCGATCTGGTCCATGAGCATCCGCGTCTTGTCGCTGAACTCGAAGTCCATGGGGGCCTCCCATAAGGGGTGAGGACACTAGCCTACCACGCGGCCGGCGCGCCGCAGCGCCTCCTCGATCGGCCGCCGCGAGCCCTCGATCGAAGCCAGGAGCCCCAGCTGGACCCTCGCCCGGTCCAGGTTCTGGCCCGGCCTCTGGATCTGGAAGTAGCGATCGCCCAGCAGGTGGTCGGTCAGGAAGCGGCTGCCGATCAGGAGCGGCATCAGCTGGCAACCCAGCTCGAAGTGCTCGACCTCGGCCGGCGTGAGCAGGTCCGACGCCCCCGCCAGGTAGCCCCGTGCCAGCGCCTCGAAGAGGTCCAGCCGCAGGGTCGCGCGCTCCGGCTCGCGGCTGTCCTCGGCGACCGCGCAGGCGGCCGTTCGGACCAGATCCCCGAAGTCGAACAGAACGGAGCCGGCCATCACCGTATCGAGGTCGATCACGCAGACCGCCCGCCGCCCCGCCCGGTCGAAGAGCACGTTGTCGAGCTTGGTGTCGTTGTGGGTCACTCGGACGGGGAGCCCGAGCTCGGCCATCTCGCGCACGAGCGGAGCGTGGGCGCGCACCGCGTCGATCTCGGCGCCGGCCTCCGCCACCCGCGCCAGCGGATCCGCGCGCACCGCTCGCTCCAGCTCCGCGAGCCGCGTCGCCAGGTCGTGAAAGTGCGGGATCGTCTCGCAGAGGCTCTCGGGAGCCAGGTCGGAGAGATCCCGCACGAACTCGGCGAAGGCTCGCGCCGCCTCGCTCGCCTGGTCGACCGAGGGAACCTGGGTCAGCGAGCGCGTGCCCTCGAGGTAGACGAAGCTGCGCCACAAGCTCCCGTCCGGCGCTCGGTAGCTGGAGCTTCCCGCGCGGCTCGCCACCCACTCGAGGCTCCGTCGCGTCGCGCCAGGATCCCCGGAAGCCCGCAGGTGGTCGAGGACCCGCTCCAGGTTGGCCATCAGCCCGAGCGGATCGGCGAAGACCCGCTCGTTCAGACGCTGGTGCAGGTAGCGGCGGCGGGCTCCCTCGAGCTCGAAGGTCGACACCCAGGTCGCGTGGATGTGGCCCTGCGACGAGCGCTCGGCCCCGCGGAAGCGCCCCGGGATCTGGAAGGCGCGGGCGATCGCCTCGATGTCGTCCTCGGGCATGGGCGGAAGGTTGGCGGTGGGGGACCCGGGCGCAAGCGGTCAGGCGTCCTCGTAGTGAGGCTCGCGCTTCTCGAGAAAGGCCCGGATCCCCTCGCGCACGTCGCGCGAGCGGGTGGTCAGGATCTGGTTGCGATCCTCCATCGCGATCGCGGCGTCGAGGCTCGGCGCATCGACCGAGAAGCCCAGGCACTCCTTGGTCAGTCGGACCCCGAGCGGCGAGTTGCGCAGGACGCGATCGGCCATCGCCCGTGCCTCGGCCTCGAGGTCCGTGTCGGGCACCACGGCCGAGACCAGCCCCGTCGCGAGCGCCCGCTCGGCCGCGATGAACTCGCCGGTCAGCAGGAGCTCCGAGGCCACCCCGGCCCCGACGATCCGAGGCAGGAAGTAGCTGACCCCCACGTCGCAGGCCGAGAGGCCGATCCGGATGAACGCCGCGTTCATGCGCGCCGACTGGCCGGCGATGCGGATGTCGGCCGCGAGCGCGAGGGCGAAGCCCCCACCCGCAGCGGCCCCATGGACCGCCGCGATGAAGACCTGGGGACCGCGGTGCATGCGCAGCGCGAGCTCCGCGATGTGACGCTGGCCCCGAAGGCTCGCCGCCACCGAGGCGTCGCCGGCCCCGCCCTCCTTCAGGTCGAGGCCGGCGCAGAACCCGCGCCCCGCGCCGCGCAGCACGACCACCCGCACGCTCGGGTCGGCGGCGAGCTCGTCGAGCACGGCGCGCAGGTCGTCGACCAGCGCCCGGTTGAGCGCGTTCAGCGCCTTCGGCCGGTCGAGCGTGAGCCAGAGCAGGGGCCCCTCGCGTCGCAGGTCCAGGGTGTCGCGCTCCTCGGTCATGGGCCGCTCCTCTCCGGGGGATCCACGAGCACCCCCGGGTTCAGGATCCCGTGGGGATCGAGCTCTCGGCGCGCCGCCACGAGCGCCCGGGCAAACGCGTCGGGTCGCTGGCGATCGTAGCCGCGCCGGTGATCGCGCCCCACCGCGTGGTGATGCGTGATCGTTCCGCCGTTCGCGATCACCGCGTCGCTCGCGACCCGCTTGATGGCGTCCCACTGCTCGAGCTCGGCGCCCGGTCGGGCCGGCGCCAGGATCGCGTCGGCCCGGGCCGGGGGCCGGAGGGCGGGGGTAT
>JBHHYV010000042.1:0-26195 GCA_046757685.1 Myxococcota bacterium
GGTTACCAAAACCATCCCGGCTTGCCCAGGGGCAGGATCTCCCACTCCACCTCGGCTACCCGGCGGCCCAGGCTGGCCAGCGCGTCGATCGCATGGATGTCCTCGGAGAGGAGGGGCACCGGGCGCAGCGCCTCGCGCTCGAGGGGGAGGGCTCGCGCGAGCGCCTCGAGGTGTTCGCGGTCGCGTCGCGCGAGCGCGATCTGCGCGAGGAGCGTGTCCAAAACCCCACGAGCCTCCCGGCCCCGGCGCAGCCGGTCCTCGAGCCACTCCAGCGCCTCGCGCTCCTCGCTCTGAGTGGGGAGGGTCGGGAGCTGGGGGCCCGGCCAGGTCCGAACCCGGTTGACCACCGCGCCGACCAGGTCGATCCGCTCGCGCGACAGCCGCGACCAGAACTCGGCCGCGCGGCGCGCCTGGTCGGGATTGGCTCCGGCCACGAGAACGAAGCCGACCCGGGAGCTCCGGAGCAACGCCTCGACCTCGTGCGCCCGCTCCGCGAAGCCCCCCATCAGGGACTCGAACGCGAGCAGGAACTCCGAGATCGAGCGAAGGAACTCCAGACCCGACACGCGCTCGATCAGGCGCAGCACCCCCTCGGAGCCGCGCCGAAAGAGCCTGAAGCTGGTGCGTCCGACGATGGCGGCGGGATGAAAGAGCCGCTTGAGCAGTGGCGAGTCCAGGAACCCGGTCAGGCGCCGCGGCGCATCGAGGAAGTCGAGCGCGTGCCTCGCGGGAGGCGTGTCGACCACGATCAGGTCGTAGCGTCCGCTGGAGTGGATCTGGTGAAGGCGCTCCATCGCCGAGTACTCCCGGCTTCCGACGAGTGCGTCGGTCAGGTTCCGGTAGATGGGATTGTGCAGGATCAGGTCGCGCGCCACAGCGTCCGGCGCGTAGCGTTCGACCAGGTCGTCGAACGTGCGCTTGGTGTCGAGCATCATGGCCGAAAGCCGTCCGGGGGCGTGCACCCCGACCTGCTCGAGCACCTCGCGCGGAAGCTCTCGCTCGTCGTGGCCCAGCGGCCCCGTCCCGAGCGCGTCCGCCAGGCGCCGCGCCGGGTCGATCGTCAGCACGAGCGCGCGGCGCCCCCGCCGCGCGGCCTCGAGGGCGAGCGCTGCCGATACGGTCGTCTTTCCGACTCCGCCGGTTCCGACGCACACGACCACCTCGCGCTCGAGCCAGCCGATCGGATTCACCGCGTGCGCCCTTCCTCGAGCGTCGCGGCCAGCTCCGCGATCTCGTCGGGGCCCGAGATTCCCCTCGCGAGGAAGGGCAGCGAGAGGACCGGCTCCCGCGCCCCCTCGAGCTGCTTCAGGTAGTGCGCCTGGAGGGCGACCCGGTGCTTCACGTGGGCAATCGCCGGCTCGACCTGATCCCAGGAGAGCCAGGGCAGGGCCGCTGGCGAAGGGGCCCTCGACAGCGCGCGCGCGAGCCTCTCGGAGGACGGCAGGGGCGGGAGGGACTCGACCGCATTGGCGAGGGTCGGTCCAGCCGCCATTCGAAGTTCCCGGAGCTTGTGGTGGAGCAGCTCCGTCTCGCGGACCGGCAGCTCCTCGGGAAGCGTCACCGGCAGGACCCGCGTCCGCTCCCGGTCGCAGAGCAGCTCTCGCAGCGCGCGCGTGTGGCGCGCCACCGGTCCGACCCGGACTGCGTCGGCCACCGCGAGCGGGACCGAGATGAACGAGAGGCCGTATCCCGTCGAGGGCGCGTCCACGACCAGCAGCGGCCAGCGCGGCACTCCGTCGGACCGCGCCAGCGTCGTCAGGTGCCAGAGCTTTCCGAGTGTGATCAGGTCGCGCCAGCCCGGTGCCGCATCGAGCAGTGTCCGCAGCGCCGGGTTCGAGACCACCAGGGAGGCCAGGGGTCGGAAGTGAAGCTCGATCTCCAGGTACTCCTGGAGCGCCGTCCTCGGGTCGATGGTGAGCCCGCTGAGATGGCGGCCGAGCGCGACGGGCGTGCGCCCATCGCCGGGGGGGAGGCTCTCCGGCCTCTTGCACAGGAGTCTCGCGATGTCCGAGCCCGGCGCCAGGTCGACGACCACGGTCTCGACTCCGCGGTCGGCAGCGGCGCGCGCCAGTGCGCACGCCAGCGTCGTCTTGCCGACACCGCCCTTTCCCGTCACCAGGAGCAGGCGGCACGAGAGCAGGGAGGCGAGCGGGTCGGGGCTCATCCGGTCGGCATCGCCTGTCGCGGCGCCTCCTCCGCCCCCGGGCGGGTCCCCTCAAGCGAGAGGGGGATCTCGCCGACGCGAAAAGCGGGAATCTGCGGATGATCATCGAGTGCCAGCGTTGTCAGACCCGCTTTCAGCTGGACGGCGCCCGGATTCCGCCTCAGGGTGCGAGGGTCCGCTGCAGTCGCTGCCAGCACCGCTTTCACGTGGACTCCCCGGACTCCGTCCCATCCACCCCGAGCGCGACCCCCGGATCGTCCACCTCCGGATCGTCTGAAGGGGGAGGGCCGTTGGAGCGAGGGGCACCCCTCCCGGCCGAGAATAACGCCACCACGCTGCAGCCGCGCACCCTGGCCACGGACGACCCCGACCTCGAGAACCCCGAGTTCCTCTACGACGCCAAGCCGCGTCCGCCCCTCGGGGCTCCAGAGGTCTCCACGGGAGCGAGCGAACGGGAGCCTCGCGCCGCCCCACCGGAGGTCCCCGGCGATCCCGCTCCGGCCGGGTCCTCCGGCGCTGATCTCGCGGGAGACACCCACGCGGTGACGTCCTACGACGACCGCTCGCTGTCGCAGTTCGACCCCGCCGGTCTCGACCTCTCGGCCGAGTGTGATCCCGAGCCGCCCGTTCGCGCCGATCCTCCGCGCGAGCGGGAGGAGGTGGGGTGGCCCGACTCCCCGGTCGCGCCGACACCGGGTCCGGGCCGCTCCGTCTCCCCCGTCTCGCCGCCCGGGTCCCGCTGGCCGGGCGAGCCGGGTCGGGAGCCCGAGCCGGGGCCGACTTCCGACCCGATCGGGGCCGCGTCTCCCGGGAGTGCCGCGGACTCTCTCGGAGAGCTCGAGCCGGGTCCCGCACCGGACTCGGGAGGGGGATCCAGGATCGAGCGCGTCTCGCGATCGCCGATGGGGTCGGAGGCCGATCGCGCGCCGCGCGCTGTCGTCGGCGGATCGCGTCTGGGCCCCGCGGCGGCCGCCGAGTCCGACCCCGGGGTCTCGCGACTGCGGCCCGTCGGGATCGGTACGGGAGCGATCCTGGGGCTGGTGATCCCGCTCTTCGTGATCGCGGGCCTGCTCGCGCCGCCGCCCCCCGCCCCCGACGTGGCGGCGGCCGGATGGAAGGCCCTGGAGATCGTGGCCTTTCACGAGAGCCGAGGCGGGGGCGGGACGGCGCTCGTCGTGCAGGGGCGCCTGGTGGGCGGGGGGTCGCCGCCCGATCTGCGGCTGGAGCTCCGCGATGAGGACGCAGCCCCGATCGAAGCCGGCGCTCATCTCCTGGCGGGTCGCATCCGGCCCTTCGACCTCGAGCGCGCCCTGGCTCGCCCCGCCGACACGCCCGAGGCGGCGGCTGGGGCCGGAGGCTTCACCTTCGTGGTCCCGGAGGTGCCCGCACGGGCGCGCCGCTACAGCGTGCGTCTCACCCCCGCTGGGGGCGCCTGAGCCCTCCCAGGGCCTGGAAAGGGGGCGAGGCCTCGCTGCGCGGGGGCGGCCGCCTCGGCCTCGTCCCGGGCCTCAGGAGTCCGCGCTCCCCGGTGGATCCTCGCTCTCGGAGCTCTTGGGGGTGACGTCGATCTCCGGGGGCTCGTGGGTGGCGCTGCGGAAGTTGCGAATCCCCTTGCCCAGCCCCTCCCCGATCTGCGGGAGTCGCGAGGCGCCGAAGATCACGACGATGATCACGAGGATGATCAGGAGCTCTGGCACGCCAAGTCCGAACATGCTCCCAGGGTCGGGCTCGCGGGAGTTGAAGTCAACGGAGGGAGTCTCCAAAGTCAGTCGCCATGAATCCGAGCCTCTTCAAGGCCTACGACATCCGCGGGCTCTACCCCCAGGAGATCGACGCCGCCGCGGCGGGACCCATCGGGCGCGCGCTCGCGCAGCGCCTGGGCGGGGGACCCGTGGTCGCGGCGCGGGACATGCGCGAGAGCGGGATCCCGCTGCGAGACGCGCTGGTCGCGGGTCTGCGGGCCGAGGGACGCGAGGTGATCGACATCGGCCGGGTCTCGACGCCGATCCTCTACTTCGCGACCACCGCCCTGGGCGCCGCGGGAGGTGTGATGATCACGGCGTCGCACAACCCGGGCGCCTACAACGGATTCAAGCTCTGCCGGGAGAAGGCCATTCCGATCGGAATGACGAGCGGTCTGGTCGAGCTACGCGATCGCGCGCTGGCTCTCGAGCGGGAGCCGGTGGGCGCTCCCTGCGCGTCGTACTCGGAGCGCTCCGTCACCGAACGCTACGCCGCGATGCTGGCCGAGCTGCTCCCTCTTCGACGCGGTCTGCGAGAAGGGCGTGCGCGGCACGTGGTCATCGACGCCGGGAACGGGATCGCCGGAGAGGCGATCGAGCCCCTGCTGGCGAAGCTTCCCCTCGAGATCGACCGGCTCTACTTCGAGCCGGACGGGAGCTTTCCGAACCACGAGGCCGACCCGCTGAAGTCCGAGAATCTCCTGGATCTGGAGCGGGCGGTGCGGCAGCGCGGCGCCGACCTGGGCGTCGCCTTCGACGGGGATGGAGATCGCGCGGTCTTCGTCGACGAGCGGGGCGAGCCGGTGCCTGCCGACCTGACCACGGCGCTCTTTGCGCGCGCCCTGATGTCGCGGCGGCTGCTGGGCGCGGGGCCGGGCGCAGTGCTGGTGTTCGACCTGCGCTCGAGCCGGGTGGTCGCGGAGGAGATCCAGGCGGCGGGCGGCCAGCCGCTCCGGAGCCGTGTCGGACATGCGTTCATCAAGCTCTGCATGCGGGAGCACGGTGCGGTCTTCGGTGGCGAGCTCTCCGGTCACTACTACTTCCAGCTGCCCGGCGGCTACGTCGCCGATGATGGAGCCGTCGCGCTGCTGCTGATGTTGAGTGTGCTCGAGGCCGAGGATCGCCCACTCTCTGAGCTGATCCGGCCGCTGCGCCGCTTTGCGCGAAGCGGTGAGCTGAATCGGCGGGTGAGCGATCCCGCGGCCACGCTGGTGCGCATTCGAGATGCCTATCCCGAGGGTCGGGCCGACGAGCTCGACGGGCTGACGGTCGAGTACGACGACTGGTGGTTCAACCTGCGTCCCTCCAACACCGAGCCGCTGCTGCGGCTCAACGTGGAGGCCCGGACGCAGGAAGAGCTCGAGCGCCGTCGCGACGCGCTGCTCGAGCAGCTCGGCGGCCAGACGCGGCGCTGAGGCACCGCTCGCGCTCCGGCGAGCTCGCAGAGAGCTCAGCGCTGCAGAGACCTGCGCAGCCGGCTCCAGTCGCGCTCACTCGGCTCGTTGGACGACAGGAGATGGGCAGCCAGCAGGTCGAAGCTCTGGCAGAACCCGCGAGCGAGTCGCGCTCCGATCCCGAAGGCGACGAGGCCCATACGCGGATCGGGTGCCGGGCTTCGCTGGCGCAGGACCTCGAAGGCTCCCTCCAGGTCGGCCGCGACCTGTCGCTCGAGGTCGGGTCCCAGGGTCCGGGCCAGGCAATGCTCGGGGTCGAGCGCTTGCGCGCTCAGCTTCTCGCTGTGGCGCGCGCCACAGAGCGGAAGGTCGATTGCGGCGGCCGTCGCCCACGCGCGCAGCTGCGAGAACGCTCGCTCCACGTCGGCCGAGCGGGCCGCGCCCCGCGCCCCGCACACGAGGACGACGGGCGCCGGCCGCTCCGCGTCCGCCGCGTCTCGGTAGACCCCCAGCACGCGGTCCCCTCGAGACACGAAGCTGAAGCCTCCGCTCCGGTCGAAGTGCGCGCTCCGGGTCGGGTCGGTCGCCGTCATGCGCGTTGGGCGACCCTCGCCTCGAGCGCGAGTGCGATCCGGCGAAGACAGCGGGCCGAGGCGGCATTGGAGTCCACCTCGAAGACCGGCTGTCCCTGCAGCAGCGACCGGAAGCTGGCGCGATCGTGCGGAAAGCCCCCGAGCTTGCGGAGATCCCGGCCGAGGATCCCGCGCGTGAGCTCTGCAGCCTGCCGCAGCGCTCGGCGCCCGATCTCGGGATCGGCGGCGCCCATCGCGATGGCACCGATCCAGGGGATCGCGGAGGCGTCTCCAGCGCGCCTCGAGACCTCCTGGAGTGCGGAGCGCATAGCGTCCAGGCTGCGCGGGCTCGCGTCGACGGCGAGCAGCAGGCCGTCGGTGCAGACCGAGGGCCCGAGGGCCGGGAGCCACTCGGGCAGGGCCTGGGGCGCGAGGGCGAGCAGGCGTGTCCCGCCCTGGCGCCGATCGCCGAGGGCGCTTCGTGCTGCGTGCGGGCTGGCCACTCTGGTCCAGGAGACGGCGCGCGAGTCCCGCCACGGAAGGGGCGGTGGGGTCGCCGAGAGGATCTCGCTCGGGGCGCCGTTCCGCTGGAGCGCCGTGACCAGGTCGACGGCCAGTGCCGCGGAGAGGGGCCGGCGAGGGTCCGCAGCCAGCACCCAGCGGCCGACCTTCGAGGGTCGCCTCCCGGAGTCGGCATCCCCTTCGGCGTGAGAGCCCCGGGCGCTCGAGCCATCGGAGTCGAGGCCAGCGCTCCGCGCGTCCTCGGAGCGCCGCGCGGCGCGGGCGCGGCGCTGCTCGTCCTCGGGAATGAAGAAGTGGAGGACGTCTTCGAGGCCCCGGCTGCGGGTTGCCAACGGATCTTCCGAGCCGGGGGTCAGCTGATCACGAGGACCGAGTTGACCCCACCCGCGGGGCCCTCCACCCGGCGCGGATTCGACGGGTCTGGAACCCACTGCCCGTCCACGAAGTAGCGATACTGGTAGACCCCGGGTCCGAGCCGCACGATCTTCTCCCAGGTTCCGTTGGGCGCGCGCCGCGTCTCGACATCTTTGTCGGGAACCCAGTTGTTGAAGTCTCCCGCGAGCTGGACGGCGGACGCATCGAGGTTCTTGTAGGTGAACACCACGCCCTTCTCATCGCGCGCGTGCACGCCGGAGCTGGGTGGGAACGTCGCCTTCGGCTCGTCGGGAGTGGCGATGGCCTCTTCGCGATCGAAGAGGATCTCGAGTGCGAGCGACATGTAGTCGACGAATCCGTAGCAGCGCTTGTCCATCTGCGAGATCGGCCGGCCTCGCTGGGCGGCCTCGCGCAGGCGCACGTTCATCCGGATCACGGTATCGAAGACCAGGTCCTTGTAGGTCTCGCGAATCTCCGCGAGGGCGCGCTTGGCGAACCGGGTGCGACCGTCGAAGAGGGTCGGGAGCAGCCGCAGCCGAAGCTCGTGCCCGATTCGGTCCTCGAGCAGCCCGATGGTCTCGAGCAGCTTGGTCACCCCGTGCATTGCGTAGTAGCTGGTCTCGAGGGGGACGATGACCTCGCGCGCGGCGCGCAGCGCATTGAAGGTCAGCAGCCCCACGTTCGGCGGACAGTCGATCAGCACGAAGTCGTAGGGCTTGGGGAGAGCCTCGATCGCGCGGGAGAGGCGCTCGGTGCGGCCGCTCTGACCCTCGGCGGCCAGCTTCTGCTCGAGCGCAGACAGGATGATCCCCGCCGGGGCGACATCCAGGGCGGCATAGGCATTGACCGCCACGTCTTCCAGCGCCGCGGCGGATCCCTCGGGCTCGGAGAGGACCTCGTAGAGGTTCTCATCCACCTCTTCGGGATCGACGCCCAGGCCGAGCGTCGCGTGCGCCTGGGGATCCATGTCGATCACCAGGACCCGTTGACCCTCCTCGGCGAGGCAGCCCGACAGGCTCACGACAGTCGTGGTCTTGCCACAACCTCCCTTCTGGTTCACGACCGCAATCGTGCGCATCGCGCTCTCCCCCCCTATCTCGATCGGCGAGCCTCCTCGCGCTCCTTCGGGATCACGAGCATGGGCCAGCCGTGCGGGTAGAGTATACGAGGGTCTTCAAGATCGGGTTCGAGCTGGAGCCCCCGAGGGCCGGCCTCCCTCGGGTGCGAGCGCACGCCCGAGCCGTCGGCTCGGGCGGATCGGAGGGCGCCGCATCGGGCCCCGCCGGGGGCCGGATACAGATCTCGGGACGAGCATACCGCCCTTCACCCACCCACACTGCAAACTTCAAGGTAGCGGGAGAGCGTTGTCGGTCAAGAGAATCCCGCCGAGTCGCCGATCGTCCCCCTCCCCGGTCGGGGTGATCGACCTCGGCTCGAACACCACGCTGCTCCTGGTGATGGATCGAGAGGGGCGAGTGCTCTGCGACCAGGCGAAGGTCACGCGACTCGGCGAGGGCGTCTTTGGTGCGGGTGCACTCTCGGGCGCCGCCCGGGAGCGCTGCCAGCGCGTGGTTCGGGTGATGGCACAGCGCGCCCGCTCGCTCGGCTGCGCTCGCGTCGTTGCGGTCGGCACCGCGGCGCTCCGCAGCGCGGCCGACGGGCCGGCCTTCGTCTCCAACCTGGTCTCGGAAGGGACGCTCGACGCCGGCCGGGTGATCTCGGGCGACGAGGAGGCCACCCTCACCCTCGAGGCCCCCCGGCGAGCGGCGCAGGGGCGAGCGCTCTCGGTGATCGACGTGGGAGGGGGCAGCACCGAGATCTGCTGGGGGACGGCGCGGGGCGAGGCGCGAGGCGTCAGCCTACCGCTGGGATCGGTTCGTCTGACCGAGGCCTGCGTGCGCAGCGATCCAGCCACACAGGGCGACCTGGACTCGCTCCGCGCAGCCATCGCCCGTGCGCTCCCCGGCCTGGAGCCGGCCCTCCGGGACGCGGAGTGCAGCCGCGAGCAGGTGGTCGCGGTGGCCGGGACCGCCACCACGCTGGCCGCCCTCGACCTGGAGCTCGAGCCCTACGAGGGGAGCCGGGTGGAGTCGCACCGGCTCACGGCTCCGCGGCTCCGGGAGTGGATCGGACGGCTCGCGGCGCTCGATCACGCTGCGCGCTGCCGCCTGGCCGGCATGGATCCCGGGCGGGCCGATATCCTTCTTGCCGGCACGACCATCCTCGAACGTCTGCTGGTGGCGCTTGGCGCCCGCGAGTGTCGCGTGAGCGAGCGTGGCGTGCGCCACGGCCTGGCACTTCGCCTGCTCGCTGGCACCGAGGCTCTTTGGTAGCCTCGCCGCCTGGTGGCGACCCCGAGTCTGCGTGTCCTTGGCCCCGATGGCCCGCGGCCCTTCATGCGGGGAATCCTCGTGCAGTCTCTCGTCGAGCGAGGGGTCCCCTTCGATATCGCGCTCCAGGTGGCCACCCGCGTTCGGGACGAGGTCGCGGACCGAGGAGAGGTGACTCCGCTCGAGCTGCGCGAGCGGATCGAGGACTCGCTTCCCCCGGGTCTGGACGCCGAGCTCCCGCGCGGGGGCTCGCTCGGGCCCCCGCCGGCACGCGTGGTCTCGCCCCACGGATCCTCGACCCCTTTCTCGAAGGGGATTCTGGCCGTCTCGCTGCAGGGGGCCGGGCTCGACCCCGAGGACGCCTACGAGGTCAGCCGGGAGCTCGAGACGCGGCTGCGCCTCGAGGGACGCAGTGAGATCCTGCGGGCCGACCTGCGCGGGATGGTGGCCGAGACGATCGAGCGCCGCCGGGGCGTCCGGGCGGCGCGCCGGTACCGCGTCTGGAGAGCCGCGCTCGAGGATGCGAGGCCCGTGTTCGTGCTGCTCGGTGGCTCGACCGGCGTCGGCAAGACCTCGATCGCGGTCGAGGCCGCACGCCGGCTCGAGATCACGCGCGTGATCGGCACGGACTCGATCCGCCAGATCATGCGCCTGATGTTCTCCGAGGACCTGATGCCCGAGATCCACTGCTCGACGTTCGACGCGCATCGCGTGCTGATGACCGACGTCGACACCGAGGGGGGCCGCGTGATCGCGGGCTACCGCGAGCAGGCACAGAAGATCGCGGTCGGCGTACAGGCGCTCCTCGATCGGGCGCTCCAGGAGAACACCTCGACCCTCATCGAGGGGGTGAACCTGCTCCCGGGGCTCCTGGACCTGAAGCGCTACGAGGGGAGGGCGCACGTGGTCTTCCAGGTGATCGCGACGCTGGATCCCGACGCCTATCGGGCGCACTTCACGAGTCGCTCGCTCACCGCCCGCGCGCGGGCCTCGGACCGCTACCTGACCCACATCGACGACATTCTCGAGATCCAGGAGTACATCCTGCTGCAGGCGGATCAGTTCGGTCTCCCGATCGTCGACAACATCCATCTCGATGAGGCGGTGCTCTCGGTCATCGGCTCGGTCGTCGGATCGATCGAGAAGTCGATGGGTCCCCTCGAGTGACGCGCCGGCTTCGCTGCGCCGCCCACCCGGCCCCGGGAGCCCTGCGCTGATGGCGAGCGCATCGAGGCTCAAGCGCTCGCTCGCGCTCGGCGTGGCCGTGCTGATCGCGGCCAGCGCCTGTGGCACGCTGAGCGTCGAGGACGAGAAGCAGCTCGGCCGCCAGGCGCAGCGCGAGGTTCGCGCGCGCAACCAGCTCTTTCGCGACCGCGTCGTCGTCCACTACATTCGCAGCCTGGGCGAGCAGCTCGTCCGCGCCGCCGAGCCTTCCCCTTTCGAGTTCCGCTTCTACATCGTCGAGGATGACGACATCAATGCCTTCGCGTTGCCCGGGGGCGCGCTCTACGTGAACACCGGGCTGATCCTGAGGGCCGCGAACGTCTCCGAGCTCGCCGCGGTCATGGCGCACGAGATCGGTCATGTGACGGCGCGCCACGTCGCCCACCTCTACCGTCGACAGCGCAACACGGGTCTGGTGGCACAGCTCGCGGCCATCGCGATCGCGATCGTCTCCGGCAATCCCTACATCGCCAACGCCGGCTCGCTCGCGACGGGGATCGCGGCGACCGCCTACGCCTCGACCTTCAACCGCCAGGCGGAACGAGAGGCGGATCACCTGGCGGTTGAGACGCTCATCCGCGCGGGATACGATCCTCACGGGATGTACACCATCTTCCAGACCCTCCGCGAGGAAACGGGCGGTGGCTCGAGCATCCAGTTCCTCTCGAGCCACCCGGCGACGGACGAGCGCCTCGCGAGCGTGCGCGCCGACATCGCCCGGCACGAGCTCCCCTCGAACCTGCGGTCCGACGACGGGGGCCGGCTCGAGATCATCCAGGAGCGCGTGCGCCTGCTGCTCGGGACCGATGCCCCCGGAGAAGAGGACTCCAAGGACGCCTCGCCTCCGGACTCGTGAGGAAGCCGCCTGGCTTTCGATCCGCCTCGAACCAAGGAAGAGATCCATGCCCCGCCTCCCCCGAACCCTCGGTGAGCTGCGCGCTTCGGGCTACCGGCCCCGCAGCGTCCGGGACGAGCTCCGCGCGAACCTGATCGAACGCATTCGCACCCGGACGCCGCTCTTTCGCGACATGATCGGCTACTCCGAGACCGTCGTCCCCGCGGTCGAGCGCGCGATTCTCGCGGGACACGACATGATCTTCCTGGGAGAGCGCGGGCAGGGAAAGTCGCGCATGATCCGCAGCCTGGTCGACCTGCTCGACGAGTCGATTCCGGTCGTCCAGGGCAGCGAGATCCTGGACGATCCCCTCGCGCCCATCAGCCGGCTCGCGCGCGACCGGATCCGTGAGTCCGGGGACGAGACGCCTATCGTGTGGATCGGTCGCGAGGAGCGCTACGGCGAGAAGCTCGCCACCCCCGACGTCACGATCGCGGATCTGATCGGCGAGATCGACCCGATCCGTGTGGCCGAGGGTCGCTACCTGGCGGACGAGGCGACGATCCACTTCGGTCTGATCCCCCGCACGAACCGGGGAATCTTCTGCATCAACGAGCTCCCAGACCTCGCAGAGAAGGTCCAGGTGGGTCTCTTCAACGTGCTCGAGGAGCGCGACTTCCAGATCAAGGGCTTCAAGATCCGCCTGCCCCTCGACGTGCTGGTCGTCGCCAGCGCCAACCCCGAGGACTACACCCGGCGAGGGCGGATCATCACCCCGCTCAAGGATCGCTACCAGGCGCAGGTGCGCAGCCACTACCCGGCGTCCCGGAAGGCCGAGGTCGAGATCATGGATCAGGAGCGAACGCTTCCCACCCAGGGCGCGATGGCGGTCTTCGTTCCCGGGTGGATGAAGGAGCTGATCGCCGAGCTCACGCTGCAGGCGAGAGAGAGTCCCGACATCAACCAGGCCTCGGGAGTCTCGGTGCGGGCCTCGATCGCGAACTACGAGACGGTGATCGCGAGCGCCGAGCGGCGAGCCCTGCGTCTGGGAGAGTCGGAGGCCGTGCCCCGCTTGACCGATCTGCCCTCGCTGCTGGCCTCGATGGCGGGCAAGCTGGAGCTCGAGTACGGCGGGAGCGATCCAGGCGAGGGCGAGATCATCGGCACGCTCACCCGGCGGGCGATCAAGACCGTCTTCGACGAGCAGGTTCAGATGGGGGATCTCGAGCCGACGCTGGCGGCGTTCGAGGAGGGCTGGAAGGTCGAGGTCGGCGACCAGATGCAAGCGCGCGAGTACGCGGAGGGGCTCGAGAAGATCCCCGGCCTGCGGGTGGCCGTCGAGGCGCTCGGCTGCGGGGGCGGCGAGGCGCGCATCGCCGCCGCCATCGAGTTCGTGCTCGAGGGGTTGCACCTCTCGAACCGCCTGAACAAGGACGTGCGAGATGGTCGCGCTCTCTACGGCTAGCGGCGGCCGGCCGTCGCGGGACCCCTGATGCTCCGCCTGCGCTACTCGCGCTGGGATGGCTCGCACGATCGCTGGTCGATCGAGACCGAGGAGGCGCTCGAGGAGCTCCAGCGCGGCATGCTCGAGGGGCTCGACGCGCAGCAGTCCCTGGACCTGATGCGCCTCCAGGGATTCGAGCTGGCGGGCATGGAGTTCCGCGTGATGGGGCTCGAGGAGCTGATCACGGAGCTCCGGCAGCAGGCTCGCGAGCGCCTGGCTCGCCACCACATGGACTCGAGCTTCGATGCGCTCATGCGCGAGCTCGAGCGAATCCTGGATCGGGAGGAGTCGGCGGTCCGCGATCGCCACGGAGTCGAGTCGGGCCGCTGGAGCGACCTGAAGGCGCGGCGGGATGCCCCAAGCGCCCGCCTCTCGGAGCGCCTGGAGCGCCTGCGCGACTATGCCTGGACGGACCCGGGAGCCTGGGCCGACTACCGCGCACTCCTCGAGCGTCTCGAGGACATCCAGCAGCTCGAGGCGTTCGCGGCGCGAAATCGCTCGCGCATGCGGGGCCCCGAGGCGCTGGACTTCGAGGCGGCTCTCGAGCTGATGCGAGAGCTCGAGCGAATGAGCCAGATGCTGCGAAGTCTCCTGGAAGGGGACCTCGAGTCGCTCTCCCTCGAGGCCCTTCGGGACTGGCTCGGAGACGACGCCGCGCAGTCGATCCTGATCCTGCGGGAGGTCGAGTCCCGGCTGCGCGAGGGTGGCTACGTGCGCGACGGGGAGGGCGGTCTCGAGCTCACCCCGCGGGCGATTCGTCGTCTCGGCGAGCTGGCCCTCGACGAGATCTACGCCGAGCTCCAGCGCGGAGGGCCCGGTGCACACGAGGCGCGAAACGTGGGCCTCGAGCTGCCGGTTCCCGAACGGACCCGCGCGTACGTGTGGGGGGAGACGGCGCATCTGGACACGATCGGGACGCTTCGCAACGCACTCGGGAGGTCGGCTCGGGAGCGGGGACGGACGGGGGTGCCGCTCGAGATCGCGCCCGGGGACCTGGAGGTCTTCGACACCGAGGCCCTCACCGAGACCACCACCGTGTTGCTGCTCGACATGAGCTGGTCGATGTCGTGGGCCGGACGCTGGCCCGCGGCCAAGCGAGTCGCCATCGCTCTCGACCACCTGATCCGGACCCGCTATCCGAGGGATCACTTCTTCGTCGTCGGGTTCTACACACGCGCCCGCCAGCTGCACGTGCGGGAGCTTCCAGAGCTCGTGTGGAACATGAGCGACCCCTTCACCAACCTGCAGGACGGACTGCAGGTCGCCGAGCGGCTGATCGATCACCATCCGAGCCCCAACACCCAGATCATCGTCATCACCGACGGCCAGCCCACGGCCTTCTTCGCCGACGGGGAGCTGCGGGTCGAGTGGCCCAACGGCTACGGCGGGACCAGCCCCCGGGCCAACCGGGAGACGCTCCGGGAGGTCCGCCGCGTCACCCGCAAGGGAATCACCATCAACACGTTCATGCTCGACGACGGACCCGAGCTGATGCGCTTCGTCGAGGCCATGACGCGGATCAACAAGGGGCGTGCCTTCTACACGACTCCCGGGAACGTCGGCCAGTACGTGATGGTCGACTACCTGGGTCGCAAGCGCCGCCGCATTCGCTAGTGGCCCCCCGCTCCCGCCCGGCCCCGGCGGCCTCCCCGCTCGCTACGCCCCCTTTGCCGGAGGGGCTGGCGCAGGTGATCAAGCTGGACTGCGAGCCGCTGGAGCGCGAGGGTCTGGCGGCGCTCCCCGGTCGCAAGCCAGTCGTCCTCGAGATCGGCTTTGGCCGGGGAGAGCTGCTCCTGGATCTTGCGTCTCAGGATCCCGAGCGCGCCCACCTGGGAGTCGAGGTGTCTCGCAAGCGGGTCGAGAAGGTCGCGCGCCGCGCCGCGCGCGCGCAGCTCTCGAATCTCAGGCTCGTCCACGCGACGGCCGAGTACCTCGTGGGGCGGATCCTGCCCGCCGCATGCGTCGGGGAGTGCTGGATCAACTTCCCCGACCCCTGGCCCAAGAAGCGCCACCTCAAGCGGCGCCTGATCCGCCCGGAGTTCCTGGAAGCGCTCGCCCGGGTGCTCGCGCCGGGAGCGAGGCTTCACCTGGCGACCGATCACCCGGGCTACGCCGGCTGGATCGCGAAGGCCCTCCCGTCGTGCCCCGCGCTCCGGAACCGGCTCGCCCCCGCGTCCTTCGGGGACCGACCGCCAGCACGTCGACAGACCGCCTACGAGGCCGAGTTCCTCGCGGCGGGTCGCCGCATCGCCTACTTCGAGCTCGAGCGGTGCGAGTGACGCTCCGCGACCCCGCGGGGTCGCGCCGCCCGCGCCTGGCGCGCGACCCGGATCCGCTGGCCGAGGCCTTCGCGCACGAGGGGCTCGAGCGCTGGCGGGCCGGGCCGGGGGCCGCATGGGTCTACCGCCGAGGGGTCCGCGACTTCGCGGCGATGACCGACCTCGGCCTCCCGCTGCGGGCTCGACTCGCGGCAGCATGGAGCACGTCGTCCCTCTCGCTCGTGGCCGAGCAGCAGGCCGGCGACGGCACCCGCAAGCTGCTCCTGCAGACCTGCGACGGCGCGCAGATCGAGTCGGTGATCATCCCGGAGGCGCGCCGCCGAACGCTCTGCGTCTCGTCGCAGGTCGGCTGCAGCCTGGACTGCGCGTTCTGCGCGACCGGCCGGCTCGGACTGCGGCGCAACCTCCGGGCGGACGAGATCGTCGACCAGCTCCTGCACGCCAATGAGCAGCTCGCGAGGGGCGAGGCGATCACCCACGTCGTGTTCATGGGGATGGGGGAGCCCCTCCTGAACCTGCACGCGGTCCTGGATGCACTGCGCATCCTCACCCATCCCGTGGGTCCCGGCCTCGGCGCGCGTCGGATCACCGTCTCCACGGCCGGGCTCGTGCCTCGCATCGCCGAGCTGGGTCGCGCCTCCCGGGTCAGGCTTGCCGTCTCGCTTCACGCCACCACGGATGCCCTGCGGGACCGGCTCGTGCCCCTGAACCGCCGCTTTCCGATCGCAGCGCTGCTGGCGGCCTGCCGGGAGTATCCCCTCGAGCCGGGGGAGCGAATCTCGTTCGAGTACACCCTGATGAGGGGCATCAACGACGGGCCCGACGAGGCCCATCGGCTGGTCCGGCTGCTGCGGGGGATTCGAGCCAAGGTCAACCTGATTCCGATGAACGAGCATCCCGCCTCGGAGCTCCGGCGGCCCCTGGATCGCGTGGTCGAGCACTTCGCCCAGGTTCTCGCCGAGGCGCACCTGTTCGTGACCGTCCGGCGATCGCGTGGATCGGACATCCATGCCGCCTGTGGGCAGCTCGCGGCCCTGGCGTCTCCTGGCCGCGAGCAAAGCTCTTCGCTCTCGCGCCGATAAGCGAGAGGCGAATGCTCTACGCGATCGGCGACATTCACGGCATGCGCGAGCCGCTCGAGGCTCTCATCGAGAGCCTCCCGCTCCGCGACGGCGACCGTCTGCTCTTCATCGGCGACTACGTGGACCGCGGCCCGGACCCGGCGGGGACGGTCGAGTACCTGATCGCCCTGCAGCAGCGGCGGCGCTGCACCTTCCTGATCGGGAACCACGAGTCCATGCTGCTCTCGTTCCTCGGCTGGAAGGGCCCGCTGTGGTTCGGCGGCGAGGCGTTCCTGCACAATGGCGGCGAGACCACCCTCGAGAGCTACGGCTACATGGCCGACCGCAAGAGCTTCGAGCTGCCGCCCGGGCACGAGGACTTCTACCGCGCCCTCCAGCCGTGGCACCTGGAGGGCGAGTACCTCTTCGTGCACGCGGGAGTTTCGCGCCGCACTCTCCAGCTCTCGGACCCGAAGTACGCCCTCGAGCACGAGAGCCCGCGCGACCTGCTCTGGCAGCGAGCGACCGCGGCACTTCCCCACAGCCTGGGCGTGACCGTGGTCTACGGCCATACGCCGCTGCCGGACTTCCAGGTGCGCTGGAACCTGCCCTACTCGATCGGGATCGATACCGGCTGCGTCTACGGGGGGCCGCTCACGGCGATCCGGCTTCCCGACGAGTCGATCTTCCAGGCTTCCTAGGCCAGCCCGGGCGACGCCGGACCGGCGATCTCGTCAGATCGACTCGACGACCGGGATGACGAGCTTCTCCCCCGGTGCCAGCCGCAGGAGATCGGCGTCCGGGTTGAAGCGGTGGATCAGCCAGATCGGCACGTCGAAACGGCGCTTCGAGAGGACCCAGAGGTTCTCGCCTCGAGTCAGGCGATGGGAGACGGTGCCGGTGATCCGGTAGCTCCCGAAGAAGTCCTCTTCGATGCTCTTGTGGAACTCCATTCGGCGCTGCAGGAAGGTCTCGGGATCGACCCGGGAGAAGTCGAGGCGGATTCGCTCGCCGACCCGGAGGGTGCGCTTCCGGCCCCGCCGGTTCAGCGCGCGAAGCCGTCGGGTGCCCACCTCGAGCCAGCTCGCCAAGAGCCCGAGCGTCTCATCCGCATCGACCTGGATCCGGTCGCCGTCGACCCGCCGCCAGGGCGAGTCCTCGGGGATCGCGGGCGGGGGCGGTCCGGCGAGCGGCTGGACGTTCTGCGGTGCGCGAGGCCGGGGCCGGCTCGAGGCGAGGAGAGCCGAGGGGCGCCGCGCGCGCGCGGCCGCCGCCCGCGAGCCCCGGCGCGCAGCTCCCACGCCGTCGGGGATCTCGAGCACCTGGCCGGGGTAGATGCGGTGGCGGCTGCGCAGCCCGTTCTGCGCGACCAGCGCCGACACGCTGCTGCCCGTTCGGCGAGCGATGACCGAGAGCGAGTCCCCGCGATGCACCTGGTAGAAGCGCGAGCGATGCTGCTCGGCGTACCTTCGGCTCTCGGGCACGGCCCGAATCCAGGCGTCGGCATCCGCGCCGACCGTGCCGCGGGGAACCCGCAGCGGGAAGCCCTTGGGGACCCGCTTGACGCCGCGGTACACCGGAGGTCGCAACGACGGGTTGTACTCGTGGAGCACCTCAGGGCTCAGGTGCAGGTATCGCTTGAGGTCTTCCACCTCGATGAAGAAGGGCAGCCGGACCTCGTCGAAGTCGTCCGGAGACGCGCGCTCGAGGGGGCCGAGATACGAGTCGGGACTGTGGGCGATCTGGCGGACGGCCAGGAACTGCGCGTAGAAGTTTCGCGACGCGAAGCCGAAGCGCCGGCTCCGGTAGCGCGACACGATCTCGCCGATCTCCGAGGTCCCGAGCCTGCGGACCGCCCGCCGCAGGCCTGCGGCCCCGTGGTTGTAGGCGGTGATGGCCAGGGGCCAGCTTCCCAGAGACTCGTAGTTGCGCGAGAGCAGCTCGGCGGCCGCCCGAGTGGCGGCCATCGGGTCGAGGCGCTCGTCGACGACGTAGTCGACGCGCAGGAAGCGCCGTCCGGTCCCGCGCATGAACTGCCAGACCCCGGCGGCGCCGTACTTCGAGTAGGCGTGCACGTTGAACGACGACTCGACGTGGGGCAGGTAGACGAGGTCCTCCGGCAGACCGCGCCCCCGGAAGACCGAGCGCATGGCCGTCTCCCAGGCCCCCGCCCGGACCAGCCCCTCGCGGAAGCGGTCCCGCTGGCCGAGCTGGAAGCGGATCCGCCTGGAGAGGGCGGCGTAGTCGGGGCCCGTCGGCTCCCGCTGCAGCGCGCGGGCGAGCATGTCGTGGACGCGGTTCGCCTCGGTTCCCCTCACGCGTCCCCCATGCGACAGGCGGCGCAACACGCGACGCCAGTGCTCCCTGCGCTGGATGACGCTGCGTTCACGCGCGCGCTCGCTCCTCTCGCTCTCGAAGCGGATCACCTCGTAGATCACCCCCAGCCGGCGCTGGTCGTGGAGCAGGCCGGCCTCACTGCCCACCTCCAGGTAGACGCGCTTCCAGAAGCCGACGGCCGGCCGGAGGGCATCGGGCAGGGGAAAGGGCTCGGGGTCGGCCGAGCCGGATGCGGGAGCCCCGAGCGCCAGGGCCCATACGAGCGCCCGGGCCCAGGCACCGAGACGCGCGCTGCGGCGGCGCGGGGCGAGATGGCGTGAGCGAGTCAACGGATCGGGATCCCCCCTTCTCCCATCGTCCGTCCGAGCTATACGTTGAACCGGACGTGGACGATGTCGCCGTCTTGCACGACGTAGTCCTTTCCCTCGAGCCGTAGCAGGCCGCGCTTCTTCGCCTCGGCGAGGCCACCCGAGAGCGGCGCCAGCGCCTCGTAGCCGATCACCTCCGCCCGGATGAAGCCGCGCTCGAGGTCCGAGTGGATGCGGCCGGCGGCACGTCGGGCGGTCGCCCCGCGCTCCAGGGACCAGGCGCGGCACTCGTCCTCTCCGACCGTGAAGAACGAGATCACGTCGGCGACCTCGAGCAGCATCTGCGTCACGCGGGCCCCCGCGGGCTCGCCGACCCCGTACTCGGCCAGGAAGGGCGCCCGCTCGTCGGGTGCCAGCTCCGCCATCTCGGCCTCGAGCGCCGCGCACAGCGTTCCGAGGGGCATCCCGCGCTGCCGGGCGCGCTCGGCGAGCAGCTTCGGGACGGCTGCCCCTGCCCGGGACTCGGCCACGTTGAGCAGCGCCAGCATCCCCCGATCCGTGATCAGGCTGGAGCCCCTCAGGATCTCGCGATCCGCCGGATCCAGCGCCGACACGAGGGGCTGGGCCTGCTCGAGCGCGACGTTGGCCCGCTCGAGCGCGCGCCGCAGCGGTGGGGCGAGGCCGTCGCGATCCGCGAACCGCAGGCGCCGGTCGATGCCCGCCAGGTCCTCGAGGCAGAGCTCCTCGAGCAGCGCGTCGTAGGCTGCCAGCGCGGCCTCGGGTGCGGGGTCCGCAAAGCCCGGAATCACCAGCAGGATCAGGTCGAGGCGCTTCATCGCCTCGATCTCGTCCCTGGGAAAGGTGGGCTCGAGCGACCCGCACAGATCGTGAACCCGAATCTCGATCGGCGTCGTCTTTCGCGGGTGGAAGCGCTCGGAGAGGGCTTCGAGCCGCGGGTCCTGGATCCGGATCGTCCCGATGCCCGCGTCGCTCGCACGCGCCCCTGCGGCCTTCGGAGCGCGGTGCGCGAGCAGGGCCCGGAACACGGTGGTCCGGCCGGAGCCGGGCGGGCCGACGATACCGACGTCCACTCGGCGACCCGGCTAGCGCCGCTTGCCGCGCCGCTTGTGACGACGCTGGTGCTTTCGCTGCTTGCGACGCTGCTGGGCCTGCTGCGCGCGCGCGGCCTGGCGATTCGGCGGACCGCCGGCCGCGAGGGCCGCCGGGTCGAGGCCCGGGCCCCCGCCGCCGGCGAACGGGCCGAGTCCCCCGAGCCGGGACAGCAGGCCCCCCTTGCCCAGGTTCCCCAGCAGCTTTCGCATCGTCCGGAAGCGGCCGAGCATCTGGTCGACCTCCTCGCGCGCAGTGCCCGAGCCGCGTGCGACGCGCCGCGCCCGCGAGGCGTCGATTCGTTCGGGGCGCCGGCGCTCCTCGGGGGTCATCGAGAGGATCATGGCCTCGATCCGGGCGAGCTCGCGCGGCTCGACCTGGGCTCCCTCGGGCATCAGGTCCCCCGCGCCCGGGAGCTTCTGGACCAGCTCCCCCAGCGGCCCCATCCGCTGCAGCATGCGCAGCTGCGACAGAAAGTCCTCGAGCGTGAACTTGCCGCGAAGCATGCGCTCGGCATCCCGCTCGGCCTGGGCCGCCTCGTCCTCGTCGACGACCTCCTCGAAGTCCCGAACCAACCCGACCACGTCGCCCATTCCCAGGATCCGCGAGGCCAGGCCCTCGGGCCGGAAGGACTCGAGCCGATCGGGCGCCTCCCCCGTCGTGATGCAGCGGATGGGAACCCCCGTGACGTGGCGGATCGCGAGCGCCGCGCCGCCGCGCGCGTCGCCGTCGAGCTTGGTCAGGATCAGCCCGTCGAGACGCATCCGGGAGCCGAACCCCTCCGCGACGTGCACCGCCTCGCGACCCGCCATGGCGTCGCAGACGAGCAGCTGCAGCTCGGGCTCGACCCGCTCGCTGATCTCGGCGAGCTCGCGCATCAGCGCATCGTCGATCTGGAGGCGCCCCGCGGTATCGAGGATCGCGCTGTCCATTCCCCGGCTGCGCGCATGGTCGAGCGCCTCCGCGCAGAGCGCCGGCGCGTCGTTGGTCTCGCGCGAGAACACCTCCACGCCGATGCTCTCGCCGAGTACACGGAGCTGCTCCCGCGCGGCGGGACGGCGCAGATCGGCCGCGACCAGCAGCGGCCTCTCGCCCTGCTTCTTCAGGTGGAGGGCCAGCTTGGCCGCGGTCGACGTCTTGCCGGTGCCCTGGAGCCCCAGGAGCATCACGGCCCGGGCTCCCCGGGTCCGTCCGATGGGCTCCTCGGCCCCCATCAGGGCGACGAGCTCGTCGTAGCAGGCGCGCGTGAAGTGGTCGCCGGGAGAGACGCGCATCCGCCGCGCGCCGCGCCCGGCCCGGAGCTTGACCCGCTCGCCTGCGCAGCGCTCGCGCACCCGATCCAGGAAGCCCCGCACGATCTCCAGGTCGACGTCGGCTTCGAGCAGCGAGACCCGTACCGCGCGCAGGGCCTCGGCGGTGTTCTCGTCGCTGAGCTCCGCTGCGCCGAGGAGCTGGTCGCGCGCGGTCCGGAACCCGCGAGTCAGCGTCTCGAGCATGGCGGGAAGCTAGCATAGGGGCCCGGGCCCCCCGATTGCGCCGGGTGCGTCACTTGTGTAACCCTGCGCCCGGCCGAGGGACGACGGGAGGCCGACTTGGCGACCGAGGTTTGTGCCCACATCACCGGGACCGTCTTCCGGATCCAGGTTGCTGTGGGGGCGAACGTGGCGTCGGGCGACGAGCTCGTCATCCTCGAGTCGATGAAGATGGAGATGCCCGTCGAGGCCCCGGAGGCCGGACGGGTGAGCGAGATCCGCGTCGAGGCGGGAGAGAGCGTCGAGGAGGACCAGGTACTCCTCCTGCTCGAGTAGCTTATGGGCCCGCGTCCCCTCTCTGCTCGGCTCGCCTCTCGCTTGGGAGCCAGATACTCGCCGCGGGCGAGAAGGAGTCGAGATCATGGGACTGTTGGATGGAAAGGTCGCGATCGTAACGGGGGCGGGCGGCGGTCTCGGCCGCGAGCACGCGCTGCTGCTCGCGCGGGAAGGCGCTGCGGTGGTCGTGAACGACCTCGGCGGGAGCCGTTCGGGAGGAGACTCGGGCGGCCACTCGATGGCGGACCAGGTCGTCGACCAGATCCGCGAGGCCGGAGGCGAGGCCACCGCCAACTACGCCTCGGTCGCAACGGTCGAAGGGGGACGGAGCATCCTCCAGACCGCGCTCGATGCCTATGACAAGGTCGACATCCTGGTCAACAACGCGGGGATCCTTCGGGACAAGACGCTGGCCAAGCTCGAGGAGCAGGACTGGGATGCGGTGATCGCCGTCCACCTCAGGGGCACCTACTGCGTCACCCGGCCGGTCTTCGTCCACATGAAGGAGCGCGGGGCGGGCGGCGTCATCGTGAACACCAGCTCGACCTCCGGGCTGATCGGCAACTTCGGACAGACGAACTACGGCGCCGCCAAGGCGGGGATCGCGGGCTTCACGCGCTGCCTCGCACTCGAGGGCAAGAAGTACGGGATCCGCGTCTGGGGGCTGGCTCCGGTCGCCCTCACCCGGCTCACGGACGACCTTCCGGGAATGTCGGCAGAGCAGGTGAAGGAGAGGATGGACCCCAAGAACGTCGCTCCCACCGTCCTGTACATGGTGAGCGAGCTCTCCAAGGACCGGACCGGCCAGTTCCTCTTCTCCGGCGGAGGGCGGGTGGCCGAGGCCAAGGTCGTCATGGCCGAGGGCCTGCGGAGCGATTCCCCCCTGATCAGCGCCCAGGAGATCGCCGACCACGAGGCGGACGTCTTCCTGCCCGAGAGCCAGACCTCGTTGATGGGCTGAGGTCACACCCGGCCGGCGGGCGACCGGGGCCACGGCCCCATCCGCTGGATTCGCCGGATTGAAGCCGCGCCCCGCGCCTGGAACACTCTGGGTGTGGGGCGCGCGGACCGAGAGCCGAGCAGAGCGCTGGGGCGACTGGCTCCGGGCGGGCCTCCCGAGCGACCCGACCTCGACCCCTTCACGGCCATGACCCCCCGCTTCGGCGGGGCGGTGCGCCTGTTCGGAGAGCGCTTCTTCGCGGGCTTCCAACTGCAGGAGGGCGATGCCGAGCGGCTGCGCGCGCTGGAGCGCGAGGGCGCGGTCGTCTACGTGATGCGCTACAGCTCGCGGCTCGACTACCTGCTCTTCAACTGGCTCTTCGTGCAGCATGGGCTGCGGCTCTCGACGTTCGCGAACGGAATCTGGTTCTACTACTACCGACCGCTCGGCGAGGCGCTGCGGCTGCTGGCTCGAGGTCTGGGACGGCGGCTGCGCCGCGGCTTCCGAAGCGATCGCCAGCGTGGACTCGCATTCGCGCGCGAGGTGGTGCGCGCGGGCGGAAGCCAGTTCCTCTTCCTGCGCACCGACAAGCCCGCGGTGCGCTCGCGCAGGCGGGCCGTCTCGAGTGGTCACTCGGAGCGCGACTACCTGGCGGCGCTCGTCGAGGAAGCCCAGCGCGAATCCCGGACGATCCACATGGTTCCGCTCGCCCTCTTCTGGCGCAAGGGTCCTCGTCCCGCCAGTCGCTTCCTGAACGTCTTCTACGGCTCGCCCGAGCGGCCCGGGGACGTGGCCAAGCTGCTCTCCTTCCTGTGGAACTATCGCAACCTCGCGGTGCGGGTCGGGACCGCGATCGACCTCGGGGCCTTCGTGCGGGAGCACCGAGCCGAAGGCGTCACGCGGATCGCCAAGAAGGTGCGCCGCTCGCTGATGATCTTCCTTCGCCGCGAAGAGAAGCCCGTGGCGGGAGCGACCCTGCGCCCGATCCATCGCATCGAAGAGCAGATCATCGAGGCCCCCGAGGTGGAGACCCAGATCCTGGCTCTGGCCGGGGGCCGCGCGCGGCGGGTCGCCCGGCAGCGAAACCGCGCGCGCCGCATGCTCCGCGAGATCGCAGCGAGTCCGAGCCCGACGGCACTCGCGATTCTCGATGTGGTCGTCCGGCGTCTCTTTCAGCGGCTCTTCGATCGCATCGAGGTGCACGGACTGGAACGCCTGGCCGACGCGGCCAAGCTCCATCCCCTGGTCCTGGTGCCAACCCACCGGAGCCACTTCGACTACCTGATCCTGTCGTGGCTCTTCTATGAGCGACACCTCGTTCCCCCTCTCGTCGCCGCCGGCATCAACCTCGCGTTCTGGCCGCTCGGCCCGATCTTCCGCCGGGGGGGGGCCTACTTCCTGCGTCGGAGCTTCGAGGGGGACGCCCTGTACAGCGCGGTCTTCCGGCGCTACGTGCAGCAGCTGCTCCGGGACGGCGCGACGCAGGAGTTCTTCATCGAGGGCACGCGATCGCGCACCGGGCGGACCCTGCCCCCGAGGCTCGGCATGCTGGGGATGATCCTCGAAGCCTGGGCGCGGGGGGTGCGCCGCGACGTCTTCGTCGTGCCCGTCGGGCTCACCTACGAGCGAGTCGTCGAGGAGCGCTCGATCGTCGAAGAGCGGGGGGGAGCGGCCAAGACGCGCGAGAGTCTGATCGGACTTCTCCGGGCCCGCTCGATCCTGCGGTGGCGCTTCGGCTCCGCGATCGTCCGTTTCGGCGAGCCCTTCTCGCTGCGTGAGCTGGTGGGCAAGGACCGCCACCTCCTCGCGGCGAGAGGGCCCGGGGCCGCCGCCGCGCGCCGTCCGGTGATCGAGAGCGCAGGCCTCGAGATCGCACGCCGTCTGAACGGCCTGGTCACTGCGACGGGAACGAACCTGGTGGCGGCAGTGCTCCGCGCCTCGTCCGGACACGGCGTGCGCTGGCAGGACCTGGTGCGCAGAGCGCGAAGGCTTCTCCGAGTGCTCGAGGAGGCGGGCGTCCCGCCGAGCGAGGCCCTCCGAGTCGATCTCGAAGCGGATCTTCGGGCCGGCATCTCCGCGTTCGCCGACTCCGGATGGGTCCGCCGGATCGAGGACAGCGAAGGGGAGGTCCTGTGGTACGAGGATGCCGCAGTGCCGACCCTCGACTACTACCGGTCGTCGCTGGCACCGTCGCTCGCGGTCGCGGCGGCCCTGGCCCTGGCTGGAGACGAGGCGGTCGCCTCGGAGTGGCTGGACTGGCTGCGCCTCGAGCTGCTGCCGCCGGTCGGTGTGGCTCGCGAGCGCGCCTTCGAGGCCGCGCGAGGGGCCGGGGTGCAGCCCGGCGAACGCCTCTTCGCCGCGCAGATCGCCCCCATGCGCTCCGCCTACGAGGAGACCTTTCGGGCGGTGTCCGCGAGGGGCGGCAAGGGGTCCCGGATCGAGCTGGAGCGCGACGCGACGGCTGCGATCCAGGCGGCGCTCCTGCTTCGGCCGGACGGCTGGGTCGGAGGCCTGGAGCGATCGTGGGTGCCCAACGCCCTGCGGGTTCTGGTCGAGGAGCGAATCCTCGAGGTCGAGGGAGATCTGCGCGACCCCGAGGCCCGGCTTCGTCCCGGCGCCGCATGGAGTCGCCTCGAGGGAGTGCGCACGTTGCTGGCAAAGGCGGGTTCGAGCGGATAAGCTGCGCGCCCCATGGCACTCGGCGCACGACGCTCCTCCCGGCAACGGGAGGTTCTGCGCTTCGGATTTCCGAAGGGCTCGCTCGAGGCGGCGATGACGGCGCTCTTCGGGCGTGCGGGGTTCCACATCCGGGTTCCGGACCGCTCGCTCTATCCCGAGGTCGATGATCCCACGCTCGAGTGCGTCTTGATCCGCGCCCAGGAGATGGCGCGCTACGTCCACCAGGGAGTTCTCGACGCCGGCGTGACCGGGCTCGACTGGATTCGAGAGACGCGCGCGAGCGTCGTCGAGCTCGCGGATCTGAAGTTCTCCAAGCAGTCGATGCGCCCGGTGCGCTGGGTGCTGGCGGTGCCCGAGCGCTCCTCCATTCGCCGGGCGCCCGATCTCGAGGGCAAGCGGATCGCCACCGAGGCCGTGGGGCTGACGCGCAGCTGGCTCAAGCAGCAGGGCGTGCGCGCGGAGGTGGAGTTCTCGTGGGGCGCGACCGAGGTCAAGCCTCCGCTTCTGGCCGATGCCATCGTCGAGGTCACCGAGACTGGATCGAGCCTGCGCGCCAACCAGCTGCGCATCGTCGATACCCTGATGGAGAGCACTCCGCGTCTGATCGCCAACCGCAAGGCCTACCGCGACCCCTGGAAGCGGCGAAAGCTCGATCGCATGGCGCTGCTGCTGAACGGTGCGATCGCCGCCGAAGGTCGCGTGGGCCTGATGCTGAATGCTCCCAAGGCACGCGTCGAGAACGTCCTGAGCCTGCTGCCCGCCCTCTCGTCGCCGACGGTGTCGCCCCTGGCCGACGGCTCGATGGTCGCCATCCACACGATCATCGAGGAGTCGCTGGTTCGCGACCTGCTACCGGACCTGCACGATGCCGGAGCCAGCGGCATCGTCGAGTTCCCGCTCAACAAGATCGTCTACTGAGCCCTTCCCACGCGCTCGTCCGACCGGTGTATGCTTGCCCGATGGAGTACCAGCAGCTTCGCTACGACGTGGTGGACCCGGTTGCGACGATCA
>JBHHYV010000043.1:0-26182 GCA_046757685.1 Myxococcota bacterium
CGGGCGATCCCGACGAGATCATGATCCGATCCCGGATCGCCTCGATCGTGGGATACCTGCAGACGATCCAGGTGCCAGCCGGGCCCGAGTAACCCCCCCGGCGCCGAGCTCCCCTCGTAGGGAACGGTGATCCGCGGGCTCTCAGGGCTTCGCCGGAGCTCGTCGCGCCTCTCGTCTCAGCTGCGATGCACGCCAGATCTCGTAGACCACCGGGATGAGCACGAGGGCGAGCAGGGTCGCGGAGACCATGCCCCCCACCATGGGAGCGGCGATCCGCTTCATGACCCGAGCCCCGGTCTCGGTGCTCCACATGATCGGCAGCAGCCCCGCGATGATCGCCGTCGCGGTCATGACGATGGGGCGAACACGCTCGACGGCGCCCGCAATGACCGCCCGGTAGAGCTCCTCGCGAGTCATCGGCTCGTTCTCTCGCCGGTGCGCCCGGTACGCCTGGTCCAGGTAGAGCAGCATGACCACACCGATCTCGGTCGCCACCCCGCCGAGAGCGATGAACCCCACGACCACCGCGACGCTCATGTTGTATCCGAGCAGATCCATGAACCAGATCCCACCCAGGATCGAGAAGGGCAGCGTCAGCATCACGATCATCACTTCGATGAGGTTGTGGAAGTTCAGGTAGAGCAGCAGGAAGATGATCGCCAGGGCCACCGGGACCACCAGCTTCAACCGGGCGCGCGCCTCCTGGATGTACTCGAATTGACCGCTCCACTGGAGGGTGTAGCCCGGTGGCAGATCCACTCGGCTGGCGAGCAGCTTGGACCCGCGCTCGACGTATCCCCCCACATCCTGGTCCGAGTCGATGTCGACGTAGATCCAGGCCTGCGGCTGAGCTCCCTCGGTCTTGATCGAAGGGGGGCCCATCCTGGGAAAGATGTCGGCGAGCTGTTCGAGCGGAACGTGAGCGCCCGTGGGCGTCGGAACGAGCACCCGGCGCAGGTCGACGAGGCTCCCCCGCAGATCGCGAGCGTAGCGGACGTTCACCGGGTAGCGCTCGAGACCCTCGATCGTCGTCGTGATGTTGCGGCCCCCGATCGCGGACTGGATGACGTCCTCGACGGCTCCGGTGGTGAGCCCGTAGCGCGCCACCTCGTTCCGCCGGATCACGAAGTCCAGGTAGTAGCCGCCATTGACCCGCTCCGCGTACACGCTGCGTGTCCCGGAGAGCTGGCGGATGATCGGCTCGACCTCCTCGCCGAGCCGCTGCAGCACGTCGAGCTTCGGGCCGGTGATCTTGATACCCACGGGTGTCTTGATCCCGGTGGACAGCATGTCGATCCGCGTCTTGATCGGCATCGTCCAGGCGTTCGTGACCCCGGGGAACTTGATCAGGTCGTTCAGCTCGGTCGTCAGCCGATCGATCGTCATCCCCGGCCGCCACTCCTCTTTGGGCTTCAGGATGACGGTGGTCTCGAGCATCCCCAGCGGCGCCGGGTCCAGCGGTGTCCGCGCGCGACCGACCTTGGCCAGTGCGTGCTTCACCTCGGGTACGGTCAAGATCATCTTGTTGGTCTGCTGCGCGACGGCCTGCGCCTCGGTGATCGACGCTCCGGGGAGCAGGGAAGGCATGTAGAGCAGGTCGCCCTCGTTCAGCGGGGGGATGAACTCGGAGCCCAGCCGCTGGTAGGGGATCACGGTGAGCGCCAGCAGGCCTACCGCACCGGCGAAGACGAACCAGCGCAGCTTGAGCGCCCAGCGCAGGACCGGGCTGTACACCCAGATCAGGAAGCGATTGATCGGGTTTCGCTGCTCCGGCATGATGCGCCCGCGAATCAGGTACCCCATCAGGATCGGGACGATCGTGATGGCAAGGAGCGCCGCGACCGCCATCGAGTAGGTCTTCGTGAAGGCCAGCGGCGCGAACATCCGGCCGGACTGCCCGGTGAGGGCAAAGACGGGGAGGAAGGACACCGAGATGATCGTGAGCGAGAAGAAGAGCGCCGGGCCCACCTCCTTGGTCGAGTCGACGATGATCTCCCAGTGCGGCTTCTTGCCTCGGTCCCGCTCCAGGTGCTTGTGAGCGTTCTCGATCATCACGATCGCGCCATCGACCATGGCTCCGATCGCGATCGCGATCCCACCGAGCGACATGATGTTGGCGCCCAGCCCCTGGCGATACATGATCGCCATGGCCCCGAGGATTCCGACCGGGAGGGTGAAGATGGCGACGAACGCGGAGCGCAGGTGCAGCAGGAACACCACGCATACCGCAGCCACGATCAGGCTCTCCTCGAGGAGCTTGCCCCGTAGCATCGCCTGCGCGCGACCGATCAGCGCGGACCGATCATAGATCGGGACGATCTCCACGCCATCGGGCAGGCCGGCCTTCAGGGACTCGAGCTTCTTCTTGACCCGATCGATGACCTCGAGCGCGTTGTTCCAGTAACGCATCTCGACGATCCCGACGACGGCCTCGCCGTCTGCATCGAGCTGGATCGCGCCACGCCGGATATCGGGCCCGAGCGAGACGTCGGCGACGTCGCGCAAGAGAATCGGTGTCCCGCTGCCATTGACCCCCACCGAGATGCTCTCGAGGTCCTCGACGCTCTCGACGTACGCGATCCCCTCGACCATGTACTCGGCTTCGGCGAACTCGACGACCCGGCCCCCGACGTCGTTGTTGCTCCGCCGGATGGCGGCCGTGATGGTGCTGAGCGGCAGGTCGTAGGCGAGGAGCCGGTTCGGGTCGACATTGACCTGGTACTGCTTTACGAATCCCCCGGCCGTCGCCACGTTCGCGACGCCAGGCACCGTCTGGAGCTGGTAGCGCAGGTACCAGTCCTGGAGACTTCGCAGCTCCGAGAGGTCGTGCGTCCCGGAACGATCGACGACGGCATACTCGTACACCCAGCCGACCGGAGTTGCGTCCGGACCGAGGACCGGGGTCACACCCTGGGGCAGCTGGTTCTGGACGAAGCTCAGGTACTCCAGGACCCGGCTGCGCGCCCAGTAGATGTCGGTGCCGTCCTTGAAGATCACGTAGACGAAGGAGAGGCCGAAAAACGAGTACCCGCGAACGACCTTTGCGTTCGCGACCGCCAGCATCGTCGTCGTGATCGGGTAGGTGACCTGGTCCTCGACGATCTGGGGAGGCTGGCCGCTCCACTCCGTGAAGATGATGACCTGGACGTCGCTGACGTCTGGAAGCGCATCGACCGGGATGTTCCGGAAGGCGTAGGTTCCGACCGCGATCAGCGCGGCCGTGGCGAGCATCACGAGGAACTTGTTCCGGACCGAGATCTCGATGATCCGCTCGAGCATCGGCTAGCTCTCGGGAGGGGACGGAGGCGCGCTCGTGTCGGGGTCGGCGTCCTCGTCGGGCATCGGGTCGCCGGCCGGCTCCATCTTCATCCCGGGCATCTTCATGGCCGACGGGTCCGCGGTCTGCGGATCGGCGGCCCTCTCAGCGGTCTGCCTCCGGAGCATCTTCGCGATCGCCGACTGCAGGTTGCTCTCGGAGTTGATCAGGAACTGGGCCGAGGTCACGACTCGCTCCCCCTCCTCGACGCCAGAGAGCACCTCCACGTCGTCCCCGGACTCGCGACCCAGCTGGACGTCGCGGGGCTCGAAGTAGCCCCCATCGAGGGCGACCAGCGCGACGGACCTCTGACCCGTCCGGATGACCGCACGCTCGGGAATCGCGAGGGCATCGTGCGTGGTCTCCGCGTGCAGCGTGACGTTGGCCCACATGTCGGGCTTGAGAGCGAAGTCGTCGGTGTTCTGGAACTCCAGGCGAACCCGGAGGGTTCGGGTCTTCGAGTCGAGATAGGGGTAGATGTAGGTGACCTTCCCGGTATAGGTCACGGTGGGCTCGTAGGCGAGCGTCATGGTCGCCTTCTGGCCGAGGTTCAGCCACGGAGCCTCGTACTCGTAGACATCGCCGTAGACCCAGATCGTCGAGATGTCGGCGATTCCGTAGACGGTCTCCCCGGCCTTGATGTATCCACCCTCGGGGACGTGCTTCTCGATGATGATTCCGGTGGTGGGGGAGTGGAGCGTCATCGTGCGCGTGATCTTCCCGCGCTCTCGAAGCGCCTTGATCTGGGCCTGGGTGATGCCCCAGTACCGGAGGCGGGTCTCGGCGGCCTGGACCAGGTCCTGCGATCCCCGCACGGCCTCCTGGATCGCATCTCCGGCGAGGCGCCGGCGGTATCGCAGCGCGACCAGGTACTCCTCCTGGGTGCTGACGAGCTCGGGGCTGTAGATGTCCAGCAGCCGCTGACCCCGTGTCACGAACTGGCCGGTGAAGTTCACCGTCTGGTTCTCGATCCACCCGGCGATCTTGGGCGCGATCCGCCGCACCAGGCGCTCGTCGTATCCGATCCTGCCGACCGTCCGGATCTCCCGGCTGAGGGACTTCCGCTCGACGAGCGCGGTCCGGACGCCGATGTTCTGCACGGTCGCGGGATCGATCCGGATCCTCCCGGGCGGGCCCGACGGCACCTCGCCTTCGTAGACGGGCACGAGGTCCATCCCCATGGAGTCCTTGCCCGGGCCCTGAGCGATGAAGCTCGGGTCCATCGGCGACTTCCAGTAGAGGATCTTCCGTCCCTCCTTCGTAGCCGAGCTCTCGCCCGCCTTCGGGGTGGAGGCACTGGAGGAGTCGTCCGCACATGCGGAGAGGCTCGCGGCCAGCGCGCAGAGAGTCAGGCCGACGATGCAGCGCCCGACCCCCTTGCGACACGACCCGTTCTCGTCGGCGTGTCCGGTCGCCCTCTGGGTCAAGGAGCGACCCCCTGCAGCTGCGAGCCCGTCGCGCGCTCGAGGTCTGCGACACCCGCGTGGTACGCGCGGACGGCGCGATCGCGCTCGAGCTGGACCCGCTCCAGAGCCTCGAGGCTGTCGATCAATGTCAGGAAGTCGACGACTCCCGTCTGGTAGCCCGCACGCGCCGCCGCGACCCTCTCCTGGGTCTGCGGAATCAGCGTCGTCCGGTAGATCCGCTCGGTACGCGAGGCCGCACGCACCCGTTCGTAGCTGCGCTGTACCTCGTCGTGAACGAGATTGGCCAGATCGCGTCTCCGCGCTCGCTCCCGGGCCAAGCGCGCTCGCGCCTCCGACACCTCCGCGCCGACCCGGTCTATCCAGATCGGAATCGAGAAGCCCAGCTTGACTCTCCAGACGTCGTTTCCATCCCGGCTGAAGAGTGGATTGGTGCCGCCCTGGACGGCCACGTACTGCGCGCCAATCTTGAAGTCCGGAAGATAGCCCATCCTCGCCAGGCGCACCGAGTCTCGCCCGGCTTGCACCCGGTTGTCCTGGCCCAGGAGCTCTGGCCGCCTGGAGTCTGCGGCCTCGACCAGCTCTGCGAGGGGAACCGCGAGCTCCCCCGCGCTCAGGTCGCTCGGCGGACCCAGCGGCGCTCGAGGCTGGCGGTCCAGCAGACTGTTCAGGGCCCCGAGAGCGGTCTCGAACTCGGACTCGAAGATCACTCGCTCGGCAGCCAGCTCGCTGATCTTCTCCTGCGACTGAATGACGTCCTGCTGCGCGGCTCCCGCGACGCGGTACTTCGCCGCCGCGATGTCCGCGAACTGACGCGCGAGACGCATGGTCTCCGCGTTGATCCGCAGCGACCTCGCGCCGAGGAAGTAGTCCGCATAGCGCGAGCGCGTCTGGCGCAGGATCTCCTGGATCACGGCTTCGAGCCGCTGCTGCGTCGCGCGGGCCCGAGAGTCGGCGACCCGACCCTTGAGGGTGAGCTTGCCGGGAAAGGGAATCGCCTGCGAGAGCTCGACCCCGTGGCTCTGGCGGCCGGAGCGAGTCTCCGACAGAGCCCCCGTGTCGGGAACGAAGGTGATCCACGGATTCTCGTAGGAGCGCTCGCGCGTGATCCGCTGCAGATCTGCGAGCCAGGCCTGCTCGGCCGCCCGGATGCCGGGGTTGTTCTCGCGGGCATAGCGGAGGACGCGATCCAGGGCCGCGTTCGTCTCCAGGGAACCCTCGTCCATCGGCCCGTCGTCGCCCGCAGCGACGGCGGCACCCGGCGGAGGCTCGGGAGCAGAGTCGGCACCCGCAGAGCTGGCCGCCAACACGAGCCAGCTACAGACGCTCAGCGCCGCACCCGCCACCGCGGTCGCTCGCACTCCGGGAATCAACGTCACGAGCCAGAGCTCTCCACGGCTCGGAGAAGAACACCGGCGCCCGCCGGAATCGGGCCGTGGATCGTACGCGAGCGGGCTTGTCGGCCCACGAGCCGGGAGGGACGGCGCTCGTCGCGGTCGCGCGGGCATCTGCGCCGCCTTCCGACCGGGCAGAAGGCGCCCCCGGAGTGGGCCGCGTCTCGTAGGCGTTCGCGGGACGCAGCCGTCTTCATTGCTCCCTGCTACGCGGCACCCCGTGAACGAGTGACAGCGGCGCGCCGGCCTGAGGCGGAGAGCCCGCTGGATCCGCATGTGCCCGAGCCCGATCCCAGGACGGATCGGGAGGGGACACGGGTCCTCAGCCGGTCGCGCGGAAGCGCGAGGTCTCGGGGCCGAGCTCCATGGTCTCGAGCTGATCGGGATGGAGCGCCCCGGCTCGGTCGAAGAGGACGCTCTCCGACTCGGGATTGTTCGGGTCGGGAACGCAGCAGTCCACGGGACAGACCTCGGCACACTGCTCCGCCGCGTGAAATCCGACGCACTCGGTGCACAGGGAAGGGTCGATCACGAAGGTCTCCTCTCCCTCGCTGATCGCGTCGTTCGGGCACTCCGGCTCGCAGACGCCGCAGTTGATGCACTCCTCGGTAATCATCGTGGACATCGGGCTCTCTCCTTTCGTACCTCGCGGGCATCCGCGAGACGGATCGGGTGGGGAAATCGATGGGTCAGTGGGTCAGGTCGAGCGGCTGCTCGCGCAGACCGAGCCGGCCCGCGAGCAGGAGCTCATCCTGGCGAGCCAGCCGAAAGCCCAGCCCGCGCTCTTCGGACTTCGAGGGTTCGAGCTCGAGACGCGTGGCGAGCAGCGCCCGCCCCAGGCGGATGAGTGCCCGGAGCTGCGAGGCGGTGCCGCGGTCGATCCGCCCCTGCCCCGCCAGCGACTTCAGATCAGAGATCCGGAGGCGGACCTCGTCCGTCTTGCCGCTCCCCCGGCACAGGGGGCACGTGCGCCCCAATGCCTCGCGGAGAGCCGACTCCACGAACGCCGTCTGGTTGGACACTCCGCGCAGCGCGAGCGCCAGGTCTCGATCGACCCGGAAGGTCATCTTGAGCTTGCGGGAGACGTCCGGCATGGGCTGTATGGCAAAGTGCCATACAGAAGCTCCCCGGGCAATCCCCCATGGCCGCGAGGCTCCGAAGAGCCGACTCGCCCTAGAGGCGCCTCCGAATCCAGCCGGCGCCGGCCAGCCCCAGGAGCAGCAGGCTGGTCGTGCCAGGCTCGGGCACCTCGGTCTCGAAGCGGTACTCGATCCGCGGAAAGAGGGCGCTGCCGTCCGGGTCGCCGGAGAGCAGGTCCACGCGGGTCCAGAGCGTCAGGGTCGAGCCCCCCGCCGAGGCCGCTCGATCCGCCGCGCTTCCCTCCTGGCCGGCGGCGAGCTCGGCCACGAGCAGCGCTGCCAGGGAGTCCCCGCTCACCTCGACCCGCACGGCGCTGCCGGGCCCGCGAGCGAGAGGTCCCTCGAAGGCGTTGCCGATGCCGAGGCGGACACCCTGGATCCCCAGGGTGGACTCCACGTCGAAGTGGAAGAGCGGATCCTCGATCCGACCGTCGAAGACGCGCAGCCAGTCGTCGGCGGGCACCAGCTGGAACCCGAGCTCGATCGGCACCACGTCGATGAACTGAGGGTCGAAGCCGCTCGCCGCGAGATCCGAGACGTCGAAGCCGCCGAACGTGAGCTGGCCATCGAGGCTCGAGAACGAGGCGCCCTCGGTCGCCAGATCGGCCAGGCTGAGGGCGTGCGCCGCCAGGGGCGACAGGGCCCAGAGGGCGACCGCCGCCAGGAGCATGAGGAGTCTGCTGCGTACGAACACTCCTCCCCTCTTCGGCGGCAGAGCGGAGGTGTGAAGTGGCAACGGGCAATAGCCCCGCGGGAGTGGGCTATGAAGAGCGACCCAACCAGGGCCGCAGGAGGAGAAAGAACCCCCGCGGGGCCATTCGCCCGTGCCATCAGAAACGGGTGAGGAGCGGCGCCGGGCGCGACCTTCCGTGGGTCGACGAGCCTCGGCGGCGGAGGCGGCGCACCAGCGGGGACCTGGGACCTGGATCGGGCTCGCGGGGCTCACCAAGCGCCCGGTCGAGATACCGGGGATGCCGTGAGCAGCTCGGGGAGCGTTCTTTGGGGTCCGCTGCATGCTTCCGCCTCAGCGCAACCCTCCAGAAGCATGCAGGTCAGACGCGGCGGGCAGGGCCCTCCGCTATGTAGAGCCCCTCAAGGCTCATTCGTAGTGTAGCGGATACCCTCCCCATGGTGTCAAGCGCCGTTCCGGGCCGCCCCCGGGGCCGCCCGGGCCGGACCCTTGGGCCCCTGGGCGGGCTCGTCGCGGCGCTCCCGGGAGGCCCGCGGGGGGGCACACCGCCCGAATCGGCCTATACTGGTGGCGCTCCGGGGGCGACGGCGCCCCGGAGGGGAGAGATCGGCCGGCGCCTCTCGCTGGCCCCGTAGGCTGAGGCCCGCTCCATCTGGAGGTCTATTCTGGACTCTGACCGCGATGCTGCACCCGAGGAGCCGCCACGCCCTCGCGGTAGACGGCGTTCCCCGAACGGAGCCGACACCGACCTCGGCTCCGGCAACGGTGTCGAGCACTCGGAGCACCCGGGGTACTCCGAGCCCTCCGAACACCCCCCGGTGAGAGGGGACGAGGTCGACGCGGCGTCCGAGATCGACGCGAGCCCGACGATCGCCGACCCCGACCCCCTCCCCGTCGCGACGGACGCGCCCGCGCGCTCCGGTGCACGGCGGCGCCGCCGCCGCTCACGGCGCCGCCGGGGCGGCGTCCCCGACACGCAGCGCCAGCAGATGCTCGACCTGCTGCGCCGCGAGTTCGGCCTGCGCCACTTCCGGCCGGGCCAGGAGCAGATCATCCGCTCGGTCCTCGACGGTCGCGACACGCTGGCCGTCCTGCCGACGGGCGGAGGCAAGTCGCTCACCTACCAGATCCCGAGCCTGCTCTTCGAAGGACTGACCGTGGTGGTCTCGCCGCTGATCGCGCTCATCCGCGATCAGTTCGAGAAGCTGCGCGAGCAGGGGATCGGCTCGCTGCGCCTGGACAGCTCCCTGACCCTCAAGCAGCGGGAAGAGGCACTCTCGTTGATCGAGGACGGCGGCCAGAAGGTCCTCCTGATCACCCCCGAGGGAGCGACGGGACCGGGCTTCCGGAAGCGGCTCGGCGACAACCCGGTGTCCCTGTTCGTGGTGGACGAGGCCCACTGCGTCTCCGAGTGGGGCCACGACTTCCGGCCGTCCTACCTGGCACTCGGCGCGCTCGCCAAGGACCTGGGACAGCCGACGATCCTGGCGTTGACCGCCACGGCGCCTCCGCTCGTTCGCGACGAGATCATCAAGCGACTCGGCATGCGCGAGCCGTCGGTCGTGGTGCGCCCGATCACCCGGCCCAACCTGCGCTTCGAGGTCACGCGCTGCGAGTCCGAGGACGACAAGCGGAGGACGCTGATCCAGCTGCTGCGCAGGCTCCGGCGGCCCGGCATCGTCTACTGCTCGACGGTACGGGATGTCGAGGAGCTGGGGGCGCTGTGCAAGCTGGCCCGGATCCCGGCCGAGATCTACCACGGCCGGCTGACGAAGGCGGAGCGGGACCACGCGCACGAGCGGTTCATGTCGAGCGGGAAGCGGATCGTGATGATCGCGACCAGCGCGTTCGGGCTCGGCGTCGACAAGCCCGACATCCGCTACGTGGTTCACTACCAGGTTCCCGGCGCCCTGGAGGCGTACGTCCAGGAGGCCGGGCGCGCCGGCCGCGACGGCCTCCCCGCGCGCTGCATCCTGCTGTGGCTCCCCGAAGACCTCGCCGTGCAGCGCCACTTCCTGTCGGAGGGACCGGCGACGCGCTCGCAGGTCCGGAAGGTCGTCTCCGGCCTCGCGGCCTGGACGAACGACGGGCAGACGGTAGAGCCCGGCGTGCTGGCGATGTCGACCGAGGTGGGGATCACGCGCACCAAGGCGGTGCTCGAGGGGCTTCGCAATGCCGGCCTGGTCGAGGAGGAGGAGGGGGCGTTTCGGCTGATCCGGGATCCGGGAGTCGACGCGGTGAAGCTCCTCAGCAAGGCCAACGAGGAGCGGCGGACCCAGGATCGCCGCCGCCTGGACGCCATGATCCAGTACGCCACGCGCGAGGACCTGTGCCGGGTGATGATGATCCGCGAGTACTTCGAGGACGGCGAGGCGCGGCCCTGCGGGCGCTGCGACATCTGCGAGCCGAAGCTCCGTCGCCGACGACGCCGACGAAAGACGGGAGGCAGCCACGCCCCCCGGGGCGGAGATCGCGACTGAGCCCTCGGTACGGGGCGACGGACCTCTCCCTCCGAGGACCGCGATGACCGGACACGGAGCGGCGACGACCGGACGCGCAGCCGGGAGGACCGGACACGGAGGAAGCGGGGTGGATCTCGAGCAAGAAGTGAGCGTGGCCCGCGCCGCCGCGGCTGCCGCGGGCGAGGGGATCGCGCGCCTGGCGTCGGGAGCCCGGGAGAGCTGGGACAAGGCCGAGGACAGCCCGGTCACCCTGGCCGACCTGGAGGCCAACCGGCGCATCCTCGACACGCTTCGAGAGGCCTTCCCGGACGACGCGATCCTCTCCGAGGAGACCGCCGACGTGCGCTCGCGCCTGTCGGCCGAACGCGTGTGGATCGTCGATCCCCTGGACGGAACCAAGGAGTTCATCGCGGGGATCCCGGAGTTCGCCGTCTCGATCGCGCTGGCGCTGCGCGGAGAGCCGGTGGTAGGCGTCGTCCTCCAGCCCCTCACGCGCGAGTGCTTCTTCGCGGCCCAGGGGCGGGGAGCCTGGCTGGGGGAGGAGCGGCTGCGCGTCTCCCCGCTGGCGGTGCTCGCCGACTGCCAGGTTCTCTCCAGCCGCAGCGAGATGAAGCGCGGACAGCTGGACCCCTACGAGAGCTGGTTCCGCGAGATCCGGCCCGTCGGCTCGGTGGCGCTCAAGCTGGCCCTGATCGCCGCCGGCCGGGGAGACCTGTGGATCTCGGCCGCCCCGAAGAGCGAGTGGGACGTGTGTGCCGGGGACCTGCTGGTTCGCGAGGCCGGAGGCCGCTTCGAGACGCTCGCGGAAGGACCGCGCCGCTACAACCAGGCCCAGGTTCTGCTTCAGCCGATGATGCTGGCGGGCTCGCCGGCCCTGCTCCAGGCGTTCCGGGAGCGAGCGGACTCGTGAAGCGCCCGCAAGACACCCTGCGCCCGGTCTCGGACGACCTGTACGCGATCTCGGGCCTCGAGATCGAAGCGCTCGGATCGCTGCGATTCTGGCTCTTCGACCTGGAGGCCACCGGCCTCGATACGCGCCGGGAGCGGATCACCCAGATCGCCGGAATCCCGCTCGAAGAGGGACGCCTCGTCGAGTCGCAGGCGTTCTCGAGCTACGTCAATCCCGGCCCCGGGGCCGAGATCTCTCGAGAGGTGCAGGAGCTGACCGGGATCACGCCCGAGATGCTCGCCGACGCCCCCACGCTCCCCGAGGCCTGGCAGGCGTGCCTGCGGGCGGCGGCCGGGTCCGATCTCTGGCTGGGACAGAGCGTCTTCGAGTACGACGTCCCCCTGCTCGAGACCGAGTTCGAGCGCCATGGAATCGAGACGCCGCTGCCCCCGATCCTGGACAGCGTCGTGCTGGCGACGGCGCTCCTGGGTCCGCCGCGCAACCGCTGGAGCACCAGCGCCCTGCTTCACCACTACTCCGTCTCGACCGATGGGCTGCGCCGCCACGACGCTCTCGACGACGTGCGAATCCTGGGCCGGATCCTGGTGCCGATGCTCGAGCAGTATCGCCGCGAGCGCGACGACCGCCTGGTGATCCCCTCGGGCCGGGCGCTCGAGATCAAGCGGCACCCGCCGGTGCACTGATCCATCCCCGTACCCGGGAAGGTCGCGCCGGGTCAGGAGACGAGCGCGCTCGCCACCCGATAGGTGGTGAAGCTCGCGACCCACGCCATTGCGAGCATGCTGGTGAAGGCAAACGCGGGCCAGCGCCAGCTGCCCGTCTCTCGCGCCATGGTCACGATCGTCGAGCTGCACTGCAGTGCGAAGACGAAGAACGCGAGCAGTGCCAGTGCGGTGGGCAGGCCCATCGACGGATCGGCTCGCAGCGCGGCGCGCAGTCCCTCGAAGTTCCCCGCGTCACCGACGGCGTAGATCTGCGCGAGGGTCGCGACGATGACCTCGCGCGCCGCCAGGCTCGCGATCAGACCGACGCCGATGCGCCAGTCGAACCCGAGCGGCGCGATCACCGGCTCGAGCGTGCGCCCGAGCGCGGCCGCGGCACTTCCCTCGAGCTGCGCCTGGGCGGCGATCTCGGGAGGCACGTCGGGGTCCGGGTCGCGGTGGGGGAAAGCGAGCAGCGCCCACAGCACGAGAGACGCCGCCAGGATGATCGTGCCGGCGCGCCGCAGGAACGCCCGCACGCTGCCCCAGACCTGCGTCGCGAGCAGCCGGAGCGTGGGGATCCGGTAGGGCGGAAGCTCCATGTAGAAGCTCGAGGGCGTTCCGCGCAGCAGCGTGGAGCCGAGGGCCCAGGCCGCCACGAACGCGGTCAGCGTTCCCGCCGCGTACAGGCCTAGCAGGACCAGAGCCCGCAGACCCAGCGGGCCCACGACACTGCGAGCGGGGATGAACGCGGCGATCAGCACCGCGTAGACGGGCAGCCGTGCCGAGCACGTCATGAAGGGCGCCACCAGGATCGTCGCCAGTCGATCGCGCTGCGAGCGGATCCCGCGGGTGGCCATGATTCCCGGAACGGCACACGCGTAGGAGGAGAGCAGGGCCACGAAGCAGCGTCCCTGCAGCCCGATCCAGCCCATGATCCGGTCCACGACGAACGCCGCGCGCGCCATGTAGCCGACGTCCTCGAGCAGGTGGATCAGCGCGAAGAGGATCGCGATCTGCGGCACGAAGACGAGCACGGACCCCACGCCGGCGAGCAGCCCATCGGTCCAGAGGTCGGTGAGCAGACCCGGTGGCAGGACGGCGCGAGAGAACTGCCCCAGCGCGGTGAACGTCGCGCTGATTCCGTTCATCAGCGGCAGGGCCCAGCTGAAGATGCTCTGGAAGAGCAGCACCATGACCGCGGCGAAGATGCAGATCCCGCCCACCGGGTGCAGCAGGATGCGGTCGAGGCGTTCGGTCCGCGAGTCGCGGCGCTCGAGACGCCCGCCGACACGCTCGGTCACCGCGTCGACCCAGTCGAAGCGCGCGATCGGATCCTGGGCCGGCGGCAGGACGGCGGGACGCGGCCAGGTCTCCGGACGCTGCACCAGGTCCCTGACCGCATCGAGGCCGATCCCGCGATGTCCCACGACCCCCAGGACGGGAATACCCAGGATGCTCTCGAGTCGCCCGAGGTCGAGGCGCCCGCCGCGCGCGCGGACCTCGTCGATCATGGTCACGACCAGTGCCGTCGGGACGCCCTGCGCGAGGACCTGGCTGACCAGTCCCAGGCCGCGCCCGAGCGTGGTGCCGTCGACGACGATCAGCAGGGCGTCCGGGGTCGGCTCTCCGGCCTGGCGTCCCTCGAGGACGCGCCCGACGATCGCCTCGTCCGGCGTCTCGGGGTCCAGGCTGTAGAGGCCGGGAAGGTCCAGAATCTGGACGGGCCGGCTGCCCCGGACCAGCGTCCCCTGGCGACGCGTGACCGTCACCCCCGCGAAGTTCGCCACCTTCGCCCGCGACCCGGTCAGGCCGTTGAAGAGCGTGGTCTTGCCGGCGTTGGGCGACCCGATCAGCGCGACCCGGAGCGGCGCAGAGACCGCTCCAGCGGCGGCGGTCATGCGAGCGAGTCGGTCGGAGCCCCATCCGCGAGCGGACGGGTGCAGACGCGCTCGGCATCCGCGCGACGGACGCAGAGCCGATACCCCCGCAGCTCGAGCTCCAGAGGATCTCCGAGCGGCGCGCGTCTCACCACCCGGATCGGCGTTCCCGGCACGAACCCCAGATCTCGCAGCCGCCTGGGAGTCGGCTGGGCCTCCGCGTGCGCACAGATCCTCACGCGGTCGCCGGGCGAGACGCGATCCAGGGAGCTGCAGGTCCGGTCGTGGAGTCCCATGACTACTTGAGAATGGATATCATTTTCAGCGTGCCCTGCACAAGCCCGGGGGTATTCCGGCGCCCTGCGAGCAGCGGATCTTCGGGGGCTCAGCCTCCGGTCGCGAGGGTCCAGAGGACCTGGAGGCTTGCGAGGGCGGTGCCTCCGAGGGCCATTCCGTAGAGCAGGTAGGCGACCGGGGTACGGATCCGGCTGAGCCCCAGATCGAGCATGAAGAGCCGTAGGTGGTGCGCCGCGTGCCAGAGCGTGAGCGAGACGACTCCCGCGCAGACGAGCTGCACTGCGGGGCTCTCGAGCCAGCTCCGCAGCGCCGCTCCGCGGGCTCCCTCGCTGCCCGCCGCCGACAGCCACCCCAGGGGAGCCGCGAGGGTCAGCGCGAACATCAACGCCGGGAGCGCCCAGGCCGCAACGCTCCCTCCGATCCGGAAGAGCCACTCGAGCGCCGCCTCGAGGCGCTCGAGCCCCGGCACCCGGCCTCCCTGGGGCGCCCCCGCCAGCGACGGGGCACTCCGGTCGACCGGGGACCCAAGGAGCCAGCGCAGCGAGAACGCGAGCGTCGAGACGAGCAGGACTCCGCTCGCCGCACGTCCGACGGGTGAGCCCATGTTCGCCAGGTAGTGCAGCCACGCCTCCGAGCCCGCCCCCGCGGCCCGGAGCGCTCCGAGCACGATCAGGGCGTCGACCGTCAGCACCAGGCCGGTGCCCTCGAAGAGCAGGTCCGAGTGCAGACCCCCATCGAAGCCGCTCCGAACGCGAGGGGAGCGTCCGGAGTCCGATCGCGGGATCACTCGAACGCGCTCGATCGAGACCGGCGGCGAGGGGCCGGCCGCTCGGCCACCACGGTCCCTCGAGCTGGGAGCAGGGTCATGCGCCCCTCATCGTCCCGAGGGGCCCCGGGCCGAAGCACCCGACTCAGCGCCCGCGGAACTCCGGCTCGCGGCGTTCGCGGAAGGCTCGGAGACCCTCCTCCGCGTCCTCGGTGAGCAGGTTGAGCGAGAGCTGGCCCCGCAGGAACTCCAGCGCCTGGCGATAGGTCATGTCGGCGGCCGTGTACGCCGCCCGCTTGCCGAGCCCCACGACGACGGGCGAGTGGCGAGCGAGCCGCTGCGCGAGCGAGTCCACCTCGGCATCGAGCTCGGCCTCGGGAACGACCCGGTTGACCAAGCCGATCTGCTGCGCCCGCTCCGCTCCGATGCGCTCCCCGACCAGGACCAGCTCCATCGCGTGCTTGAGCCCGACGTTTCGCACGATCTCGGCGAAGATCATCATCGGGAAGAGCCCCACCCGGACCTCCGGGGTCCCGAAGACGGCGCTCTCTCCGGCGACCAGCAGGTCACACGCGAGCGCGAGCCCCAGGCCCCCGGCCAGGCAATAGCCCCTCACCTTTCCAATGATCGGGCAGCGCGCCTCGTGCATGGCCTGGAAGAGCTCGGGAAAGGCCCTGCGCGACTCGTACATCTCGAACGAGCGCGGATCGGCGAAGGAGCCCGAGGCCCCGCCGCCCAGGTCGGCCCCCGCACTGAAGGCGCGCTCTCCCGCGCCGGTGAGGATCACGGCCCGAACCTCGACGTCGCCGTCGGCGCGCTCGACGGCGCGCCGCAGACCGGCCAGCGCATCGGGCGACAGGGCGTTGCGCTGCTCGGGGCGGTTGAGCGTGATCGTCGCCACGCGGTCTCGAACCTCGTAGAGCACGGGATCCGGCATCGCGCGCATGATAGCGGCCCGGGCGCTCAAGGGGACGGGGCCGAAGGCCGATCACGCAGACCAGGGATTCCCCCCATGATCCTTCGCCGCACCGCCACCACCCTGCTCTGCCTCGGTCTCGGCGCCTGCATCAGCGCCTCGGGAGCGGACTCGCGCGTGGAGCTGGAGCGCTTTCGAGGCATCTACACGACGCACTTCGGAGGCATCCCCGATCGCTCCGCGGTCTGCGCGGTGGTGGCGAACCGATCCACGCAGCCCATCGAGTGGGTGCGGCTGAGGCTCGAGTCGCACAGTGCCCTGGGGGAGAAGCCCGCCCGCTGGGTCAGCCTGTGGCTCTACCGGGGACGCCTCGCTCCGGGCGCGCAGGTATCGGTCGAGCTGGCCGAGCCCCCGATGGCCGACCAGATCCGGCTGGACCTGCGCGGAGCGGGTCGGGGGCGGCCCCCGGGCCATGCCAGGACGGCGCGCCGGGTCTCGGAGTGCTCGGAGCAGGCGCTCCGCGCGAGCCTGCGCACCTCCGGGGGCACGCGGGTCGCGTCCCGGGCCCAGGAGCTCCCGGTGGTACGGCGCAACCGGACCCAGAGCGAGAGGGTAGCCCTGGGCTTCCGCTGAGGGGCACCTCGGGCGAGATCACCTCCCGGAGCCGCGCCTCTCCTGGGACGGAACACTAGAGACCGATCGCCCAGCGCCCGACCATCGCAGCCACCGCCAGGGCCACGACGGCCGTGGTCCCGATCTCGTGGTTGTCCCGGAATCGCTCTCGGCGCCAGGCGGCCTCGGGCGGACGATCCGCGGCCAGCGGCTCGTAGGGGTGCAGCCTGGGAACGAGCCGGGGAACGGCCACCGCGTAGCGGCGGTAGGAATCTCCGTAGAGGGCTTCGAGGCGCGCCCCCTCGATGCGGTTCTTGTAGGGCATGTAGTAGCCGAAGTAGCCGAGCGCGAACACGCCGAGTGCGGCCCAGACCACCGGATGCGCCGCCATCACCGCGAAGCCGAGCGCGATCAGCAGCGTCCCCAGGTAGAGCGGATGACGCAGATAAGCGTAGGGGCCGGTCATCGTGAGAGCGTCGTTCTTGTGAAGGTGGCCGGTGGCCCAGAGACGCAGCGAGACGCCGAGGGCGATCGGCACTCCGCCGAGGGCCAGCGTCGCCGGTGAGGGCCGCGCGAGCCAGAGCGCTCCGACCGCGAGCGCGTAGACGAGCCAGAGCCGGGGCCGGAGCCGCTTGTGGACGAAGCCCATGCGGCCGAGGGGTAGCTTGCGCTCTAGACCGCGTCCAGGCCAGCGCAGGGTGGAGCGCGCCGGCTGGGCTCGCGGGCTACTGCGACCAGCGCCTCCGGATCAGACCCGCGAGCCGGCGTCGAAGACCCTCGCGGAAGGCCGGCCGAGCCTCGAAGGGGCCGCGGTCCGACGAGAGGAACTCGACGAAGTCCCTCCAGTCGAGCGCCTCGATCTCGATCTCGACATCGTCCCAGAAGCTCCCGCCAAAGCGGAAGCCCGATGCGGGTGCGTGGATCACGCTGTCGCCTCGCTGCTTCATTCGTGTGGCCGATCGGGGACGGGCCGCAGCCCGTGTCCCAACCCTCCCCATCGTCTACTGGGTGGGCAGACTTGAGCAGAAGGTGTCGCCGCATCGGGCGACGCGAAAGTGGGAGCGTCCCTACGGCCGGGGGGGGCGCTCCCCCCGCAGGCCCAGGACGCCGCACGGCGCCTGCCCGCATCATCTCCGAGACCCGCGGAGGGGCTCTCAGGAGCTCAGGAGGAGGCTGTCCGAGGGAAGCTTGGCCGCCAGCGACCGGCGGGCGCGGTAGAGGCTCGACTTGACGGCATCCTCGGAGCGATCCGTGAGCTCCGCGATCTTGCGGATCGCCAGCCGCTCCGCGTGGCGCAGCTCCAGGATCCGCCGTTGCTCGGCGGGCAGCTCCTGGATGGCGGCCTCGACGCGCTCGAGCACCTCGCGGGCCTCGGCCTGCGCGGCGGGGCCCTGGTCGGTCGGCGTGGACTCGGGGGGGACCTCTTCGAGCGAGATCAGCCGGATCCCCCCGCGCCTTCGAAGCCGGTTGTTGAGGATGTTTCGCGAGATCCCGTAGATCCACACGACCAGGTCCGAGCGGCCCTCGAAGCGGTCGAGACAGCCGAAGACCGCGGCGAAGACCTCCTGCGTGACGTCCTCGGCCTCGGTCGCATCTCCGAGCTTGCGAATCGCAAAGTTGTAGATCCGCCGGAAGTGACGGTTGTAGAGGGCATCGAAGGCTCCGACGTCGCCCCGACGAATGGCCTCTACGATTCCCTGATCCTCGTCACTCAAGACTCGACCCTGCCTCCCTGGCGGCTTCGGGCACAGGCTTGAGCAAGGGACGTGCCACGAGATGCCGAGCCTCTCATGCACGCTCCGGCCCTGGGAGGCCGCCCGCTGCCCCCCGCAGCCGGATCCGCGGGAAGGCCCTTGCCCATATTGGGAAATGACGAGCGGCCGGGCCCTGGGCGCGGTGCGTCAGAGCTTGTCGGGGGAGATCCACCAGGAGCCCTCCACCAGCTTCCAGGTATCCTCGCGCTCGAGCGCGAGAGTCCAGAAGCGCAGGCCCCTCTGGTGGCGGCCCTGCAGCTCTACCTGCACGCTCGCGGTCGAGGAGTCCGGAAAGCGAAAGCTGCGAACCCGAACTCGCAGCGCATTCGCGTGCCGGAAGTTCGCCTTGCGAACCTCGCTCGCGAGCGCGGCGAGGTAGTCCGCGAAGGCCGCGTTCGACTCGAAGAAGCTCCGCAGGCGCGGATCCTCGAAGGTATCGACCGAGTCCAGGGAGCGTCCCTCGAGCGCGCCGTAGAACGACTCCATCCGCGAGACCAGCGCCAGCACATCGGTGTCCCGGACCCGCTCGAGGGTCTGCCCCGAAGCCAGGGCGCCAGCGGAATGGGGCCAGAGGCTGCATCCAGTCAGGCAGAGCGCCGACAGGGGGAGGACCGCGATCGCGATCCAGAGTCTCACGCCCGCTCGCTCTCCAGTGCCGCGTGCGCCGCGGCCAGTCGCGCGACGGGAACCCGGAAGGGCGAGCAGCTCACGTAGTCCAGGCCGAGCTGCTCGAAGATTCGGACCGAGGCCGGGTCTCCCCCGTGCTCGCCACACACGCCGATCTTGAGCCCCGGCCGACCTTGGCGCCCGCGCTCCGTCCCCATCTTGACCAGCTCCCCGACGCCGGCGGCATCGAGCGATACGAAGGGATCGCTGGCGAGGAGTCCGCGCTCCACGTAGCCCGGCAGGAAGCGGCCGGCGTCGTCCCGGGAGAGCGCGAGAGTCATCTGGGTCAGGTCGTTGGTGCCGAAGGAGAAGAAGTCGGCGTGCTGTGCGAGCGCCTCGGCCAGGATCGCTGCCCGCGGCACCTCGATCATCGTCCCGATCGTGAACCGAACCCGCCGTCCCGCCTTCTTCATCTCGTCGCGTGCGGCCGTCTCGACGAGCTCGCGCAGCAGCGCGAGCTCACCGGGGTCGATGACCAGGGGGATCATGATCTCGGGCATCGGCCGCAGCCCCCGCCGGGCCGCCGCGCAGGCCGCCTGGAAGATCGCTCGGGCCTGCATCTCGTAGATCTCGGGGTGGCTGATCCCGAGGCGGCAGCCCCGATGACCCAGCATCGGATTCTGCTCGCGCTGGGCGTTGACCTTGCGCTGCACCTCTTCGAGGGGCTCTCCCAGCTCGCGCGCGAGCTGGGAGAGCTCGTCGCCGTCGTGAGGCAGGAACTCGTGGAGCGGGGGATCGAGGAGCCGGATCGTGACCGGCAGGCCCTTCATCGCCTCGAAGATGCCCTCGAAGTCCCCGCGCTGCATCGGCAGGATCTGAGCCAGCGCCCGGCCCCTGGCTTCGGGCGAGTCCGCCAGGATCATCCGGCGCACGGCGAGGATCCGGTCGGCCTGAAAGAACATGTGCTCGGTGCGGCAGAGCCCGATGCCCTGCGCGCCGAAGCGTCGAGCCTGAACGGCGTCCTGCGGGGTGTCGGCGTTGGTGCGCACCGAGAGGCGACGCGCCCGGTCGGCCCAGCGCATGAGGGTCTGGAAGTGCTCGCCGAGCTCCGGGTCCCGCGTAGCCACGCGACCCGGGTAGATCCGGCCCGTCGAGCCGTCGAGGGTGATCACGTCCCCCTCCTTGAGCTCGGTCCCCGAGAGGATGGCGATCCCACGCTCCGCGTCGACATCGAGCTCCGAGCAGCCGCTGACGCAGCACTTGCCCATGCCCCGCGCGACGACGGCGGCGTGCGAGGTCATGCCGCCCAGCGCAGTGAGCACGCCGCGGGCGGCAATCATCCCGTGGATGTCCTCGGGGGAGGTCTCGCGCCGCACCAGGATCACGTCTTCTCCCGCGAGAGCGCGCACCTCCGCCGTACCCGCGCTGAACACGATGGCACCGCTCGCCGCCCCCGGCGAGGCGGGAAGCCCGCGCCCGAGGGGTGCCGGTGCCGAATCCACGTCGAGCGTGGGATGGAGCAGCTGCTGGAGCTGCGAGGGCTCGACCCTGCGCAGCGCCGTGGCCCGGTCGATGAGCCGCTCGCGGGCCATGTCGACCGCCATGCGCACTGCGGCCGCCCCGGTGCGCTTGCCCGTCCGCGTCTGCAGCATCCAGAGGGTTCCCTCCTGGATCGTGAACTCGAGGTCCTGCGAGTCGCGGTAGTGCCTCTCGAGCTTGCGCGCGACCTGGAGGAGCTTCCGGTAGAGGGTGGGCATCGCCTCCTCGAGCGACTCGGGATCCCCCGGCCGACGATCCGCGCGCGAGATCGGGTGGGGGGTGCGGATGCCGGCCACGACGTCCTCGCCCTGCGCCTCGGGAAGGTACTCCCCGAAGAAGCGCTTCTCTCCGGTGGAGGGGTCGCGCGTGAAGGCGACGCCCGTTGCGGACCGCGGCCCGAGATTCCCGAAGACCATCGCCTGGACGTTGACGGCGGTCCCCCAGTCGTCCGGAATCCCGTTCAGCTTGCGGTAGGTTCGGGCCCGCGGAAGCTCCCACGACTCGAACACGGCCGAGATGGCCCCCAAGAGCTGGTCGACCGGTCGCTCGGGAAAGGGCTTCCCGGTCTCGCGTTCGACCTCGCTCTTGTATGTCCCGACGAGCGCGACGAGATCCTCGACCTCGAGCGCGGTATCGAGATCCACTCCACGAGCCTTCTTGCGAGCAGCCAGGTGCCTCTCGAAGCACTCGTGATCGATCCCGAGCACGACGTTTCCGTACATCTGGATGAAGCGACGGTAGCTGTCGAAGGCAAACCTGCGATCGCCCGAGCGCGCGGCCAGTCCCTCCACCGTCCGATCGTTCAGGCCCAGGTTGAGCACGGTATCCATCATGCCCGGCATGCTGACCCGAGCCCCCGAGCGCACCGAGACCAGAAGGGGGCGCTCCGGATCCCCGAAGCGGCAGTCCATCTGGCGCTCGACCTTCGCGAGCGCCTTGAGCACGCTCTCGCGCAGGTCGCTCGGCAGGCGGCGACGGCTCTCGAAGAACTCGCTGCATACCTCGGTCGAGATCGTGAACCCAGCCGGCACCGGGACCCCGAGCCGGCTCATCTCGGCGAGGTTGGCCCCCTTGCCTCCGAGCCGCTCGCGCATGTCGGCGCGTCCCTCGGCGGCCCCCGCGCCGAAGCTGTACACGCGACGACGCCGCCTGGGGCGCGCCCGCGCGGGGCCGGAGGCGGCCGCAGGTCTGGAGCCGGAGCCCCTTGCTCGCTTGCGTGAGGAGCGTGGACCCGGGTCGCGGCGGCGCTTTGGCACGGTCAGCCTCCCTGGCGTGGCGAACGCGGCGAGTCGGGGGCTCGAGCCCGCGGAGCCCCGTCCTCTATCCGTCGGGCCGCCAGAGCTCCTCCTCCCCCTGGAGGGCTCCCCATCGATCGTCCTGCAGACTCTCCGGCAGACCGTCCTGCACCGGCTCGGAGGCCGCTGCCCGCGGGGTGCCCAGCGGCGGCGCGGGCGCAGTATCCCCGGGGTCCCTGCCTCCGTCAAGCAGCCTCGACGAGGGGCCCTCTCTCGCCAGCACCGTCCTCAGGAAGGGAGCCGTTCGCAGCTCGGCGCCGACGTGGAAGCGGAAGAAACGATCGATCAGGTGCTCGATCTCCTCGACCTCGGTGCCCTCGAGCCCGAGCGCCTCCCGCTCCCGGAGGGGCCGGCGGATCCCGATCTCGAGCGCGCGCAGAATCCGCGCCCCGACGCGCACCTCGCCCGGCTCGGCACACTCCGGACAGCGTCCCCCGCCGTGGCGGGGGGCGAAGAAGGCCGTCCCCTCCCCCACGCTCGAGAGCTCTGCACCGCATCCCGTGCACACCAGGAGCTCCGGTCTCAGACCGACCCGGGCCAGGGTCTTCGCGACGACCAGCAGGGCCAGCAGGCGATCCGGCTGCTCCGACTCCAGCACCCCCAGCGCACCGATCGCGAACCGGTAGAGCGCGGGACTGGCCTCGCCCTCCCCGGTGAAGCGATCGAGCATCTCGAGCAGCTGACAGGCGATCGCGTAGCGCCCCAGGTCTCGTCCCAGCCCCTCGAAGGCGCGCCCGAAGCTCGCCGCCTCGAGGCGCATCAGGCTGGCGCGCGGGGGATCGACGAGCCGGACCTCGAGGACGTTGAAGATCTCGAGCGTTCCCGGGAAGCGCCTCCGGGAGCGACGCGCCCCCTTGGCGATGGCCGAGACACGACCGAGCGCCTCCGTGTACAGGTGCACCAGGCGGTCCGATTCGCCGTGGTCGAAGGTCCGCAGGACGAGCGCTGCGCTGCGAACTTCGGGCATACCGCCAGCATAGCGGACGCTCCGGGCTCCCACGGGAGCAGGCCGGCGACGAGCGACCCGCCGGCAGGTCGCGCTCAGAGCAGGACGTGCGCGACCGAGAAGAAGACCCCGATGCCGACGATGTCGATCGAGGTCGTGACGAAGGGCCCGGAGGCCACCGCCGGGTCGGCTCCCAGGCGCGCCAGCAGCGGCGGCAGCAGCGTGCCGATGGCGGCGGCCATCAGGATCGAGGCCGAGATCCCCGCACCGACGACGAGGGGCAGCACCCGGGGGCCGTAGCCCAGCCCGGCCGCGAGCGCCGCCAGGACGGCTCCGAACCCGGAGGCCAGGATCACGCTGGTCGCGAGCTGGCGCGCAATGACAGGTCCCAGGGAGCCGGGCTCCAGCCTCCCGGTTGCGAGCCCGCGCACCATCAGCATCGCGCACTGGCTGCCGACGTTGCCCCCCATTGCGAGGACGATGGGCATGAAGAAGGCGAGCTGGACCGTCTGGGACAGCACACCCTGGAAGCGGCCCAGCAGGAAGATGCCCACCAGCTCGCCCACGAACGCCGCCACCAGCCATGGCGAGCGGATCCACGCGCTTCGGAGCGGATGCGGAGAGCTGACCTCCTCGACCGTGGTCCCCGCCATCTTCAGGATGTCCTCGGTGGCCTCCTCGCGCAGGACGTCGATCACGTCGTCGACGGTCACGACGCCGACCAGAACGTTGTGGAGATCGACGACGGGGATCGCCAGCAGGTCGTAGCGGGCGACCTGGCGGGCCACGACCTCCTGGTCCGTGTCCGTCGAGACGCGAATCGGATCCGGAACCATGAAGTCGCGCAGCTGCTTGTCGGGAGACTGCACGATCAGCTGCCGCAGCGACAGCACGCCCACGAGGCTTCCGCGCTCGTCGATGACGTAGACGTAGAAGCTTGCCTCCGTCGCTCCCCGCGCCTGCAGGTGATCGATCGCGCCGCGTACCGTCATGGCCTCGGGAAGCGCGACGTACTCCGTCGTCATGATGGCGCCGGCGGTCTCGTCCCGGTAGCCGAGCAGGCTCTCGATCTCTTCTGCGCCGTCGCCCAGTGCCTCGAGGATCTCGTCGGATCGCTCGCGTGGAATCTCGCGGAGCAGGGCCGCCGCAGCGTCGGGCGCCATGCGCGAGACGAGTCGGGCCGCCGCTTCGGCCTCGAGAGCGCCGACCAGGTGCGCGCCCTCGGCGAACTCGAGCAGCGCCAGCACCTCGGCGCGAGCCTCGTCGCTGGGGATCCGATGGAAGACCGCGCTGCGGTCCGTCTCGGTCAGGCGATCGAGGAGCTCCGCGACGTCGGCCGGGTGGGCTCTCTCGAGGAGTCGGGAGACACGGGCCCACGCACCTCGGCGGACGAGCCGGAAGAGGCTGTCTCTGAACAGACGATCGCGGTGCTCCGGCACGGGGCACCTCCTTGTGCGCGCGCTTGCTCGGCGTTCACGGTCGAGGGGGAGTGTCGCGCAGGGCTCGCGACGGCTCAATGGCGGGCGCCGCGCCCTCGAGCAATCGGGCCACGTAGTCGGGACGATAGACCCGCTCCGGGGAGGGAGCGGCGACCTCGTGCGCAGCCCCGAGCGCCGACCACAGGGCGCGCAGCCCGACGCCCACGCCTGCGGCGGCCGCGAGCGCGGTGCCGAGCGCGACCCCGGTGAAGACGCGTCGCGGATGGGTTCGCAGGGCGCGCGACGGGGCGGGCGCTCGCCGGAGCAACGTGACGGCCGTCTCGGGATCGGCGCCCATCGAGCGGGCGAGGGCTCGCGCGATCGAGCGGCCATGGCCGTCTCCGGAGAGCGGCCGCTCCCCCGATTCGATCGCCGCCACCAGCGACGGCGCCAGCTTCAGCCGCGCGGCCAGCCACTCCCTGGACAGCCCTCGCAGCTGGCGCTCCCGGGCCAGCCAGGAGCCGAGGTCGGGGAGGGCTTCCGGATCAGGGGCCCCGGGCGGCGCGCTCCCGGAGGCTACTCGAGGATCGCGAGGTAGTCTCGAGACTTTCGCCCCCACTCCGATTGCCCTCCGCGGCTCGCCGAGATTCGCAGCTCGTCGAGCGCTCGTTCCCGCTGGCCGAGCCGCACCTGTGCCATGGCCATCCGAAACCGGATCTCCGCCTCGATCTGACCGAACACCTGCTTCGGCCGGCCCTCGAGGATCCGGAGCGCCATCCGGAACTGCGATGCAGCCTCGACCCACTCCCCCTGATCGTAGGCGACCATCCCCAGGTCCGCGTGCGCCTGGTAGCTCGAGCCGTTCGTCTCCAGCGCCCGCGTGAGGGACTGCCGCGCCCCCTCCAGATCTCCAGACTTGTACTGGGCGAACCCCAGGTTCACAAGGGCCCGCGCGGGCACCAGGAAGGTCGGATCGTCCACCAGGATCTGCGCCTCGGTGATCGCCTCCTGCCAGCGGCCCTGCTGCAGATACATTGCGCTCAGATTGAGCCGCGCGTCCTGCTTGCCGTCGTCGAGCTCGAGGGCGCGGCGCAGGTACTTCTCCGCCTCCGGAAAACGGCCCTTGCGCCGGTAGGCCTCGCCCATCGCGAACCAGGTCTCCGCATCGCGATCGTCCAACTCGAGCGAGCTCTGGTACTCGCGAATCGCGAGCTCGATCTTGCCCTGACCCAGGTAGACCGAGCCGAGGTCCCGATGGGTCTGGGCCTGTCTCGCTGAGATCGAGTCGACCGTGCTGCACCCCAGCTGCAGCGCTCCCGCCATCAGCAGGACTGCTCCCGCCCTCGCGAGGCGCCCTGTTCGCACCCCGCCCGGGCGGCGGGCGCCCGAGCTCCCCGGATCCTCGCGGATGCCTCTCTCGCGCCGGTCCTCGCAGGTCGCTGCCTTCACCGTCGTTTCCCCTCGCCTCTTCAAAAGTGGGAGAGCACGCGTGCCCTCGCATCCGGGAGCCGGTGCTGCTTGAGCTTCATCCGGCCCAGGATGGCGCGATCGGGTGTCTCCGGAACCTCCGGGGACTCCCGGCCATGCTCCAGTTCCATTTGCATCGGGAAGCCCATCGGGAAGCTCGCCGTCTGGGCCTCGGCGGGATCCTCGTCGTCCAGGTTCGCCGGCCGCCCGACCTGCGAACCCGGCACCGCAGCTTGCGGAACCTCGGGACCTGGCGACCCGCCTCGCGCGCGAGCCTTCCGGATCTGGTTCCAGGTGCCAAGTCGCCGCTCCCGGTCCTCGGGGCCGAGGTCCCGGAACTCGCAGGGATCCATCGAGAAGCCGAAGCTCCGCGCAAAGTGCTCGGCCTGCTCGAGCGCATCCTCGAGCTCCGCGGGGCTCGAGAGCGACTCCTCCCACTCGAAGCGTCGCACTGCGGGCGGATCGAGGCTGTGAATCACCACGACCACGAGACCGCGGGTTCCATTCCAGACCGCCGCGATCCCCGCACGGGCCCGCGATCCTCCGGGCTCGATCTCGACGTCGCCCCGCGAGAGCGACAGTCCGTAGACCAGGTTCTCTCGCAGGGCGTGGGGCCGGCAGCTTCGCGAAACATCTCCGAGGGAGGCAT
>JBHHYV010000044.1:0-25810 GCA_046757685.1 Myxococcota bacterium
TCGCCGCGCTTGAGTGCCGTGGTCAAGCTCGGGCCAACACAGCGGCTGCGATTCCTGTGGACGCGGTCGGTCCGTGCGCCGAGCCACCTCTACAACTATGCGAAGCTGACGATCCCCAACTCCGCTCCTACTGCACTCGCGCCGGGAGTTCCCTTCATACCGCCGTTCCGCTTCCAGGGTGACCAGGATCTGGACTCGGTCACCATGGACAGCTGGGAGGTGGGATATCGGGCATCGTACAGGGAGCTGCTGCGCTTCAACGCCACGGTCTACCTGAACGCGCTCCGCGACTTCCACGCGTTGACCCGACCCAACCCCGCCGATCCCTTCCTCTTCGGGGTCGAGAACACGGCTCACACACGCGCCTGGGGAACCGAGCTGAGCGCCGAGTTCCGATACAACGACTACCTCCACGGCTTTGCGAGCTACCACTTCGAGACGGCGCGCGGGGACCTTCAGCGAACGACGCCCACGAACAAGGTCATCCTGGGGTTGCGCGGGAGGCTGCTCCCTTGGCTGCGCTACTCCGTGACGTCGAAGTACGTCGCGCACACCCGCTACGACACGGACGAGGTCGACGCGAGCTTCATTGGCGATACCGCCATTCCCTCGCGATTCAACGTCGATGGGTTCATCGGAATCCAGGTGCGGCCCGGCGTCGAGCTCGGGGTGAAGGCGCGCAACATCTTCCATCAGGTCCGGCGCCAGTTCCCACTCGGAGACGAGATCGGGAGCGAAGTCGTGGCCACGGTTCGCGTGGAGTACTAGAGGAAGGCGGATGCGCCGAGTCCTGCAAGTCGCTCTCCTCCTCGGCTGCGCGATCGCGAGCGCGATCGCGGCGGCCGACCCGCGCCCTCGCGTCGTCGTCGTGAAGACGGTCATGATCGAGCCCTTCGACAAGGCGGAGTCGGCTCTGCTGCGAGATCTCCAGGAGACGGCGGACGTCTGGGTGGTGCCCGTGCGCCTCGGCTCGCCCCACGAGGCGGGTCGGATCGAGGCCCTGCAGCCCGAGGTCATCGTCACCCTGGGCTCGCAGGCGACGGCCTGGGCGATGCAGGCGCTCCCGTCGAAGCCCATCGTCTTCTCGATGGTCCTCGATCCGATCTCGAGCGGCTTCGTCAAAACGCTCGCGCACCCGGGCACGCGGGTCACGGGAGCGGCTCTCGACATCCCTCCCTCGGTGGAGTTCCGGGCGCTGAAGCAGCTCCTCGGAGCCCGGCGGGTCGCCGTGCTCTACAACCCCGAGAAGAGCGGCCGTCTGGTCGAGGCCGGGCGGCTCGAGGCGGCCCGGCAGGGAATGGAGCTGGTTCCCCTTCCGGTCCCGGAGCCCGAGGCGTTCGAGCCGGCCCTTCGCAAGATCGACCGGACCTTCGATGCGCTGTGGTCGATCCCCGACGCGCTCGTCTACTCCAAGCCGCTGTCCCAGCGAATCCTCCTGTACACCATCCGGCGACGCGTCCCGCTGATGGGACTCTCGGAGCAGCATGTGAAGGCGGGCGCCCTCTTCGCGCTGGTGACCTCGTACGAGGAGAACGGCCACCAGGCAGCGGAGCGCGTCCGGCGGGTCCTTGCCGGCGAGCGGCCGTCCCAGATTCCGGTCGGGATCCCCAAGAAGCTCGAGATGGTGTTCAACCCGCGCACGGCGCAGAGCCTGCAGGTCGACCTGCCGAAGATCCAGGTGGCCCGGGCGCGACCCGTTCGCTGATCCCCGCGCGGAGCCCGCAGTCCCCTCGGACGAGACTCCGGGGGGCTCGCTCGACCGCACCGCTCGGAGCGAGCCCTCGCGGCGCCTCGCGCTTATGTAAACCAGATTGACATTCAGATCTGCGGGGATCAGTCTGGCGCGGGTGGCGGACTCGCGAACCCGGACCCACGGTGCAGAGGCGGTCTCGATCGCGGATCGAATCGGCCGGCTGCACGCGCAGCTCGCGTGGCAGCTGGACGCCGTGGTCCGCCCCCTCGGACTGACCGCGGGGCAGGCGATCGCCCTCTTCGTGCTGAGCGAGGAAGGGCAGGGGCGCAGCCAGACCGCGTGGGCACACTCGCTGGGCTTCTCGCGCCAGCACGCGCACGCGCTGTGTCGGGCGCTGGCCGATCGGGGAGCGCTGCTGCGCCAGGTCCGTGGGCGCGAGGTCCACGTGCGGGTGAGCGCTCGTGGGAGACGCCTGGTGGAGCGCACCCGACCCGCCGTGGAGGCCCGCCTCGCTCCCCTCCTGGAGGGGCTCCCGGCTGCCGAGATCCGCCGCTTCGTTCGCACGCTGGAGCGGCTCGCCTCGCGGGTGCCGGATCTCGAGCGGCGCTGACCCCGGCGAATGTGGGCCTACTGGACCCTGAAGTGGCTGCACATTCTCGCGGCGGCCCTCTACATCGGCGGCTCGGTTGCCAACGGCGTCGCGAAGGCGCTATCGGATCGACTCGAAGACGCGGCGGCGAGCGCGCATGCGCTGCGGATCGTGGGCTGGAACAATCGACTCCTGTTGATGCCGGCGACGGGGATCCTCGCCGCCACCGGCTGGTGGCTGGCCCGCCGGCAGGACGCTGCGCTCCTGGGCGGCTGGCTCCTGGTTCCGCTCGTGGAGTTCGCGGTGCTGACCGCGATCCTGCTCTGGGCCCTCCGCTGTGAGAGGCAGCTCCAGCGGCTGGCGGAGCGCGGGGCCCGCGAGGGGCGAGAGCTGCCCCCCGAGTACCTGCGCCTGAGCCGCGTGTGGGCGATCGGTGGGGGTGTCGCGACGCTGCTCATGCTCGCCGTGCTCTTCGCAATGGTCTCGAAGTGGCCCGTGCTTCCCTGAGGAGGTGGGATGAGACGACTTCGTGAGACCCAGCCGCCGACGGGCTGGCGGAGGACCCTCTACCGGCTTCCGATCGGGCTCTATCGCGTCGGACTGGGCGGCCTGCTGGGTCACCGATTCCTGCTGCTCGAGCACCGGGGTCGCAAGACCGGGCTTCGGCGGCGCGTGGTGGTCGAGGTCCTGCGCCACGATCCCGAGGACGGTGTCTGGATCGTGTCCTCCGGCTGGGGCGAGAGGGCGCAGTGGTACCGCAACCTGCGGGCCCATCCCCAGCTCACGCTGACCTTCGGACGTCGACGCCTGGAGGCGGAGGCCCGCCCGCTCGACCCGGCGGGGGCCGAGCGCGAGATGATCCGCTATGGCCACCGCTACCCGCGCGCCGCGCGCTCGGTCGCGCGGCTCATCGGCTGGGCGATCGATGGCAGCGACGACGACCTTCGGGCGCTGGCTCGCGAGGTGCGCCTGATCGAGCTCCGACGCGCCCCGGCCCAAGCTTCGAGCGCATCTCGCCGATAGGGACGTGCCCCTCCCCGCCGGCGCCCGGAAGGGCTTCGGGCGCGGCCTCTCTGCGGGCCCGGCAGGGGCCCGGCAGCCTTTCGGCATGCGAGGCGCACAACGCGGGTCGCAGCGGACCTGCTGCGAGGCGGGCGCAACCCTGAGGGAGCTGCGCGGTTCGAGTCAGCGAGAGGTCATGCGGCCTCGTGAGACAGGAGATCGAGGACATGAAGAGAGTGGGACTGAAGATGGCCGCGGCGGCCTTGATGGTGACGGGAATGGGACTCGCGACGGGCACCGCGCGCGCAGACGAGGATCGGGGGAATGCGCTCGAGCAGCGCGGGGAGCGCATCGAGCAGCGGCTGGACGCGCGCGGGGACCGAATCGAGCGGCATCTCGATCGAAGAGGGGACCGCATCGACGCCCGCCTCGATGCGCGCGGAGAACGCATCGACGAGCGTCTCGACCGGCGCGCTCGGGTCGCGGCCGAGCACGGCAAGGATGGGCTCGCCGCGCGGCTGGACGAGAAGGGGGACCGGATCCAGGATCGTCTGGACCATCGCGGGGACCGGATCGACACCCGCCTGGATGCGCGCGGAGAGCGCATCGACGAGCGTCTCGACCGACGGGGAGAGCGTGTCCACGAGCGCCTCGACCGGCGGGCAGATCGGGTCCGCGATGCCGAGGGAAGCGCGCGTCTGCGGCGTCTCGATCGCACAGGAGACCGGGTCGAGCATCGACTCGATCGTAGGGGCGACCGCATCGACCGTCGTCTGGACCGCCGCGGCGATCGCATCGGTCGCAGGTTGGACCACCGGGGCGACCGCATCGACCGCAGGCTCGATCGCCGGGCCGAGCGGGCCGAGGCGAACGGGCGGCCGGGTCTCGCGCGCCGGCTCGATCGCAAGGGCGATCGCATCGACCGCCGGCTCGATCGTAGGGGCGATCGCATCGACCGTCGCCTCGACCACCGCGGTGATCGGGTGAATCGCAGGCTGGATCGCCGCGGGGCGCGGGCGAACCGCCACCTCGGCCGCGCGGCCCATCGAGCGCATCGCGCGCGCCGCGCTGCCCACCGACGCTGATCGAATCGCGTTCCTCTCCACCTGGGGCCTCCCGCGGTAGCGTGGGAGGCCCCTTCGCGTCGTGGGGATCTCGCTGGCGGTCAGGGCGTGTGCAGATCCGCGGGCGTCGCCGGGTCCCGGCGCGGACGCGGGCTACTCGTACCGGGTGACTTGCCCGTCCGGCGCACCTCCAGCGTCGCACGCCTCAGGATACTACGAGAGCGCGAAGGTCCTTCGAGAGCGAGGCCGGAGTCAGCCTTCCCGCCCGCGAGCGTGCGTCCCGAGTCGGAGGACGCGCCACATCACGCTCCCCCAGAGCCACCCACCGATCGGGAAGAGCAGAACTCCGATCGCCAGCGAGAGCCAGAGGAAGTCGGGGTGGTGCGCCGACATGAACAGGCCCCAGAGGATTCCTGTGGGCAGACCCCAGCCCGCGACGCCCCGAGTGAGAATCCAGCGACGGCGCTCCCTGCGCTCCTGATCCGGGTCCATCGTCGGTGCGCCGTACATGATCCTCGCTGTAATCGTCCCGCGCGCCTCCGAGCTTGAGCCGGCTCGATCGCTGGCGCGGGAGCGCCACGCCCGGACGGTCGAGGACGCTACTCCTCCAGGGGAGGCAGGTCCTGACAGGAGTCCAGGTAGCGGAAGAGCAGGTCCATGACGTGCTTGCGCACCTCGGGCACGCCCCGGGGAACGCCTCCGTAGATCGCCGCGGACTTCGGAGTCTCGCGCGAGGGGTGGAGGGCGTACTGCACCGCCGCATCGAGGTCGCGCGTGAACCTCTCGACCACACCGGGCTGCGTCTGGGGTCGGGTCACGCACATGTGGATGGCGTTCGGGTACTGCTGTCCGTTGAAGCGCCACCCGCGCTCCTTCATGAAGTCGTTCAGGTGGTAGATCTCGAACACCTCGGACGTGAACGAGAAGCAGAACGTCGGCCGGCCCATCATCTTGAGCTCGGGATGGCTGCGTACCGCTTCCTGCATCGCAAAGCTGGTCTCGAAGATCTGCTTTGCGTAGCCCATGAAGCCCTCCCGGCCCAGGCTCACCATCGAAGCCCAGGCGGCTGCGATCAGGCCCCCCGAGCGGCTCCCGGCGATCCCGGGAGAGTTGTACTTGCCCCCGGGCCACTCGGGAGTGGCAAAGTACTGGTAGCGCCGCAGGGCGCGGTCCCGGCAGAGCAGGACCGAGGTTCCCTTGAGCCCGAAGCCGTACTTGTGGGTATCGGCCGAGATGCTGGTCACCCCGGGCAGCCGGAAGTCGAAGACCGGGATGTCGTAGCCGAGGCGCTCTCCCCAGGGGAGGATGAATCCCCCGAGGCAGCCATCGACGTGGAGCCCGATGTCGTGCTCCCTTGCGATCTCCGAGAGTGCCTCGATCGGATCGATCGTCCCGTAGGGGTAGTTCCCGGCGGAGCCCACCAGGGCGATCGTGCGCTCGGTGAGCCTGCTGCGCACGAAGTCGAGATCGACGAGCGTGGTCTCCGGGTCGATGGGGGCATGCACGATCTCGACGCCAAAGAGGTGGCCGCCCTTCTCGAAGGCCGGATGCGCGGTCACCGGCAGGATGATCTCGGGCTCGCGAATCCCTCGCTCTGCGCGGAACTTGTCGCGGTACATCAGCACCGCGGTGAGGATGCTCTCGGTCCCACCCGAGGTGACCGATCCGCAGGCGCGGGCATCCGGGTCCGCCCCCGCGGCCGCGTCGCCGTGCATCAGGTCGAGCGCCATCGCCGTGATCTCGCCCTCGAAGCGGGTGGCGCTGGGACAGATGTCGCGCTGAAGCGCGTTCACGTGGGAGTAGAGGCCGAACACCTGGTTCAGGAACGCATAGTGCTCCATGTCGCCGCAGTACATCGTCCCCGAGCACTGGCCCGTCTGCCAGAAGCTGTCCTCCTCCCCGGCGATCTCGCGAAGCTCGCGCACGATCTCGTCCCGCGGGCGCCCCTTCTCCGGAAGGGCGTCGATCACGCCAAAGCGCTGGGCGTAGGGATGGAGTCCGCCGGAGCGGCGCCGGGGCGGGCGGGAGTCGGTCATGGGGGTCACCTCTCTGCTCGGGTCGCGGACCTACAGGATAGCGGTCGCGGATCCTCCGTGGGCGGAGCGCAGCCGACCTGGCCCGCGGGGTTGGGCGGGCTATGCATTCATGGCCTCGAAGAGCGGCCGGGTATGCTCGTAGGCCGCCTGGAGCTGCTCGAGTCGCCGCGCGTAGAGGTCGACAAGGACGCGGCGCGGCTCGTGGACACGCTGGACCGGGCACAGCTCGTCGATCCGATCGAGGGATGCCATGCCCAGGGTCTCGAAGGCCAGCAGGGCGGTCGCCCGGTTGTTGACATGACGGGGGTCGGCCAGCTGGTGGACCGGCCGCCCGGTCACGTCGGCGACCACCTGGGACCACTCGTGGGACTGGGCCGCGCCTCCCGAGAAGGTCAGCGACTCGAACTCCGAGCCGCAGAAGCGTTCCACGGCAGGCAGTAGCCAGCGGAGGCTGAGCGTGACTCCCTCGACGACGGCGCGCAGCAGGTGCGACCGCGTCGTCTCGAGCGACAGGTTCAGAAAGCCCCCGCGCATCCCGGCATTCGAGGTCGGGGACTGGGATCCGCTGAGCCAGGGCAGGTAGAGGACCCCGTCGCTCCCCGGCGCCACGGACCGAAGCGCCTCCTCGATCCCGGCGTAGGCGTCGGTCGTCGAGTGATCGGCGAGGGAATCGCGCGCGAAGACGATGTTGTGAAGAAAGTGCTCGAGAGTCTTCCCGGCGAGCCCATTCTCGGCCATGACCATGTAGCGCTCGGGGATCGGGCTGGGCATGCTGAGGATGGAGTTCTCGAGGTCGACCTTCATCTCGCCGACGAACGCCAGCACCTGGCCCGTCGTCCCGATGTTGATCCCGGCGCGCCCCTCCCGGAACACCCCCGAGCCGATCGAGACGGCGTGGGTGTCGTTCACCCCCGCGAAGATGCGCGTCTCGGGCGCGAGGCCGATGGCCTCTGCAACCCGGGGCCGGATCCGCCCCAGGCACGAGTTGATCGCCACCAGGTCCGGGAGCTTCTCGCGATCGATCCCGGACAGCGCCAGCAGCTCCGGGCTGTAGCCGACCGCGCCCAGCTTGCGGTTGTCGGTGAGCAGCTGGGCGAAGGCCGTGCAGGCATTCGAGGCGCAGGTCCCCGAGAGGCGCGTGGTGACATAGTCCGCGGGCTCGACGAGCTTGTAGGCCCGCTCATAGACCTCGGGCCGCTCCTTGTGGATGAAGAGCATGTGCGAGAGCGAGTCGCTGCCCGTCGGTAGCGCGGGCATGCCGGCGATCTCGACCCAGCGTAGGAAGGCCTCGGGATGGGCGCGATACATCTCCTGCGTGTGTGGACCGCCGCGGCTGTCGAGCCACAGGATCAGGTCTCCCACCGGAGCTCCGGTCGCGTCGATCGGAACGACCGAGAAGTACTGGCTGTCGCAGGTGACGCCCACGATCGACTCTCGCGGAGCCCCGGCTTCCGCGACGACCTGCCGCGCGCCGTCCACGATCGCCTCCCAGATCTCCTCCGGGTCCTGCTCGGCTCCCGAGCCCGGAGCGAGCCGCGTCTGAACGGACCGGATGGCCGACGCCGCGATCGCACCGTCCTCGCGGACCAGGGCCAGCTTCGGTCCGCCCGTCCCCAGGTCGATCGCGAGCATGTAGCGGCGCGCGCTCACGAGAGGCTCGGTTTCCGCATGGCCCCGGATCATACACGCGGCGTATCCCCCGTTCCGGGTCGCGCCGAGTGCCGCGGAGAAGGAGTAAGATCCGCGCATGAAGATCGGGGTGGCGATTCGCGTCATGGGCCCGGGATCCGACCGGGCCACGATCGAGCGCTGTGCTCGGATCGCGGAGGGCCTCGGCCTCGACGATGTCTGGGTGTCCGATCACCTGGCGATCGCTCCGGACGAGGCCGAGGGCTCGGGCGGCCGCTACCTGGATCCACTCGCCACCCTGGCGTTCCTGGCCGGTACCACCGAGCGCGTCGGGCTCGGAACCGCCGTCCTCAATCTTCCCTACCGGCCCCCACTGCCGACCGCGAAATGGCTCGCGACGATCCAGGAGCTCTCGGGAGAGAGGCTCCTGCTGGGGGTCGGGCTGGGCTGGATGGAGTCCGAGTTCCAGGCGCTGGGCGTGGACCGCCGACGGCGCGGGGCGCTGGCCGATGCGACGCTCGAGTTCCTGGGGCGCTGCTTCGAGCGCGACCGGGTGGAGGCCCATGGCCAGGAGTTCCTCTTCCTTCCGCGCCCGTCCCGGCCCCCGATCCTCGTCGGCGGGGGAGTCCCGCATGCGCTGCATCGCGCAGCTCGCTACGGCGAGGGGTGGATGCCGATGCTGCGGGGGCCGGAGACGCTCGCGGGCCCGGTCGAGATGCTCGGCAAGCTCTTCCGCGAGGCGGGCAAGCCGCCGCCCGAGGTCGCGGTGCTGACGGGCTTCCCCCGCGACGATCCCGCGGCATCGGGGGTCCGGGTGGCTGCCTTCGAGGCCGCGGGCGCCACGCGGCTGATCGCAGGGTTCCGCTACGCCGACGCCGCGGAGTTTCGGACGCATGCCGAGGCATTCGCGCGAGCCGCGGGGAGGCGAGCGTGAAGCTCGGCTTCTACGGGATCGGCTCGGGAACCTGCAGTGATCCCGGGGTCGCGCTTCGGGTGGCCCGCGCCGCCGAGGCCGCGGGCTTCGAGTCGGTGTGGACGGGGGAGCATGTGGTGTTGCCCGACCCTCGGGTGCCTCCGTCCCCCGCGTCGCCGCGCTTTCCGATGCTCGATCCGGGTACGCTCCTGGCCTATCTGGCGGGAGCGACCTCGAGGCTGAGGCTCGGGACCGGCGTCGTGATCCTCCCCCAGCGCAACCCGCTGGTGCTGGCCAAGCAGCTCGCGACGCTCGACCGCGTCTCCGAAGGCCGCCTGATCTTCGGGGTGGGAGTCGGCTACCTCAGGCCCGAGTTCGAGGCGCTCGGGGTGTCGTTCGCCGACAGGGGCGAGCGCACCGACGAGTACCTCGAGGCGATTCGCGCGCTCTGGACCCATGAGAAGCCGGCCTACCAGGGGCGCTTCGTCGCGTTCTCCGGCGTCGACGCACAGCCCAGGCCGGTCCAGAAGCCCCATCCCCCGATCGTGATCGGCGGCCACAGCCGCGGCGCGCTGCGGCGCGCCGTGCGACGGGCAGAGGGCTGGTACGGCTTTGCGCTGGACCTGGAGGGCGCGCGCCGCTGCATCGAGGAGATCGCACGCACCGAGCGCGAGGTGGGGCGGCCCGCCGCGCTGGGCCGCCTCGAGATCAGCATCACACCGATCGACCCGCTCGACCGCGACGGCGCACGTCGCTTCGAGGACCTGGGGGTGGATCGGTTGATCCCTCTGTGCCGCGAGCGGAGTGGAGACGAGATCGTGCGCTTCGTCGAGAAGCTCGCGGGTCGGGTCCTCTAGGGAGCTGCGAACATTCCCCGTCGTCGAGAGAGCAGGTTGCATGCACTTTGAGAGTCTCCTCGTGGCCAATCGCGGTGAGGTCGCCGTTCGGGTGCTGCGCACGGCTGCCGAGCAGGGCCTCCGAACCGTCGCGGTCTTCTCGGAGGACGACACGAGGTCGCTGCACGTTCGGAGGGCGGACCAGGCGGTACCGCTCGAGGGAAAGGGTCCGGCGGCCTACCTGGACGCCGACCAGGTTCTCGCGCTCGCGCGCGAGACGGGCTGCCAGGCGATCCACCCGGGCTACGGCTTCTTCAGCGAGAGTGCGGACTTTGCCGAGCGCTGCGCGAGCGAGGGAATCTGCTTCGTGGGACCGCGGCCCGAGGTGCTGGCGCGGCTCGGCGACAAGCTGCAGGCCCGCTCGCTCGCCGAGAGCTGCGGAGTCCCGGTGCTGCCCGCAAGCGCGCGCCCGATCCGCCCCGACGACGCGCGCGCCTTCCTGGCGTCACTCGGCGAGGGCGCCTCGATCGTCCTGAAGGCCGTCGCCGGCGGAGGGGGTCGGGGGATGCGCGTGGTCCGGGACCCGGACGGGATCGAGGCTGCCTTTGCGCGATGCGAGTCGGAGGCCCGCTCGGCCTTCGGCAGCGGCGCGCTCTATGTCGAGAGGGAGCTCTCGCGGGCTCGGCACGTCGAGGTCCAGGTCCTGGGAGATCGCTCCGGCAGCGTGAGCCACCTGGGAGAGCGCGAGTGCACCCTCCAGCGACGGCACCAGAAGCTGGTCGAGATCGCTCCCAGCCCGAGCCTGGCAAGCCCCCTGCGACAGCGAATCCAGGACGCCGCCCTGCGCATCGCGGAGAAGGTGGGCCTGGACAACCTGGGCACGCTCGAGTTCCTGGTCGATGCCGGGGGAGGGGGCTCCGACGCCGACTTCTTCTTCCTCGAGGCCAATCCGCGCCTGCAGGTCGAGCACACGGTGACCGAGGCCGTGACGGGCCTCGACCTGGTCGAGATCCAGCTCGCGCTCGCGGCCGGTCGCTCGCTCGAGGCGCTCGGACTGCTGCAGGCGCAGACTCCGGACCCCCGGGGGGTCGCGCTCCAGGTCCGGGTCAACCTGGAGACCCTGCGTCCAGACGGAGGCCTCCGGCCCTCGAGCGGTACGCTCGATGTCTTCGAGGTTCCGTCCGGCCCCGGCGTCAGGGTCGACTCGTTCGGCTACGCCGGGTACACGACGCAGCCGCGCTTCGACTCGCTCCTGGCCAAGGTGATCGCGCACACTCCTTCGGGAGATCTGGGTGCCGCCCTCGAGAGGGCCTATCGGGCCCTGTGTGAGTTCCGGATTGCAGGTGTCGAGACCAATCTGGGCTTGCTGCAGGCACTCCTGCGCCACCCCGATGTGATCGCGAACCGCGTGTACACGCGGTTCCTGGAGGATCACATCCGCGAGCTCGCGGCGCCCCGGGACCCGCCACACGCCCAGCTCTACTTCGACCCCCCCAGAGGGGTGGGCGAAGCTCCCTCCGCGACGGCGCTCGCCGGCGCGCAGATTCGTTCGACCGACCCGCTCGCGGTCCTCGACTACGGCAAGGGGGCCGGGTCTCCCGCCGCTCCGAGCCGGACCGCCGCCGTCGCGCCGGCCTCGCCGCAGGGCCCCGAGGGCACGCTCACGGTTCGGGCCCCGGTCCAGGGGACCGTCGTGAGTCTCGAAGTCGCGGAGGGCGACCGCGTCTCCCCGGGCCGGCCCCTCGCGGTGATGGAAGCCATGAAGATGGAGCACGTCGTCACGGCCGAGACCGGCGGAGTCGTGCGCAGGCTCGCGGTGTCTGCGGGGGACGCCGTGCTCGAGGGATCGCCCCTGCTCTTCCTGGAGCCCGCCGAGGTCGCCCTCGAGTCGAGCGAGGTCTCCGCAGAGGACGACCTGGACCGCGCGCGACCCGACCTCGAGGAGGTGCTCGAGCGCCACGCCGTCGGTCTCGACGAGCGACGACCCGACGCGGTGGCCCGGCGCCGCAAGACCGGGCAGCGGACCGCGCGCGAGAACGTCGCGGACCTCTGCGACCCGGGAAGCTTCGTCGAGTACGGGGCCCTGGCCCTCGCCGCGCAGCGCCGACGCCGGACGCTCGAGGACCTGATCCGCAACACCCCGGCCGACGGGATGATCGCGGGGATCGGGAGCGTCAACGGCAGCCTCTTCGACCTCTCGCGCGCGCAGTGCGTCGTGATGTCGTACGACTACACGGTGCTCGCCGGGACCCAGGGTGCACAGAATCACCGCAAGAAGGACCGCCTCTTCGAGATCGCCGCCGACCGTCGGCTTCCCGTGGTGCTCTTCGCCGAAGGGGGCGGCGGTCGCCCGGGCGATACCGACGGGCTCGGGGTCGCGGGGCTGGACTGCCTGGCCTTCACCCTCTTCGGGGGGCTCAGCGGGCTCGTGCCCCTGGTCGGGATCACCTCCGGCCGCTGCTTCGCCGGAAACGCCGCGCTGCTCGGCTGCTGCGACGTCGTGATCGCCACCCGCGGCTCGAACATCGGCATGGGCGGCCCCGCGATGATCGAGGGCGGCGGCCTCGGGGTGTTCCGACCCGAGGAGGTCGGGCCCATGGAGGTCCAGGTTCCCAACGGCGTGGTCGACGTCCCGGTCGAGGACGAGGCGGCCGCCGTGCGCGTCGCGCGCCAGTATCTGTCGTACTTCCAGGGGCGCGTCGAGGAATGGACCTGCGCCGACCAGCGCCTGCTGCGCGCGGCGATCCCCGAGAACCGGCTGCGCATCTACGACGTGCGCTCGGTGCTCGAGACGCTGGCAGACAGCGGGTCGGTGCTCGAGCTGCGACGCGCGTTCGCTCCCGGGATGGTGACGGCCCTGGCCCGGATCGAGGGCCGGCCGCTCGGTGTGGTCGCCAACAACCCGGCGCACCTCGCGGGCGCGATCGACAGCGATGGCGCCGACAAGGCCGCCCGCTTCATGCAGCTCTGCGACGCGTTCGACCTTCCGCTGCTCTTCCTCTGCGACACCCCCGGGATCATGGTGGGCCCCGAGGTCGAGACGACCGCCCTGGTGCGCCACGCGGCCCGCATGTTCGTGACCGGCGCCAGCCTGCGCGTCCCCTTCTTCACGATCGTGCTCCGCAAGTCCTACGGCCTGGGGGCGCAGGCGATGGCGGGCGGCAGCTTCCGGGCGCCCTGGTTCTGTGTCTCGTGGCCGACCGGCGAGTTCGGGGGGATGGGACTGGAGGGAGCGGTCAAGCTCGGCTTCCGCAAGGAGCTGGCCGCGGTCGAGGATCCCGAGCAGCGCAAGGCCCTCTTCGACGAGATGGTCGCCCGGATGTACGAGCGCGGCAAGGCGGTGAACACCGCCTCGCACTTCGAGATCGACGACGTGATCGACCCGATGGACTCGCGCCGCTGGATCCTCGGTGCCCTGCGATCGGCTCCCGGTCCCGAGCGGCGCTCCGGCAGGAAGCGTCCCTGCGTCGACACCTGGTGAGCCTCGTCCCCCCTGGAGGCTGGAGTCAGTCGAGGTCGTAGAGGCGCGGCGCCCGGTCCCGCTCGGGGTCGTCGGGCAGCTTGCGCGTCGGCGTCTGGGGCGTCGGCCGGTCGAAGGGGGCGGTATCGATCTCCTCGAGCTCGATCTCGCCCGCCAGCACCGCGCGCTTCCAGGCCTGGTGCTCGTCCTCCCGGCCGTGGTACTCGGGCATGACCTCGCGCGCGAAGAGCTCCAGGCTCGAGCAGATCGACGCGTGGGTGTTCTTGCCCGCCTGGTTGAGCAGGATCACCTGGTCGATGTGAGTCGCCTCGAACTTCTGCAGGCGCCGACGCAGCGTGTCGGGGGATCCGACGAGCCCGTGGCTCCCTCCCGCGCTGGCCCTGGCTCCTTCGGGGGACTTCTTCCACTCCTGGTACTCGTTCCAGAGGTGGACCGTGCCCGGCTTCACCGGACCGTGGCGATTGTAGAAGATCAACGAGAACTGGAAGAAGGTCCACCCCTCCGCCTTGCGCTGCGCCTCCTCGTCGGTCTCGCAGCACATGAAGGGGGCGACGACCGCGAAGTTGGGGTTGGCGGCATAGTCGGTGAGCTTCTCGAGATGGTGGGTGTAGGCGTTGTAGTAGGCGTGGACCCAGGCACGGGCCGCCTCGCTGCTCAGGAACGAGAAGCCCAGCGCACCCAGGCCCCGACGCCCCGCCATCGCGATCGTCTCGAGCTGGGAGCACGCGACCCAGAGCGGCGGGTGCGGCTTCTGGAGGGGCTTGGGGAGCACGTTGCGGAGTGGAAAGTCGAAGTACTTGCCGTGGTACTCCCAGCCCTCGTGCGTGAACATCGGCAGGATCGCCCGGACCGCGTCCTCCCACACCTCGCGCTTGTCGCGGAAGCGCCGGTCGAAGGGGTGGAGCTCGGTCACGCTCGAGCCCTCGCCGATCCCGAACTCGACACGGCCGTTGCTGACCAGGTCGAGCGTGGCGACGCGCTCGGCAACACGGGCCGGGTGGTTGGTCGGGAGCTGGATGATACCGTGGCCCAGGCGGATGTTGCGCGTCCGCTGGCTGGCCGCGCCCAGGAAGACCTCGGGGGCCGACGAGTGCGAGTACTCCTCCAGGAAGTGATGCTCCACCTCCCAGGCGTAGTCGTAGCCGAGGCGGTCGGCCAGCTCGATCTGCTCGAGGGAGTCCTGGAGCAGCCGGTGCTCGCTCTCCGGACCCCAGGGACGAGGGAGCTGGTGCTCGTAGAAGATTCCGAACTTCATGCCGTCTCCCGCCGCTCGCGCGGCTACCAGTCTACCTTCAGGGCACTCGCCAGGAACTCCATGAGCGGCGCCATGCGCCGCACGGCGCGAATCCAGAGCCCGGGGAACTCGGCCGAGCAGGCCTCCCGCTGCGTGAACGCGACGCTCGAGAGGAAGCTCTTGCGCTTGAGATCCTCGATCAGCGGATGGTCGGGGTCGAAGCCCCGGGGAGCCCGGCGAAGCCGCTCGCTCTCGCCGAGCGGAGCGCGGCGTGCGGAGGTGGCGCGCACAAAGCGGTCGGGATGCACGACGATCGCCTGGCGAATCCGGCGCAGCGCGTCGGAGCCCGGGTTCCAGACTCCCGCAGCGACGAACACGTTGCGGGGCGCGAGATGCAGGTACACGCCGGGGCCGTGAACGTCGCGACCCGCCGCGTGCCGGAAGTGGATCCCGGCGTGCGTCTTGTACGGACTCTTGTCCCGCGAGAACCGTGTATCGCGGTAGATCCGGAAGAGCGACCCGCCGTTGGGGCTCGGGTCGGCGCGCAGCCACGGCGAGATCTTCTCGAGATCCTCGGCGATGAACTCGATCCACTCCAGCAGGGGGTCGCGCACCACGGATCGGTAGCGAGCCTTGTTCGCCTGGAACCACTCGCGGTTGTTGTTCTCCGCGAGCTCGCGAAGAAAGCGAAAGAGCGCCGGCGTGATCCAGGGGTTGGTCGCGGCCGCGCGCGGGCGGCGCGCGCTTCGCGCCGGCTCAGGCGCGGGCATCGCGACCGTCCGGTCTCTCGAGGGCCGTGTAGCGGACGCCGGTGAGCTCTTCGGAGATCTCCCAGAGGCGGCGGGCCGTGGCGATGTCGCGGGAGGCGGCGCTCGATGGGACCCGCACCGGAGGCCCGCGGAGCTCTCCCAGTCCCGAGGGTCCAAAGTACTCCCCGCCGCACGCCTCGGGGTCGGTGGCGGCGCGCAGCGTCGGCAGGGCTCCGCGGGCAGCGCTCTGCGCGAGTCGATCGCTGATCGGTCGGAGCAGGCGGTCGATCCAGGCGCCGGGATCCCCCGGGTCTCGTCGCCCCAGGTTGGTGGAGGAGGCTCCGGGGTGGGCCGCCAGGGCGATCGTTCGCGCCCCGATGCGCTCGAGGCGGCGCTGGAGCTCGTAGGTGAAGAGCAGGTTCGCGAGCTTGCTGCGGCCGTAGGCGCGCCAGCGTCCGTAGCTGCGCTCCCAGTTCAGGTCCTCGAAGTCGATCGTTCCCATCCGATGCCCGCCGCTGCTGATGGTGACCACCCGGGAGCCGGGGCTCGCGAGCAGCGCCTCGAGCAGCCGGCCGCAGAGCGCGAAGTGTCCCAGGTGGTTGGTGCCGAGCTGCCGCTCGAACCCATCGAGTGTGGGCGCGCGGGGCACCGCCATGATCCCGGCGTTCAGGATCAGCAGGTCGAGGCGGTCGTACGTCTCGCGAACCTGCGCGGCGGCTCGGCGAACGTGGTCGAGGCTCGCGAGATCGAGGTCGAGCAGGTCGACACTGCTCTTGGGATGGGTGCTCCGGATGTCGTCGCGCGCGCGGTCGGCCTTGCCGCGGTTGCGACAGCCCAGGATCACCCTCGCCCCGCTTCCAGCCAGGACGCGAGCCGCCTCCAGCCCGATCCCGCTGTTGGCACCCGTGACCAGGGCGACCCGTCCGCTCTGGTCCGGCACGTCCGCGGCGGACCAGGCTCGGGTGGGCTGGGACATCGCGGCCCATCTTGGCCGAGTGGAGGGGGACTTGCAAAACCGCCGGTCGGGTCAGGTCCGCGCGAGCGCGAGCAGGGAGAGCCAGCCGGCGATCAGGCACACGCCCCCCAGCGGGGTGATCGGGCCCAGCCCTCGCAAGGGTGTGAGCACCCCCAGGTAGATCGAGCCCGAGAAGAGCACGATGCCCAGCCCGAAGAGGGTCGCGGGCCACTGGATCGAGCGGCCCGTCGCGCCGGCAAAGAGCCCAAGCGCCAGCAGGACGATGCTGTGCAGCAGGTGGTACTGGCTGGCGGTTGCCCAGGCCGCCGCCTGGTCCGCCGTCACGCTTCCTCGCAGCCCGTGCGCTCCGAATGCGCCCGCGGCCACTGCCAGCGTGCCCGACACCGCCGCGATCGCAATCCACATGGGGCTCCAGACTCTACCGCTCGGCCCTCCGCGAGACGAGGGTATGCTCTCGCGATGCGCGCGGATGGCCTGGTCTTCGATCTCGATGGTACGCTGTGGGATACGAATGCCGCCTGCGCCCGGGCCTGGAACCGGGTGCTGCGCCGTCATGAGATCGCATTCCGAGAGCTCACGGCCGCGGACCTGCGCGGGGTCGCCGGACTTCCGCACGACGAGGCCGTCCGCTCGGTGCTGGTCGGGCTCGACGGGGCCGAGCAGCGCCTCGTGTCGGCGGCCACGCGCGACGAGGACAACCGTGCGGTCTCGCAGAGCGGGGGGATTCTCTTCCCGGGGGTCCGCGAGTGGATCCCCAGGCTCGGCCGGGATCTTCCGCTGATGATCGTGAGCAACTGCCAGAGCGGCTACATCGAGGCCTTCCTCGAGAGCTCCGGGCTCGGGACCTGCTTCTCGGACTTCGAGTGCTGGGGCCGTACGGGCCGGATCAAGGCCTGGAACCTGGGGGACGTCGTCCGACGCAATGGCCTCACCGCTCCGCTCTTCGTGGGAGACACCCTCGGGGACCTCGAGGCTGCGCGCGAGTGTGGGGTTCGCTTCGTTCACGCGCGCTATGGGTTCGGCCGGGTCGTGGGCGCCGACGCTGCGATCGACTCCTTCGGCGAGCTCGGCTCGCGGGTGGTCACCGACGCGTCAGCCGCGCGCCCGATCGAAGAGCTCTGAGATCACCTCGGGCTCGGTCGGCTCCTGCATCGCGACGGCGAGGTTCTCCTCGACATGCGTCTCCTCGCGCATGCCGACCAGGGCGCAGTCGATCCCGGGAGTCGAGCGCGCAAACTGGAGGCAGCGCTGGGCGTCGGTCTTGCAGCCCTGGAGCGCCTGGCGAACCCAGTCGGGCAGCCCTCGCGCTGCTCGCCCGCGCACGAGCGGCGCGACCGCGAACACCGCCGTGCCCGTGTCCCGAAGCTCCTCCAGCACCGAGACCGCTCGGGCCTGGTCGGGGTCGAGCGAGCCGAACTGGGAGGGCTCCGCGAGGGCGTCTCCCAGGCCCAGACCGTAGGGCAGCTGGATTCCGCGCAGGTGGTGGTCGGGGCCTCCCACCTCGAGGGCCAGCTCGAAGAGCTCCATCACCGACAGGTGACCGCGCTCGGTGTAGGGGATCAGCAGGCCGGACCAGGTCGAGAGGCCCCAGGCGGCGATCGCCCCGTCGGCCACGGCCGACTCGAGGGTCTCGATCGCGCGGGTCAGGATCTCGCGAAACCCGGTCGGTCCGAAGGCATGCAGCTGCAGCTCGGGCTCCTGGATGCAGTAGAGGTCGATCGTCTCCAGTCCCAGGTTGCGGCGGCTCCGCTCGATCTGGTCGCGGAGGAACGCCGGCTCGAGCGTATGGTCTCCGGCGACCACCCGCTCGGGGTCCACGAGGCCGCTGTGCACGTAGGTCTCCAGGAGGTAGCGCCGGGCGTCGGTCGCGGAGCGGATCGCGAAGGGATCGACCGTCAGCACGCCGCCCTTGGTGATGACGAAGATCTCCTCGCGGCGGATCCGCCCCTCGGCGATGGCGCGTCGGAGCGCCGCCCCCACGCAGCGCTCGCTCTGCTGGGCGCGGAACGAGAGCGCCGTATCGATCACGTTGACGCCGCGCTCCAGGCACAGCGCCAGCGCCTGGCGGTAGAGCAGGTCGTCCGCCCCCCCCGGCGCCCCCGCGCGCGTCCCCAGGCCCAGGGACGAGAGCCACAGCCCGTCCGGGTCCCTGAAGTGGCCCGGCAGCGCCGCGAAGCGGTCGCGGAAGGCTCCGGTCCCCTCGCGGGTGGCCCGTCCTGGCAGCAGCTCGCTCATGGCGGGCGAATGTAGCGACCCGGCCCCGGGTCGTGGCAGGATGCGGGCGCCGCAGCCCGGGCGGCAGACGGAGGTAGCCAGATCATGGACTTCAGCCTGGCCGAGGTACACGAGGCGATCGCAGCGGCGATCCCGGAGCGCGAGGCCCTGGTCTTCCGGGATCGCCGCCTGTCCTATGGTGAGCTCTCCCGGCGGAGCCGCCGCCTGGCGAACTACCTGCTCTCGCGCGGCCTGCGCGTCTCGCGGGAGCGCTCGGAGCTGGCGGGCCACGAGTCGGGCCAGGACCATCTGGCGATCTACGCCTACAACGGCAACGAGTACGTCGAGGGCATGCTCGGGGCGTTCAAGGCGCGGGTGGCTCCCCTGAACGTCAACTACCGATACGTCGACGAGGAGCTGGTCTACCTGCTGCGCGACGCGCGGGCCCGCGCGATCCTCTACCATGCCGAGTTCGCGCCCACTCTCGAGCGGGTCCGGAGGCAGCTCCCCGACCTCGAGGTGCTGATCCAGATCCCCGACGAGTCCGGCCACCCGCTGCTCGGCGGCGCCGTCGAGTACGAGGAGGCGCTGGCGTCGGCCTCGGAGGACCGGCCGGACGTGAGGGAGTCGCCCGACGATCTCTACATCCTGTACACGGGCGGGACGACCGGGATGCCCAAGGGGGTCCTGTGGCGGTCGGCGGACATCCTGGTGGGCGCCATGGGCGGGCGCAAGATGGACGGCTCGGAGTACGCGTCCCTCGAGGAGATCGTCGAGAACGCTCGCAGTGGCGGGCGCCAGCGGAGCCTGCCGACCCCACCCCTGATGCACGGAGCCTCCCAGTGGGCCGTATTCAGCATGCTGGCCGGAGGGCACACGATCGTTCTCCAGGGTAATCCCAAGCGCCTCAGTGGGGACGACATCGTCGAGACGATCGAGCGCGAAAAGGTGACGGTGATGCTGATCGTGGGGGATGCCTTCGCGCGGCCGATCCTGGATGCGGTGCGCAAGGGCGGTCACGACCTGTCGAGCCTCTTCATGGTGGTCTCGGGCGGAGCGCCGCTCTCGACCGCTCACAAGGAGGAGTTTCTCGAGCTCCTGCCCGACCTGACGATCCTGGACTCGATCGGCTCCTCGGAGACCGGCAGCCAGGCCGCGAGCCCGAGCAGCCGCGCCACTGGGGTGCAGACCGGGAACTTCACGCCCAACGCCAGCGCGGGCGTCGTATCCGAGGACCTGACGCGCGTCCTCGGGCCCGGCGACGAGGAGGTCGGCTGGTTCGCGCAGCGCGGGCGCGTGCCGCTCGGCTACCTGGGGGACGCCGAGAAGACGGCCCGCACCTTTCCCGTGATCGAGGGCGTCCGCTGGTCGGTGCCCGGCGACCGCGCGCGCTACCGGCCGGACGGGAGCATCGACGTGCTGGGTCGGGACTCGGTGACCATCAACTCCGGCGGCGAGAAGATCTTTGCCGAGGAGGTCGAGCACGCGCTCAAGCTTCACCCCGCGGTCTATGACGCCGTCGTGTGCGGGCGACCGAGCGAGCGCTGGGGACAGGAGGTCGTCGCGATCGTCCGGCTGCGGGAAGGCGCGAGTGCGAGCGAGGCGGATCTCCTCGAGGAGTGCGCCAAGCACCTGGCTCGCTACAAGTTTCCCAAGGCATTCCTCTTCCGGGACGAGATCGTGCGCAGCCCGAGCGGCAAGGCTGACTACCGCTGGGCGAAGGCCCAGGCGGCGGCGGAGTGAGCCGTCACCCCCTCCCGGGCAGCATCCCCACGCTGCGCAGCGCCGACTCGAGCTGGTCCCAGCGGGTCTCGAGCCTTCCCGTATAGCCGATCGACATCCGGACCCAGCCCGGAGAGATGCCCGCGGCGGAGAGCGCCTCGGGCTCGAGCTCGCTCGAGGTGCTGCTCCCGGAGCACGACATGAGGGTGTCCGAATAGCCGAGGCTCACCGCCAGGAAGCCGAAGCGGTGGCGGTTCTGCAGGCACTCCATGAACGCATGCGCACGCTCTCGCGTGCCCAGGTCCAGGGCGAGCACGCCCCCGTAGCCGAAGTCCGGGTTGGCGAGCCGGGTCATCAGGGCATGCTGCGGGTGCTCCTCGAGGCCCGGATAGGTGACGGGCAGACCTCGCGCATCCATCCGTCGCGCCAGCTCCAGCGCTCGGCGTCCGTGCTCGACGATGCGCAGGCCCAGGTGCGGCAGGCGCATCGAGATCTCGAAGGCGGTGCGCGGATCCAGGGTCGGGCCGAGCAGCATCAGCGCGCCCTCGCGCAGATCCATCAGGCGGGTCACGAGCTCGCGCGATCCGCAGATCGCCCCGGCGATCACGTCGGAGGCGCCGTTGATGAACTTGGTCAGGCTGTGCAGGACGACGTCGGCGCCGTGGCGCGAGGGGGTGATGACGAGCGGGCTGAAGGTGTTGTCGACGACCAGCATCGCACCTCGGGCGTGCGCGAGCTCCGCGAGCGCGGGCAGATCCGCGACCACGAGTGTGGGGTTCGCGAGGCTCTCGACGAAGAGCACCCGCGTGCGTGCCTCGAAGGCTTCGTCCACGGCGTCGAGGTCGCAGATGTCGACGGAGGTCGCGGAGATCCCGGTCCTGCGCGGCAGGAAGTCGTGGAGCAGTGCGTGGGTGCCCCCGTAGACCGCGCGGCTCGCGACGATGTGATCGCCCGAGGTGCAGAGCTGCAGCAGGGTCGCGGCGATTGCGGACATGCCGCTCGCCGTGCAGTATGCCGCATCGGTGCTCTCGATCGCCGCCAGCTCCTCTCCGAGCGTATGCACCGTGGGATTGAAGTGGCGTGCGTAGAGGTAGCAGCCGTCCGCTGAGACGGGTCGCCGCCCCGCGAAGAGCTCGGGCATCGTGTCGGCCGAGAGAACCGTGAAGGTGGTGCTGGCTTCGATCGACCGATTCACGCCTCCGTGCTCCCCGAAGGTGTGCTTGGCGCGAGCGAGCGCGGCGATCGGATCGAAGTCCGCCACGGCCCGCGAGGGTAGGACCGTGGGCTGCGCGCCGCGAGGCCGACCGTCGCGCCTGTACCGGGGCGTCGGGAGGCGTCCTAGAGTGACGGGGGATCGAGCGGCCAGTTCGTGGTCTCGGTTCCGCCGTCGACCTCGAAGACCTTGCCGGTGACCCACGAGGCGGCGGGAGATACCAGGTAGAGGGCGCAGGCTGCGATGTCTTCCACCTGCCCGAGCCGACCCATCGGCGTGAGCGCTTCCATCGCTCCGCGGAGGTCATCGGTCAGAAAGGGCGTGAGCGCCGACGTCTCGACCGAGCCCACCGCGATGGCATTGACCCGGACCCGGGGAGCGAACTCGGCGGCGAGATTGCGTGTCATGAAGGAGAGGGCGGCCTTGGCCGTGCCATAGGCGACGAAGCCCGCTTGGACCAGGCGACCGGCGGCCGACGAGATGTTCAGGACCACCCCGCCCCCCGTCTCGAGCATGCGCGGCACCGCGAGGCGGGTCAGCAGGAACGCCTGGGTCACGTTGAAGCGCAGCGCCTGCTCGAACATCGCCTCGCTCGTTCGCAGCGCGGCCTTCGGGGGACTGCCGCCCGCGTTGTTGATGAGCACGTCGATGCGTCCCAGCTCCCGCACGGTCGTCTCGACGAGCCGCTCCAGGTCGTCGCGCCGAAGGACGTCGCACGGGACGGCGAGGGATCGACGTCCCAGGTCCCGGATCCGCTCGGCGACGGGCTCGATCTGGCCCGGCGTGCGCGCGGCCACGACCACGTCGGCCCCCGCCTCAGCGAGCGCGAGCGCGCAGCCCTCGCCGATGCCCCGGCCCCCGCCGGTCACGACGGCGACGCTCCCCTCCACCCTGAAGCGGTCCAGGATCATGGGGGGGATCTAGTCGACCAGCGCCGGATAGATGATCGACTTCAGCTGCCCCCGGAAGTTGAAGGTCGCCGAGGGCATGAACTGGGTCATGAAGATCACGATCAGCTCTTCGGATGGGTCGATCCAGAATGCCGTGCTCGCGGCCCCTCCCCAGGCGTACTCGCCCGGAGAGCCGATGCTCTGGGCGCGCGCCAGGTCGGTGGAGATGGAGAACCCGAGGCCGAAGCCGACCCCCTCGTAGGTGACCTGGCTGAACCCGCCCCCGACGTTCAGCGCGGCGATGTCGCGTCCACCGGGCAGGTGATTCAGCGTCATCAGCTCGATCGTCTTGCGGCCGAGGATCCGCGCTCCGTCGAGTCGACCGTCCTCGAGCAGCATGCGGCAGAAGCGCAGGTAGTCCCCCGCGGTCGAGACGAGCCCGCCACCTCCCGAGAAGAACGTGGGGATCTGCGAGTAGGCGCTCGCCTGTGCGTCGTCTTCGACCCGGAGGGTCTTGTCGGGGCTTCGCGAGTAGTTGCTGGCAAAGCGGTCGATCTTCTCGGGCGGCACCCAGAAGCCCGTGTCGGTCATCCCGAGCGGGTCGAAGATCCGCTCTTTCAGGAAGTGGTCGAGGCGCTTCCCCGAGATCTCCTCGACCAGGTAGCCGATCACGTCGGTCGAGTGGGAGTAGTTCCAGGCCGTGCCGGGCGAGAACTCGAGCGGAAGCTCCGCGAGCTTCTCGATCATTCCACCCAGGGTCCCGGTTCGGTCGCCGATCCCGAGCCGGCGGTAGGCGCGATCCACGTTCGTGCGCTGCATGAATCCGTAGGTCAGCCCCGAGGTATGGGTGAGCAGATCCCGGATCGTCATCGGGCGCTCGACGGGTCGGGTGACGAAGTCGGGAACGTTCCCGGTCTCGTACACGCGAAGCTCGCGCCACTCGGGAATGAACTTGTGGACCGGGTCGTCGAGCTGGAAGCGCGCCTCCTCGTAGAGCGTCATCAGTGCCACCGAGGTGATGGGCTTCGACATCGAGTAGATGCGGAAGATCGTGTCACGGGTCATGGGCCGGCCGCGCTCGAGGTCCATCATGCCGAGCGTCGACAGGTGCGCGACCCGGCCGCGGCGAGCGACGAGGGTGAGTGCCCCGGGGATCTTCTTGCGGTCCAGGTAGCGGCTCTCCAGGTGGCGGTCGATCCGCGCCAGTCGCTCGCTCGCCAGGCCGACCTCCTCGGGGGATATGATCTGCATACCGTTCACTCCTCTCGGGATCGCGGCGCTCCAGGGTTCGCGATCGGGCGGTAGTGTACGGGTACGCGGCGCCGCTGTGGGCGGCGGAGCCCCGGTCTGTGATAGTGTGTGCGCCCGTTTGGACCCGCGAGGGACCCGCGGGTCCCGGAACCGAGGGAGATCGACATGTCGGAGGCCTGGATCATCGACTGCGTACGTACCCCGAGGGGACGTGGAAAGCCGGGCGTCGGCGCCCTCAGCGGAATCCACCCCCAGGAGCTGATGGCACAGACGCTGAACGCCCTGCGCGACCGCAACGGGATCGATCCTCGCGACGTCGAGGACGTCGTGGTCGGGTGCGTGTCGCAGGCCGCCGAGCAGGGCGGGTGCATCGGGCGCATGAGCGTGCTCGCCGCCGGCTGGCCGACCGAGGCCACGGGGGTGTCGCTGAATCGCTTCTGCGGCTCCGGCCAGCAGGCGGTCACCTTTGCCGCCATGGGAGTACGCTCGGGGATGCAGGATCTCGTCATCGGAGGGGGGGTCGAGTCGATGTCCCGCAACCCCATGGGGATCGACAAGGCCGGCCTCGACGGCCACAACCCCCACCTGCGCGCGCTCCATCCCCTGGTGCCCCAGGGCATCTCGGCCGACCTGATCGCCACGCGCGAGGGGCTCTCGCGCGAGGACGTCGACCGCTTCGCCCTCGAGAGCCAGCAGAAGACCGCCGTGGCACAGCGCGAGGGTCGCTTCGACGGGAGCCTGATTCCCGTCACGGACCTGGAGGGGAAGGTCGTGCTCGAGCGCGACGAGCACCCGCGCGCCGGGACCACCCTCGAGGGACTGGGCAAGCTCGAGCCCTCGTTCGTCGGGATCGGCCAGTACGTGCAGAAGGGGGACGAGCTCTCCTTCGTCGGCAAGGCCAGGAGCCGCTACCCGGACGTCGAAGCGATCCACCACGTGCATACCGCGGGAAACTCATCGGGAATCGTCGACGGGGCGGGCGCGGTGCTGATCGCCTCGCCCGAGTTCGCGCGCTCCCATGGCCTCGCGCCACGCGCCCGGATCGTGGCCGCGGCGACGGCGGGCGACGAGCCGGTGATCATGCTCACGGCCCCGACTCCCGCCTCCGAGCGGTGTCTCAAGAAGGCGGGCATGACGGTCGCCGACCTCGACCTGATCGAGATCAACGAGGCCTTCGCGGCGGTCCCGCTGCAGACGATCCGGCGGCTCGGGCTCGATCCCGACGAGGTCAACGTGAACGGCGGCGCCATCGCGCTCGGGCACGCGCTGGGCGCGACCGGAGCGATGCTGATCGGAACGGCGGTCGACGAGCTGGAGCGCCGCGATCGGTCGACCGCGCTGGTCACGATGTGCATCGGCGGCGGAATGGGGATCGCCACCATTCTCGAGCGGATCTGAGTCGAAGGGAATCCTCGCGCGAAGCGATGCGCGCCCCTCGCGAGCTGCCCTTGGCGGCCGCCTAGTCCAGGATCGACCCCGCGACCAGGGCCGGGTGGCCCGCCACGTCCTGGACGCGCGCCAGCAGCCGGCCTTCCCGGTCCCACGCGGAGAGCGCCCCCGCCTCCTTCACCACGGTGAACTCGCGCAGCCCCCGCGAGTCCCGGATCGTCACCTCGAGGTGGGTCCGGTCGACGGCCCGCAGGGTCACGGTCTCGCCCTTGGGCCCCGTCACGACCCGGGTCGTCCCGAGATCGGCCGTGATCGGGTTCTGGCCGGTCCAGAACTCGATCGAGTTCGCCACGACCGCGTCGATCCCGGCGGCCAGGCCATAGACCGGAACGAAGTTCATGATCAGGAAGGCGAACCAGCGCACCCACTTGTCGGGGCTGATGGTGCGGTTGAACTCGTAGACCTTCTTGGTCAGCCGGAACTCGCCGAAGCAGGCGGTCGTGGCGACGGGCAGGAACCCTGCGATCATCGCCACTGCGATCAGCCGCCGGAGCGGGCGGCGTCCATCCCTCGTCATGCGGTACCCCCCTCGCGTGCACCTCCCGCGGGTAGCTCGCGGAAGGCCACAGGCGTAGCACAGTCGCTCCCCTTCGCCCGCCCCACCGGGCCCGGCAGGCGCAGCTTGACTTCTCCTCCGGTCGAGAATATAACCGGCCGGAATGATTTCGACCGTCGAAATCCCGACCAGAACACTCGTCCTGGGCATGATGCACCGCGACGGAGCCCTGCGGGTGGCCGAGATCCTGCCGGTGGCGGAGGCCTGTGGCGTGAGACCGGAGCCCGTGCGGTCGTGTCTGCGACGGCTGGTGTCCGAGGGACTCTTCGACCGGGTCGGGGATAGGCGGGGCCGCGCGGCCTGCTTCGCGGCC
>JBHHYV010000045.1:0-25282 GCA_046757685.1 Myxococcota bacterium
ATCACGAGGGGTATCACGAGGGGTGAATGGGACACGAGCGCAGCGACGAGCGAGGTGCGATCCAGGGTGCCGACTCGGTCGGCTTGGAGCGGCGGTTCACGCGGCCGGGCGAAGACCCGGGCGAAGACGTCTGGCAGAGCGTGGAGTGGGAGAAGCGGACGGCGCGCATCCAGGGAGAGGGCGGCACGCTGGTCTTCGAGCAGGAGGACGTCGAGGTCCCCAGCGACTGGTCGCCCCTGGCGACCCACATCGTCGCCTCCAAGTACTTCCGCGGGCACCTCGGGACGCCGTCGCGAGAGCGCAGCGTCCGCCAGCTGATCGAGCGCGTCGTGGGGAAGCTCTGCGAGTGGGGTGGGTCGGGCGGCTACTTTGCCGACGACGAGCAGCGACAGATCTTCTCCGATGAGCTGACCCACCTGCTGCTGCACCAGAAGGCCTGCTTCAACTCCCCTGTGTGGTTCAACCTGGGCGTGGTCGAGCCGGATGGCAAGCTGGTGCCGCAGCAGGCGAGCGCCTGCTTCATCAACTCGGTCGAGGACACCATGGTCTCCATCATGGAGCTCGCCAAGACCGAGGCGCTGCTCTTCAAGGGAGGCTCGGGCGCGGGCAGCAATCTCTCTTCGATTCGAAGCTCCCGCGAGAAGCTCGCGGGAGGCGGCATGGCCAGCGGTCCCGTGTCGTTCATGAAGGGCTTCGACTCCTTTGCGGGCGTCATTCGCTCGGGGGGCAAGACCCGCCGCGCGGCCAAGATGGTGATCCTCAACGTGGACCACCCCGACATCCTGGAGTTCGTGCGCTGCAAGGCGAACGAGGAGCGCAAGGCCTGGGCCCTGATCGACTCGGGCTTCGACGGGCGCTTCAACGTGCCCGGCGGCGCGTACGACTCGATCCAGTACCAGAACGCGAACCACTCGGTCCGCGTGACCGATGGCTTCATGCGCGCGGTCGAGACCGACGGTCCGTGGCAGACGCGGACTGTGACCACGGGCGAGGTCGCCGAGACCCTCCAGGCGCGCGCCGTCCTGCGCGAGATCTCCGAGGCCGCCCACGTCTGCGGAGACCCGGGCCTGCAGTACGACACCACGATCAACCGCTGGAACCCGGTCAAGAACACCGGGCCCATCCGGGCCACGAACCCCTGCAGCGAGTTCGTCTTTCTCGACGATACGGCGTGCAACCTGGCCTCGCTCAACCTCACCCGCTTCTGCGACGAGGAGGGCCGCTTCCAGGTCGACGACTTCCGCCATGCCGTCGACCTGCTGATCCTGGCGATGGAGATCATCGTCGATCCCGCGGACTATCCGACCGAGAAGATCGCTCGCAACAGTGCCCTCCTGCGGCCCCTGGGGCTCGGCTACGCCAACCTGGGAGCGCTGCTCATGAAGCAGGGGCTCGCCTATGACTCGGAGGCCGGCCGCAACATGGCCGCCGCGATCACCTCGCTGATGAGCGGTCAGGCCTATCGGCGGTCGGCCGAGATCGCGGCCCGCATGGGCCCCTTTCCGGAGTTCGAGAAGAACCGTGTTCCCTTCCTCGAGGTGATCGGGCTCCATCGCGAGTACGCCGAGCGGATCCCGACGACGGGGGTTCCGGACGACCTGCATGCCGCGGCGCAGCTCGTCTGGCACGAGGCACTGGCGATTGGACGCCGGGTCGGGTACCGCAACGCCCAGGTGACCGTGATCGCTCCGACGGGAACCATCGCCTTCATGATGGACTGCGACACGACGGGGATCGAGCCGGACATCGCCTTGGTGAAGTACAAGCAGCTCGTCGGTGGCGGGATGCTCAAGATCGTCAACCGCAGTGTGGGCGAGGCCCTGCACCGGCTCGGGTACTCGGAGGCGCAGATCTCGAGCATCATCGAGTCCATCGATGAGCACGATACGATCGAGGGAGCGCCCGAGCTGAGGGACGAGCATCTTCCGGTCTTCGACTGCGCCTTCCGTCCCTCGCACGGCTCCCGTTCGATCCACTACATGGGCCACATCCGGATGATGGCGGCCGTTCAGCCCTTCCTGTCCGGGGGGATCTCCAAGACGGTCAACCTGCCGCGAGACGCGCGGGTCGAGGACGTCGAGGATGTCTACCTTCAGGGCTGGCGGCTCGGCCTGAAGTGCCTGGCCATCTACCGCGATGGTTCCAAGCGGACCCAGCCCTTGTCGACGGGAGACGCTTCGGCGGACGAGAGGACGGCAGACGCGATCGCCCCCCGTCGCCACCGCCTGCCCGACGTGCGCCAGGCGCTGACGCACAAGTTCTCGATCTCGGGGCACGACGGCTACCTGACCGTCGGGCTCTACGAGGATGGGCAGCCCGGAGAGCTCTTCCTGAAGATGGCCAAGGAGGGCTCGACGATCTCGGGCCTGATGGACAGCGTGGCCCTCGTGACCTCGATGGCCCTGCAGCACGGGGTTCCGCTGAAGACGCTCGTCGACAAGATGTCGCACAAGCGATTCGAGCCGGCGGGCTTCACGCAGAATCCGGACATTCCCATGGCGAAGTCGCTCATGGACTACGTGTTCCGCTGGCTGGGGCTCCGCTTCCTGAGCGACGAGCCCGAAGCGGTCGACGGGGACGACAAGAAGTCGGCCGCCGATCGAGAGGCCGACGCCTCTCCCGGGACCGCCTCGGCCACGCCGCCTGGAACGCCCGACCGGGTCGTCCCGATTCGTGGCGGAAGCCACCTGGAACGCGCCTACGTCGGCCAGGAGGACGCGCCGCCCTGCCTGGACTGTGGAACGATCATGACGCGCGTGGGTGCGTGCTACCTGTGTCCGACGTGTGGCACCTCGGGGGGCTGCGGCTGAGCCCGCTGGCGTCGACTACATCAGGGTGTAGTCGGGCCCATCGCCACCCTCTGGGGTGGTCCAGGTGATGATCGCGTAGGGATCCGCGATGTCGCAGGTCTTGCAGTGGACGCAGTTCTCGTGGTGGATCACCAGGGACCGGCCCTTCGGAGCCTGGGGATCGTCGATCATCTCGTAGACGTCTGCGGGGCAGAAGCTCTCGCAGGGGTTTCCGTAGTCCTCGATGCAGCTCGTGGCGCAGACGTTCGTATCCTGCACGTGCAGGTGATGGGGCTGGTCGACCTCGTGCCGCGAGCCCGCAAAGCTCACCGCCGTGACCTTGTCGAAGGTCAGCTTGTTGTCGTAGGCGACCTTCTGCTTGCGAGCGCGTTCCCGGGGAGTGAGCTCCGAGAGCTTCTTGTAGTGGCTGTGGTCGGGGGTGGCCGAGATGCGCCGCAGGAGCCCGCGGCCTCCGGTCACGAAGAGCAGGCCGGTGTTCACGAAGAAGGGCAGCTGCCGCAGGTAGCCGAGCCAGGATGGCATCTTGTGGACCCACTTCCAGGCCGCGTGAAAGTTCCGCGCCTTGCGATGCTGGGTGTAGGCCCAGCTCTGGCGGTAGCGCGTCTCGATCGACGACAATCCGGCCGCGGAGAAGTCCTTGCTCTCGAGCGCCTCGATCAGGGTCTCCGCGGCCAGCATGCCGCTCTTCAGGGCCATGTGGATTCCCTTGAGCTTGAACCCATCGCAGAAGCCCGCGGAGTCGCCGACGAGAAGCACTCCCTCGTGATGGAGACGGGGCTGGCTGAAGAGTCCCCCCTCGGGAATCGTCTTGGCGCCGTAGCGCACCATCTCGGCCCCCTCGAGCAGGTTGCGCATGAAGGGGTGCTGCTTGAAGCGCTGCATGTTGTCGTGCGGGTCGTTGTAGGGGTTCGTGGAGTCGAGACCGGTCACGAAGCCGATCGACACCAGGTGGTCCTTCATGTCGTAGAGCCATGAGCCGCCGAAGACCTCGGGATCCTCGGGCCAGCCCATCGTGTGGATCACGCGACCCGGCCGGTGCTTCTCGGGAAGCACCCGCCACAGCTCCTTGATGCCCGTCGCGTAGACCTGCGGGTTGGGACCGGAGAGCTCGGGGAAACGCTCGAGCAGCTGCTTGGTGCACGATCCGCGCGGACCCTCACCGAGCACCACGCACTGGGCGCGGATCTCGGGACCCGGCTCGAAGACGCTCTTGGGCTTGCCCTCCTTGTCGACGCCGCGGTCCTGGATCTGGACACCGACGACACGGTCCCCCTCGAAGAGGAGCCGTGACGCGGGGAATCCGGGATAGACCTCGATCTCGCGCTCCTCGGCCTGTGCGGCGAGCCACTTCACGACCTCGTTCAGGGAGACCACCAGGTTTCCGTGGTTCGCGAAGTTGGGAGGCGTGATGGGCGAGCGCAGCATGCGGCGCGAGGTCATCCAGTACATGGCGTCCCAGGTCACCTCGTAGTGGATGGGGAAGCCCTTCTCTGCGTAGTCCGGGCAAAGCTCCTGGATGCCGCGCGGATCCATCGCTGCGCCCGAGAGCTGATGCTCCCCGATCTCGGAGGCCTTCTCGATCACCAGCATCGCGGGAGGCTCGATGCCGCGCTCTCTGCACAGATCCACGAGCCGGATGGCCGCAGCCAGGGTCGCCGGGCCCGCGCCCACGAACAGGATGTCGACGTCCAGTTGCTCGCGCTCGACCTCGCTCATTGGGTCCTCCGAGTCACTTCCGAATCACCCCCGGCAGGAGTACAAACGTAGCGGGAGGGCGCGGGGTTGTCCGGCATCAAGAGGCGGGTGAAGGCAACGAAGATCACGACGCTCGCCAGGACGCCCAGGCCCCCGATCCAGAAGGGCGCGGTCGCGCCGATCGCCAGGAATGCCCAACCTCCCCAGTAGGGCCCGAGTGCGCGGCCGGTCTGGGCCATCGACTGGCTGTAGCCCAGGAACTCGCCCGCCTCGTCGGGGGCCAGCACCTTGGAGAACAGGCTCGTGAAGGTCGGAAACGCGATCCCCACCCCACTCGCCACCAGGGCGCCCGTGAACAGCTGAAGCGGAAGCCTCCCCGTCACCGAGAAGCCGAGCATCCCCAGACCGGTCAGCAGCAGACCCACCGTGACCATCCTCCCTTCCCCGAAGCGAGCGATCAGGGGTCCGATCAGCAGCCCCTGCGTCACGGCCACGCCCAGCCCGATGTAGGCGAGAAAGAGACCGGTCTCCCAGACGCTCCAGCCGATCGCCTGCGCGTAGAGGGGGAACATCGCCTCGAGGGCGGTGAACGCCGCGAAGATGTGGAAGAAGAGATAGAAGTAGAGTCGGTTCCGCGAGGTGTGCGCGCCGAGCAGGGCCATCAGTGGGGTGGGCACGCACGCGCGCAGCAGCGACCCGCGGCGGATCGGAGCCGTTCCGGCCGCGCGCGACTCGGGGAGCAACACCACGCCGACCGCGAACGCCGACAGGGTCAGGCCGCTGGCGACCCAGAACGGAGCTTCGGGATGGATCGGGTAGAGCAGTCCCCCCATGGCGTTTCCGAGGACTCCACCGATCCCGAACGCGGCACCGATCAAGCCCATCCCGCGCGCCCGGTCGTCGGCCTCGGTGATGTCTGCGATGTAGGCCTGGGCCGTCCCCAGGCTGGCGCCGAAGAGCCCCCCGAGGGCGCGGGCCACGTAGATGGTGGACGTCGTCTCCGCGACGGCCATGAGTGCGAACGAGCCCGCAGTTCCGGCGAGGCAGACCAGGATGACGGGACGTCGCCCCACGCGGTCCGAGACCCATCCCCACAGAGGCAGGAAGAGCACCAGGGCGATCGAGTAGAGGGAGAGCATCAACCCCACCTGGCTGGGTGTCGCGCCCATCTGGCGCGCGTAGAGCGGCAGCACCGGAATCAGCAGGCTGAATCCGAGGAAGTCGATCAGGATGACTGCGAAGATGATCCCCGCAACCACCCGACGCCCTCCCGCCCCCCGGTGGAGGAATCGCGGCGAGCGGGGTCTGGGGCTGCCCTCGGCCAATCTGATATCTTGCCTCGTGCATGTCCGGGTCAAGACCGCGTCTCGCGGTCCCGAGGTGGCGGCATTCTAGGGCGAACTCGACCGTCGGGGGAGTGGGATGGACCTGCTGGAGCGGCACGTCGCGCAGATCGTCCGGGACTTCTTCGAGGTCTGGGCCCTCTCGGAGGAGATCGGCAAGCGCCTGCTGGCGGGTGACCTGGAGTTCGCGCGAGTCGAGCGCTTCGTCGGGGACAGTGACGAGAGCATCCTCCACCGGCTGAAGGAGGAGTGCCATGCGCTCTTTCGGGCCAACGGCGATCCGTCGGGCGAGGATCTCGAGGCCGCAGAGCTCTTCGATCTGGCCGTGGGCGCGCTCTTCCACGAGGCCATGCGCTTTCGCGAGGGCTACTACCTGACGACGTCCTACGGTCCCCGGCTCGACCGCATGGTGGAGGAGGGAAGAGACTCGGGAGCGCTCGCCCTGGCGTTCCGGCGCGTGTTCGAGGCGGGGCACCGCCGGATGCTGGAGTCGTTCGACCAGACACGGGAGCTCCTGCGGGAGTCGACCGAGCAGCTCCGGACCCTGCTCCACCACCTGCGCTGCAGCGGTCTGGTCGCGCGCTGCCTCGTCGACCACCGCTCGCGCGCCGAGCAGGCCTTTGGAGTCCCGCTCCCGGAGCTGCTCTCGGAGCTCTACGGGTGCGCGGAGCAGGGCTACCTGGCCGCAGTCGACAGCCTGCTGCGGCACGGTCACCACGCGCAAGCTGCGGCCCTGCTCGAGCGCGACGACGTGCGAAAGCTGGAAGCCTCGTGGACCCGGGCCGCTCCCCTGGCCAGGGGGCTGGCCCGGTACTACGGAGGCGACAGTGTCGGCGCCCTGGTCGAGCTTGCGCCCTGGCTCGAAGATGGGGCGGCTGGGTGCATTCCCTGGCGCGACCGAGCGGCGAGCGTGCTGGCCGCGATCGCCCTGGGCGAGGGCTTGGAGAGCGCGAGCCTGCGCGAGCGAGCCGCGGACTTCGGAGAGAAGCTCAGTCGCTGCGTATAGCGGCCCGTGGGCGCAGGCCGCGCAGCCACAGGATGGATCCCAGCCCGAAGCAGAGCGCCGCCGTGACCTGTGCGTTGGAGAGCGGCCCCAGCCATGGGGGGTTGGTCCGGAAGATCTCGATCCAGAACCTTCCGGCGCCCGCAATCATGAGGTACTCGCCGAAGAGCGACGGGGAGCGCCCGCGCCGAGACCACAGCCACGCCGCGGCCAGCCCGAGCCACGCCACCTCGTAGAGCTGGGTCGGGTGCACCGGCTCGGGCGCCGGCGGAAGACCGCGTGGAAAGGCGACGCCGACCCACGACTGGGTGACCCGGCCGTAGTCGTCTCCGACGAGAAAGCAGCCGATTCGGCCGATCGCCTGTCCGATCGCGAGCGCCGGGGCGCTCGCTTCCGTCACCGTGGAGAGCGACAGGCGCATGCGGAGGGTCTTGATCGAGACCCCGAGGGCACCTCCCACGAGGCCTCCGTACCAGGTGATTCCGCCGCGCGAGAGCAGCGGTCCGCCCAGCTGGAAGAGCGTCTGGCGGCTGGCGGGATCGCGGGCCAGCGCCTCGCCGACGTACCAGAGCTTCGCTCCGAGCACGCCGCCCAGCATCGCCCACGTGACCAGCCGCCAGGCATCATCGGCGGCATGGCCAGCGCTCTCGAAGCAGCGCGCGAGCAGCCAGCCGCCCACCAGAAATGCGATCGCCATCATCACGCCGAAGCTCGATAGCTGGAAGCCGTGGATCTCGAAGAGGACCGGATACACCCCTCAGTTCCTCCGATCCCGCTGGCGGCGCAGCCAGCGACGCAGCTTCGAGCGCTGGTTCTGGCGTGGGTCTCGCTCGACCCGCTGGCGCGCGCGCTCGAGCCAGACCCCGACCTGCCTTCCCTTCGAGATCCCGAGGCACTCCATCACGTCGTCTCCCCCGATCGCCAGCTTGCTCGCGCATGCCTCCGCGGCAATGCGCCGGATCCTCCGCGAGGTCACGTCCCAGACCTCCAGGTGTCCCCAGCGCGGTCGGCGCGACGCCAGGTCCGCACGCCGTAGCGCCAGCAGATCGGGGAGGATATCGGCTCCGACGCGGTGCAGCATCCGCCGAACTGCGGCGGGGCTCGCAAGGTCCCCCGGTCGGATCAGGTGGTGGCGCACCAGGCGTGCGACCCGCGTCGTCTCCTCGGCCGACAGCCGCAGCCTCGCTCCGATCTGCTCGATCAGGGGACCCGCGACGGCCTCGTGGCGGTGGAAGGAGTAGCCCTCCCCGGATCCCGAGCCGACCTGCGTGTCGGGCTTTCCCACGTCGTGCAGGAGCGCTGCCAGCCGTAGGAGGGGATCGGCGGGCGTGGCATCGCACACGGAAAGGGCATGCTCGTAGACGTCCTCGAGGTGATGGGGCTTCTGATCGACGCCCACTCCACGAACGACTTCGGGAAGAAGGGCGGCGAGCGCCCCGAGCGAGCGCAGCGCCTCGAGCGCTGGCGAGGGCCGAGGCAGGGCCAGGATGCGCCACAGCTCGCTCTGGAGGCGCTCTCCGGGTGCCCCGGCCAGCCGCGGCGCCTCCCGTGTCATCGCGCGCCAGGTCTCGGGGTCGATCTCGAGCGCCAACGCGCGAGCCAGCCGAATGCCCCGAAGGATCCGCACCGGGTCGTGGAGGAAGCTCTCTTCAGGGCGGGGAGACCGCAGCCGTCGCCGGCTCAGGTCTCGCCGGCCTCCGGTCGGGTCGAGCCAGGTTCGCGAGCGCGGCTCCCAGGCGATGGCATTCAGTGTGAAGTCGCGCAGGGCGAGGTCGTCGGCGGCGCTCGCTGCGCCTGCTCGAGGCGCGCTGATCTCGACCCGAGCGCGCGGCAGCGAGACGATGGGGTGGCGCGCGTCGATTCGGATGGCCCCGGGAAGCGCCCTGCGCACGGAGTCGAGGGGGGCCTCGACGAGCAGGTCGACGTCGCCGACGGCCCGCCCCGCCAGCCAGTCCCGCACCGCGCCGCCGACGATCCACGTCTCGATTCCCGCTCGCCGAAGCGTCTCGAGAGTCGACCCCGCTCCTGGAGGCAGCCAGGCGTCCTGCACGCACGCAGGCTAGCAGCCGGGAGGGGGACGCCGCTCTACGACTCCAGGCGCCCCTCGCCCGCGCCCGCGGCGCGGGCCCGCGAGGGCAACACACTCGAGGTGCGCTCGCGCGCTGCCAGCCGCTCCTCGATGGCTTCGAGCTGTCTGGGGAATCCCTCCTTGGCCATGCGCAGGAAGCGCGGGACGCGATCGACCTCGAAGAGATCCACTCCCATGTCGGCGAGCTCCACGCCGAGCAGCTCCACGTCCTCTCGCCTTCTCAGCAGCTCCACGTCGCGAAGGTGCATCGTCTCCACCCCGGCGGAGGCGACGAGCTGGAGCATTCGCAGCTTGCCGATGCGTCCACTGCGGGTGCGGTACTGATCCAGGCTGCCGGTGAGCTTGGAGTAGAGGATCACGAGGCGCCGTCGGGTCTCGACTCCCGCGCTCCGGTCGCGGTCCCACTTGGTGACGACGGAGTGCAGCGGAACATCCTCGGTGGTCGACCCGTCGATGTAGGGCGTCTCACGACCGCCCTGCAGGATCCGACGGGGCAGGAAGAGGAGTGGAACCGCCGACGAAGCCAGCGCCGCCTCGCGCGCGTCGGTCCGGACCATCAGTCCGTCCAAGTGGGGCGGGACGGGCTCCTCGGTGAGCACCTGGGTCCGACACTCCGCGAGGTTGAACGCGACGCTGTAGAAGGGCCTGCGAGGGCGCACCCGGGAGCAGTAGCGTTCCAGCATGCGCCCGAGTGGGCCGCCCCCATCACAGAAGCCCGACTCGCCGGGGTCCGAGAAGAGGGTGTCGCGGAGCACCTGCCGGAGCACCTGGATTCGGCTCGGCCGCAGCGGGAGGGTGTAGCGCCCCGAGTAGAGGTCGTAGCCCGTCTGCTCGATCGCCTGCGCGGAGAGGCCCATGCAGTAGAGCAGGCCCGCGACCGCGCCCCCGCTCGACCCCCAGATCTCGTCGATGTGGCGGCTGCAGCCGACCGCCTCGAGGAAGCGCAGCAGGATCGCGTGGGCGAAGAGCTTGAGACCTCCCGAGCCCAGCGAGAGGACGACGCGGGTCTCGGGGTCACGGAAGAGCCTCTCGAGTGCCGGGAAGCGATCGCGAAGATGGCAGGGCGCCTCCAGCTCCTCCTGGGGGACGATCTGCCAGACGTAGGCTCGGCGCCCGAAGGCGCGGTCGAGCACGAAGGCATCGGGGGGGACGCTGCGGTTCCGACCCAGGAAGCGGATGTGCTCGTCGCCGTCGGCCCGATCCTCGGAGAGCAGGCGGGCCAGCACCGCGGCCCGAGCGTCTGCCGGGGGCAGGTTGCAGACGGCCCCGTCGTGGGGGAGAACGAAGCGCACCGGGATCTCGTCGGCCTCGAGCGTACGCAGCAGCCGGAGCTCCAGGCCACGGCGCCGGGCCTCCTGGAGCTCGGCCTCGGGCAGGAAGATCGAGCCATCTGCGGCGCGGAAGCGGAGCAGCTCCCGCCGATCGCCGTCGGACAGGTCCGGGGCGTCGCGTTCGTCGAGTGAAGCCTGGTGGATGGCGGTCAATCGATCGCTCCATCCCCTCCCCAGGATGGAATCGGCCGAAGGCCGCCGGGTCTGAAACCTCAGTCCGGCCCGGGACGGTGGGCCTCGGGATCTGGAAAGAAGGCGACAAAGCACGTCCCGCCCGACGGGCGAGCGATCACCGAGACCCGGCCCCCGTGCGCCTCCATGATCCGCCGCACGATCGCCAGCCCGAGTCCGCGAGAGGGCTTGGGCGCTGGCGCCTCGCGGTCGTCGACCTCGGCCGCGGCTCCCTCGAGGGCGCGCTCGGGGATTCCCCGGCCATTGTCGCTCACCTCCAGGGCGCATCCGCCGGGCTCGGGTCGGGTCGCGAGCTGGATCACCGGCATGGGGACGGAGCCCATGTGCTCGATGGCATTCGTGACCCCGTTCAGGAGGACCTGCTTGAAGCGGATCGGGTCGGCGTAGATCGAGCCGGTCGCGCTAGAGAAGCGAAGCTCGATGCCTCGCTCCTCGAGCGCGGGCTTGAGCTCCGAGGCGACCTGCCGGAACGCCTCGAGGCTCGGAATCCACCGCGGTCGAGCCGTGCCGCTGCCGATGCAGCCCAGCTCGAGCAGCCCCTCGAGCATCGCCTGCAGGCGATCGAGTCCCGACCGCAGCTGAACGAGCGTCCGCTCCGCCTGCTCGGTCCTGCAGGCCGCGAGGTCGCGAGCCAGCAGGCTGGCGAATCCGCGCACGGCGCAGAGGGGGGATCGCAGGTCATGCCCGAGCACCCTCAGGTACTCATCCGATGCCCAGGCTCCAGACCTCGAAGGCTCGGGGCGGCAGGGTTCGTCGCCCCGAGAGCCGGGGGAAGAGACGTCTCTCGGCACCGACGGGCCGCGGTCGTGTGACTCCATGGTCGTGCGCTCCGCTCCAGAAGCGTGGGGAGTCTACCAGACCTCGAGATTCTCGGTCAATCGTCGAGATTCGAACTATATTCATATATTTCAATATGTTACCTGCTATCCGCTCACAGCCGATGCAACTGCGGGTGACGCTTCGGGGCAACACCCCTGCCGCAGATGGGTCCCACGCGTCCGCCGGGGCCTGTACCCCTCACTGGCGGCTCGGCCTCTGGGGGCGCCGGGATGGCGACCGGATTGCTCGCGGTCTGCCGCCGGCCCGGCACTTGCTTTCTTCCCTGCCGGCTATACTTGGAGGTGGAAGTGAGAGGCGCCCTCCCAAGAAATCTCCGCTGGACGGCGGTCGTCCTCGGTGCGCTCCTGCTGGCTACGGGCTGGCCGGGAACGCGCCTGTGGGGCCCTTCGAGCACATCTGCGCCCGGGAGCCCGGACAGCGACAGAGCGGTGCTCAGCCAGGCTTCGAAGATCGAGACGGTGCTGGAGAAGGTCAACCCGCGTCTGGGAGTTGTCACCTCGCGTCGAATCGCTGACGCCGTGCTGCGTTGCCAGCGCGAGCAGGGACTCGACCCCCCGCTGGTGCTGCGGGTGCTGCTCGTCGAGAGCAGTGCGCGGCCGGATGCCCACAGCCCCAAGGGAGCGGTCGGAGTGATGCAGGTGATGCCCTACATGTACTCCGAGCTGGGTCTGCCGGGAGGGGCGGCGCACCTGGAGACCAACATCGAGGCTGGCTGCCTCCTTCTCGCCGACAACATACGCCGCCTGGGTGAGGCGGACGGCATCTCTGCCTACTTCTGGGGTCGGCGGATCCAGGGCCAGGGCTACCTGCGCCGGGTTCGGAGCATCCTCGAGAGCCTCGAGGCGGACGGTTCCGGCCAGCAGCGGGGCTGAAGATCCCCGTGATGCCGGGCTCCTCCAGCCACTTCGACGCCAAGGGCCAGGCTCGAATGGTCGATGTGGGGAGCAAGCCGATCACCGATCGCGAGGCCGTCGCCCGCGCCCGCGTTCGGCTCTCTCGAGCGGCTTTCGAGGCGGTCGTCCAGGGCACGGCCCGCAAGGGCGACGTGCTCGGCGTGGCGCGGATTGCCGGAATCCAGGCGGCCAAGCGCACCGCGGAGTGGATTCCTCTCTGTCACCCGCTGGCGATCGAGACGGCGAGTGTCGACTTTCGGCCGGACCCGGAGCGTCTCGAGATCGAGATCGAAGCGAGGGTTGCGGTCTCCGGGAAGACGGGCGTCGAGATGGAGGCGCTCGTCGCCGTCGCGGCGTCCGCGCTCACGATCTACGACATGTGCAAGTCCATCGACCGTTCGATTCGGGTCGAGTCGCTGGAGCTCGTTCGCAAGAGCGGTGGCAAGAGCGGGCTTTTCGAGCGGCCTCCCCGCGTCTAGGCTGTGCGCCCGTGACCCAGCGACCCAGAGCCCTTCGAACCCCCGCGCGTGCCCTCGCGCTCCTGCTGGTGTGGGCTCTCTGCAGCCCCGCGGCGGGTGGCGCCGTCGATCAGCTGGATCTGCGACCGCATGAGCCCGCGGACTTCGGGCTGCGCAACATCGCGGCCGGTGCGACCTCGATCTTCGGGGCGTGGGGCTACTGGTACCGGCCGCGCGTGGTCGAGATCGAGACGGTTCCCGCAGATGCCAGCCTGGAGCTCTTCTTCATCCGGGCGAACTTCCAGAAGCGGTTCGAACGTGCCGCCCCGCCGGTGCGAGTGACCCTTCCGAGCCGCGTCGAGTCCACTCCCAAGGACTCGTTCATGGTTCGAGTAGCGGCCTCGGGCTACTCGACGCAGGAGCGGGTGGTGAAGCTCGCCAAGCTGCCCCGCCATCTCCTCGTAAAGCTCGACCCGCTGCCGAATACGCTGGTCAGCCTCGCCGAGACGCACCTGGCGGGAAGAACCGCCCTCACCCTCCGGACCGACCACGAGCCCGAGCTGCGCGTGCTCAGGAGCCGTGGGCAGCGCGGCTTCACGCTGGCGCTCTCGGAGACTGCGAACGGTCTGGAAGAGGTGCCGGCTCTCTCCGGAGGCTGGGTCGATCGGGTCGACGTCAAGCAGGTCGGGGAAGACCTGCTGATCACGGTGGCCACGCGCCGCGACGACGTCGAGACCCGCTCCCGCTCCAGCCTGGACCCGGTTCGGCGCGAGTACGTCTTTACTCTCGAGCTTCTGAAGAAGGGCACGCGACCGCCGACCCAGTCCCAGATCCGCCACCAGCTCGAGGCGCTGCGCGTGAGCCCGGACAGTCCATGCGTGGCACGGTACGAGGCGGCCCTGCGCGAACGCCTGGATCCCAAGCAGCTGGCACGTGCCCTGCGCTCCGGGGGAATCGCGAACCTCTACCGCCGCGAGGCGATGCTCCGGCTCGGCCGCCTCAACCGGGGTCGCGTGACCCTGCAGTCCGGCGAGACCCTCCGCACCGGGAGCCCGGTCGAGCTCGAGGTGGCCCTCCAGTCCGGTGCCAGCGTCTCCGGCTACCTGGCGCTTCTCGACGCGCTCGCTCGGACCGAGCGCGAGCCCGAGGTGGCCCTGCGATCCCTGGTCGCGCCCGACCTCGACCCGAAGGTCTTCGACGAGATCTACCGCGCTGGCGAGGCCGCCCGGCACTCCTGCGGCTGACCCCGTCCCCGAGCTCCCTCCCCCAGGGGAAGCACTCCTCGCCCCGAGCTCCCGTCACCCCGGGAAGGATCGACGCGATGAAGCTGCCGCCGCCCCGTGGGCTGAGCGAGCGTGAAGGGCCCCGAGGGCGGCTCCGGTGGGCGGGCGAGAGGGCCCTCAGCGGGGCCGAGCTCCTGCGCCTGGTTCTGGGCGGCGGATCGGCGGGTCAAACAGCCGACCGCGTTGCGGAGGAGCTGCTCGGTCGCTTCGGCAGCCTCCAGGGTCTGTCACGGGCAGGGGACGCGGAGCTGGAGGAGGTCCCCGGCATCGGTCCGGCCAGGGTCGCGGGTCTACGCGCGGCCTTCGAGCTGGGACGCCGCCTGGCCCACCGGCCGCTGGCCCTCGGGGAGAAGCTCACCTCCCCGGAGCAGGTCTTTGCCCACCTGGCTCCTCGCTTGCGCGACGCGCGCCAGGAGCACTTCCTGGTGCTGCTCGTCGATACCCGCCAGCAGCTCATCTCGGAGGTCTGGGTCCACTGCGGCAGCCTGAACCAGAGCCTGGTCCATCCCCGCGAGGTCTTCGGGCCCGCGGTCCGCGAGTCGGCGGCGGGAATCGTGGCGGCCCACAACCATCCCAGCGGCGATCCGCGGCCGAGTCGCGAGGACCACGAGGTCACCCGGCGCCTGACCCGCGCGGGCGAGATCCTCGGGATCCGGCTCCTGGACCATCTGGTGATCGGCGCCGCGAGCTTTACCAGCTTTGCGCGCGAGGGCTGGCTGCTGCCCTCCGGCACCGATGCTCCCCTCCGCTGACCTCAAGCCGCTGGGCTCCGGGGCCGATGAGGGGGAGCGCGGTGTTTTCGTCTGCCTGAGACGGAGGAGAGCGGTCATGGCGACGGACCGGCGCCGAAGCGAGCGGGTCGCACTCAAGATCCCGGTCGACTACAGCTCGGTGGATTCGTTCTTCTCCGAGTTCTCGGCCAACATCAACGAGGGCGGAATCTTCGTGCGCTCCGAGCGCAGCGTTCCCCTGGGCTCCGTGGTGCAGCTTCAGTTCAAGCTGCCCGGTCGCGAGCGGCCCCTCCAGATGAAGGGTCGCGTCGCCTGGACCGAGTCCGATGCGGCGGAGGACAACGGGATCGGGATCGAGTTCCTCGACCTCTCACCCGAGGTGCGCGAGGAGATCAACGAGGTCGTGCGCAGCCTGCGCAAGGTCGTCTGAGCGGCCCTTCCGTCCGAGCAGCTCCCCTAGAAGGGAATGTCGTCGTCGGAGGGGAGCTCGCTGGCCGGTGGGCTCGCGCTCCCGCCTCGAGAGGCCGGAGCGCCGCGAGCATCGGGATCGTCGGAGCGCCTTCCCAGCATCTGGATCGTACGCGCGTTGATCTCGGTGGTGCGCCGCTTCACGCCCTCTCGGTCCTCCCAGTCCCGGGTCTGGAGTCGACCCTCGACGTAGACCTGCTTGCCCTTGTGCAGGTACTCGCCGCAGAACTCGGCGAGCCGACCCCAGGCGACGATGCGGTGCCACTCGGTCTGCTGCTCGCGCTCGCCACTCTTGTTCGTGTAGCTCTCGGTCGTCGCCATCGTGAAGTTCGCCACCGAGGTGCCGCTCGCTGTGCGCCGGACCTCGGGGTCTCGTCCGAGGTTTCCGATCAGGATGACCTTGTTGATCATGGTTGGGTGTTCCCTGGAGGATGAAGGGGGCGAGAAGCTCCAAGGCTAGCACGCCGCCGCTGCCATCGGGAGGAGCTTCGCTTGCCATTCCGTCGGACGTGAACGATTCTCCACCTCCCCCCTCGTACGCCGGAGACCGCTTGACGCTCGTTCAGGCCGTGGCCCTGGGGGTCCTGCAGGGGGTGACGGAGTTTCTCCCGATCTCTTCATCTGGACATCTCGCTCTCGCTCAGACGCTCCTGGGGCGCAACCCCGAGGCGGCGCTGCTCTTCAGCGTCGTGCTGCACCTGGGTACGACGGCCGCGATCCTCTGGGTGCTGCGCGCGCGCGTCGGCCGCCTGGTGGGGGCGCTCTACTCGCTGCGGCGCCCCTCCGCGCTCGATCCGGGGCTCGCCACCGAGCGTCGCTGGCTCGGGCTGATCGTCGTCGCGAGCATCCCCACGGGGCTCGCCGGGCTGGGGCTCCGGCACTTCGTCGAAGACATGTCGCAGCGGCCCGTGTGGATCGGACTCGCGTTCCTGCTCACCATGGCGCTGCTCCTCTCGGCGGAGCGCATCGGCGCGCGCAGGCGTGGAGCGGAGGCGCTCACGGCTCTGGATGCGCTGTGCGTGGGCTGTGCGCAGTCCGTAGGAATCCTTCCAGGGGTCTCACGATCTGGCTCCACGATTACGGTCGCACTCTGGCGCGATGCCACGCCCGAGGTCGCGGTGGAGTTCTCGATCCTGATCTCGGTGCCGGCGATCCTGGGCGCCAACCTGCTCGAGCTGCTGAGCGGGGGAGCCCAGGCGACGGCCGGAGCGCTCGCGCTGGGGGTCGGCTTCACCGCCTCCCTCCTGACGGGCGTGGCGGCGCTCCATGCGCTCGTCTGGGTCGTCCGCGAGCGGAGGCTCACCGGCTTCGCGCTCTACTGCGGTGTGCTCGGCTTGGGAGCGATCCTCGTTGGCTAGGCGCCGGGTCGGCTCGAGGCCGAGGCGATCGCGCTCGGACTCTTTGCCGTGGGAGGGTTGATCGCGCTCTCGGTCTGGAGCTACGACCCGCGTGACGCGCTCTTCGCGCGTGGGGGGGAGGTTCGCAACCTCTGTGGTCCCGTCGGAGCGGCCATCGCGGGCCTCCTCGCGGGAGCGCTCGGGTGGGCGGGCCAGGCGGTTCCCGTCGCCTGTGCCGTCGTCGCCACACGCTACGCGCGAGGCCGGCCGCTGCGGCCCCGCTGGATTCCGAGCCTCTCGTGGACCACCTTCACCCTCGCACTGGCGGCGATCTTCTCGACGCTGCACGCGGCGCTGCCCGACTCGGTCGGTCCGCATGCGGGAGGCGCGATCGGGGCCGTAGTGGCGAGCACCCTGGGTGAGGCGCTCTACCCGACGGGGACCGCGATCGTGCTGGGGCTGGGACTCGTCACGAGTGCGCTGATCGCGACGGGCATCTCCCTGCGAGACGCGGGCGCGGCGTTGCGGTCGGTCGCGCGTGCCTCGGGTCGCGTGGGGGCGGCCGTCGTCCACGTCGCAATGGCTCGCGGCCGGGGCTGGCTGGCGAGCTGGCTCGAGCGCAGGCCGCGTCCGGCGCCAGCGCCGCTCTCGATTTCCCCGCCCCTCGCCCCGCGGCCGGGGCGCGAGGGTCGGCGGGGCCGTGAGCCGGAGGTGATCGACCACCGCCCCGAGCAGGTGCCCCGTCCACACCAGGGGCGTCTCCCCTTTCGCGGGAGCGGGGGAAGCAGCTACGAGCTGCCCGACCTGGAGCTCATGGCGCGGGGTGCGGAGGGCGGGCCCAGCCTCGATCGCCACACGCTGATCCAGAACTCCCGGATCCTCGAGAAGAAGCTCTCCGACTTCGCCGTCGAGGGTCGCGTGGTCAAGGTCCACCCGGGACCCGTCATCACCATGTACGAGTTCGAGCCGGCGCCCGGGATCAAGGTCTCGCGGATCGTCAACCTCGCCGACGACCTGGCCCTCGCGCTGCGGGCCGAGTCGATTCGGATCGTCGCCCCGCTGCCCGGGAAGAGCGTCGTCGGGATCGAGGTTCCCAATGCCAGCCGCGACGTCGTGCTCCTGCGCGAGCTGCTCACCGACCCGAGCTACCAGGAGAGTCCCTCGAAGCTCGGCGTGGCGCTCGGCAAGGACATCTTCGGCAAGCCCGTCGTCACCGACCTGACGGCGATGCCGCACCTGCTCGTCGCTGGTGCCACCGGCACCGGAAAGTCGGTCTTCCTGAATGCCCTGCTCGCGAGCCTCTTCTTCAAGGCGCGCCCCGATGAGCTGAAGCTCCTGCTGATCGACCCGAAGCTGCTCGAGTTCTCGACCTACGAGGGCATCCCGCACCTGATCTCCGAGGTCGTGACCAATCCGCGCCGTGCGGCCGCCGCTCTGCGCGGGGTGGTCGAGAGGATGGAGGAGCGGTACCGGCTGATGGCGGCGCGAGGCGTTCGCAACATCGCGCAGTACAACCGCTTGGTCCGGCGGGACCCGAACAAGGCCGGTCCCGGCGGGGAGCCCGCGCAGCCGATGCCCTACATCGTGGTCGTGATCGACGAGCTCGCCGACCTGATGATCGTCTCGTCCCGCGACGTCGAGGAGGCCCTGATGCGCCTGGCCCAGATGGCGCGGGCCGCGGGAATCCACCTGATCCTCGCGACCCAGCGTCCCTCCGTCGACGTCCTGACGGGTATCATCAAGGCGAACTTCCCTGCGCGCATCTCGTTCCAGGTGAGCTCTCGCACGGACTCGCGCACCGTCCTCGACGCGAACGGCGCCGAGCGACTCCTCGGGCTGGGCGACATGCTCTTCCTGCCGCCGGGGACCTCGAAGCTGCAGCGCGTGCACGGTCCGTTCATCTCGGAGGGCGAGGTGCGGCGGCTGGCGGACTTCCTGCGCACCCAGGGGGCGCCCGATCTCGATCCGACGATCATCCGTCTCAAGGAGGAGAGCCAGCAGCAGGAGGAGCGCGGGGATGCGTTCGACGAGCTCTACGACGTGGCGCTGGACCTGGTGGCCCGACATCGCATCGCTTCGATCTCGTTCATCCAGCGCAGGCTCAAGATCGGATACAACCGGGCGGCCCGGCTGGTCGAGCAGATGGAGGCCGAGGGAGCGGTTGGACCGCAGGACGGTCCGCGCCCGCGACAGATCTACGTGCCCCCGGTCGAGGAGTAGGCGTACGGTCCTCTGGCTCTCACTCTTGGCGCTCTCGATGCTGGGCTCCGGTCCGGGAGCGACGGCTCCGCAGCCCGAGCCATCGGCGCTGCTCGCCCGGGTCCAGGAACGCTACGACAAGATCCAGACGCTGCAGGCGCGCTTCGAGCAGCGGACGCGGGTCGCCTCTCTCGGACGGGACGAGATCTCGACCGGACGCGTCTGGGTCTCGAAGCCCGGGCGCATGCGCTGGCAGTACGAGAGCCCCGAGGCGAGCGTCCTGCTCGTCGACGGGGAGAGCGTGCGACTCTGGGTGCCCACCGAGAAGCGCCTCCAGGTTGCGCCGATCGACGCGCGAGCGCGCGCGCCCACGGCCCTGGGGTTCCTGCTCGGAAGCGAGCGCCTCGACCACAGCTTTCGGGTCTCACGGATCTCGGCCCCGGGCGCGGCGGATCTTCGGCTCCTTCTCGAGCCACGCGAAGAGGTCGGCTTCGAGAGTCTCGAGATTCGTCTCGACGCGGCCACCCGGGTCCTGAAGGGCTCGGTCCTGAAGGATCTCTTCGGGAACCGCACGGAGCTTTGCTTCAGCGAGGTCGTCGAGAACGAGCCACTTCCAGAGGACACTTTCGAACTCGAGGTTCCCAAAGATGCGGAGGTCATCGACCTGCGATGAGCCCTCGAGACGTGTGCAGCCTCGCCCGAAGAGCCGCCAGAGCTTCGTCGGATTCCGTCAATTCACCGACGGCTCGCGGGCCGAGCGGCCTGCCGGTGCTCGAGGCCCCGCGCCCTGCGGCAACCTCGAGCGGAAGCTCCCGTGAGGACCCGGGTTCCCGGAGACACTCGCCCGGCGAGCCGCTTGACAGGCCGGCTGACGCGGGTACATTTCATCTTCGGCTAACCTGCCGAATTCCTTGGAGGTTTTCGTCATCCGCCAGTCCGCGATCCCCCCACCAGCGGCCGCTGCTGCGCCCGGGGTCGAAGCCACGGCGGGGCGCTCTCGGGATCGGGCGTGTATGGCGTTCCTCCCGCGAGCCGCACGGGCCACGCCAGCGGCGGCAGCGAGCGGGAATTCTGGCGCATCTTCGCCAACTTCCGGCATGGTCGGGACCGGCAGTGCGGGTGCGCGGAGCGTGCACGGGGGCCCCGCGAGGCAGTCTTGACGCTGCGGCATCTAGATTGCAGGAAGAAATGCAAGGGACCCATGAGAAGTCCAACTGACGAGGAGGACCGATGACTGAGTCCGGATCCGGCGGTAGGCGAGGCTTTGTTCGCGACGTGATCCAGCGGCTCTCCGCCCCGGGGAGGGATCCGCGAGACCTCGAGGAGGACCTGCGCCAGGAGCGAGACCAGCTGGAGAGCCTGCGCGAGGCGCTGCGCCTCCTGGGTCCGGAGTCCTCCGACGCCGTGCGTCGCGTCGAACGCCTGATGAGCGAGTTCGAGATCGTGCGCCAGCGCTACGACCGCGCGCGACGGGGGCTCTATGACGCCGAGCGACAGAACGAGAAGCTCGTCAATACCCTGCAGGACGCCAAGCAGCAGATCGAGCTTCTCAAGGAAGAGGTCGACAAGCTCTGCGCGCCCCCGAATACCTTTGGCGTGTACGAGCGCGCCAACAAGGACGGGACCATCGAGATCAACGTCGAGGGCAAGCTGATGCGCGTCAACTGCCACCCTTCGATCAGGGTCGAAGACCTGATGGAGGGGCAGCTGGTCGTGCTGAACGAGGCGTTCAACGTGATCGACGTCCACGGCTTCGAGCAGCGTGGCGAGGTCTCACAGATCGCCGACCTGCTCGACGACGGCCGCGTCATGGTGCTCGGTCACGCCGACGAGGAGCGGGTCATCAGCCTCGCGAGCCCGATGCGCCGCACGAAGCTCAAGGTGGGGGACAATCTGCTCATCAACGCGCGCACCGGCTATGGCATCGAGAAGATGCCCAAGTCGACCGTCGACGAGGTGGTGCTGGAAGAGGTCCCCGACGTCACCTACGAGGACATCGGAGGTCTCGGCGAGCAGATCGAGGTTCTCCGGGACTCGATCGAGCTGCCCTATCTCTACGCCGACGACTTTCGCGAGTACAACCTGGATCCCCCAAAGGGAATCCTGCTCTATGGGCCGCCGGGCTGTGGCAAGACGATGATCGGCAAGGCGATCGCGAACAGCCTGGCCCAGCGCATGGCCGAGGTCCGTGGGGGCGAGGCCAAGAGCTACTTCCTGAACGTCAAGGGACCGGAGCTGCTGAACAAATACGTCGGCGAGACCGAGCACAAGCTGCGAGAGGTCTTCAACAACGCCCGCGAGAAGGCGGCCGAGGACGTGCCGGTGGTGATCTTCTTCGACGAGATGGACTCGCTCTTCCGCATGCGCGGCTCGGGCATCTCGTCGGACATGGAGGCTACGGTCGTCGCCCAGTTCCTCTCGGAGATCGACGGAGTCGAGGCCCTCTCGAACGTGATCGTGGTCGGCGCCTCCAACCGCCAGGACCTGATCGATCCGGCGGTGCTGCGGCCGGGTCGGCTCGACCTGAAGGTCAAGGTGCAGCGCCCGGATCGCGACGGAGCACGGGAGATCTTCCTCAAGTACCTGACGGCCGACCTGCCGATGCACGCATCGGTGATCGAGAAGTACGGCCCGGAGCCGGAGGCGGTCGTGCGGGGTCTGATCGATGAAGTCATCGAGAGCATGTACGCCGAGTCCGAGGAGAATCGGTTCCTCGAGGTGACCTACGCCAAGGGGGAGCGCGAGATCTTCTACTTCAGGGACTTCTCGAGCGGGGCGATGATCAAGAACATCGTCGACCGTGCCAAGAAGAAGGCCGTCAAGCGCAAGATATCGAGCGGTTCGGTCGAGGCCGGAATCAAGGGTCCGGATCTCTTCGAGGCCTTCCGCGAGGAGTTCAAGGAGAACGAGGACCTTCCCAACACCACCAATCCCGATGACTGGGCCCGGATCTCCGGCCGCAAGGGCGAACGGATCATCAACGTTCGGACCCTGATCAGCGGTCTCACCCGAAAGGACCGGGAGATCCAGGACATCGGGGGCGCCGGGCAGTACCTCTAGGAGTCTGGATGCCTCTCCCCAAGGTCCTCGGCAGCGAGATCGAGTACGGGATCACCGTGCAGAACGATCGGGACTTCGACCCGATCTCGAGCTGCGTCCTCCTGGTGAACGCCTATCGGGAGACCGACGAGGCCAAGATCCTGTGGGATTACGATCAGGAGAACCCGCTCGCCGACGTGCGCGGGTTTCACGTCGAGGGAGAGAAGTACACTCCCAACCAGCAAGAGAATATTGCGCGCAACAAGACGCTCAAGAACGGGGCGAGGTTCTACGTCGATCATGCCCATCCCGAGTACTCGACTCCCGAGGTCACGAACGTCCACGATCTGATCGTCTACGAGCGCGCGGGCGAATGGATCATGGAGACGGCACGCCGCGCGGCGTCGGCGCTGCTTCCCCAGGGCAGTCTGCTCGTGCTCCACAAGAACAACTCCGATCGCAAGGGCAACAGCTACGGGTGCCACGAGAACTACCTGATCGAGAGGCGGACCCCGTTCAAGGACATCGTGGCCTGGTTTACGCCCTTTCTGGTCACGCGTCAGATCTTCTGCGGGGCGGGCAAGGTGGGGAGCGAGAACCGCTCGAGCCCCTGTGACTACCAGATCAGTCAGCGCGCGGACTTCTTCGAGACCGAGGTCGCCCTCGATACCATGGTCAAGCGACCCATCATCAACACGCGCGATGAGCCCCATGCAGACCGGGAGCACTACCGGCGTCTCCACGTCATCGTCGGCGACTCCAACATGAGCGAGATCTCGACCTACATGCGCGTCGGCACCACCGCGATCGTGCTGGCGCTGATCGAGGACGGCGCGATCGATCGGGACCTGACGATCAATGAGCCGGTCCGCGTGATCAAGGAGGTCTCGCACGATCCCGCGTGCAAACGGCAGTACGCGATGGGGCGCGGCGGGCGTCGGACCGCGATCCAGATCCAGGAGGAATATCTCGAGGCGGCCCTGCGCTACTTCTCGTCGCGCCAGACCGATCCCCTCGTCAAGGATGTGCTCGTGCGCTGGGAGCAGATGCTGGCCAAGCTGGCCGATGATCCCATGCAGCTCGATCGAGAGGTCGACTGGGTGATCAAGCGGACGGTGATCGAGCGCTATATGCGCGGCAAGCGCCTCCACTGGTCCGACTCGCGCGTCGCGATGCTGGATCTCCAGTACCATGACCTGCGGCCCGAACGGGGCCTGTATCATGTGCTGGAACGCCGGGGCGAGGTCGACCGCATCACGACGCACGAAGAAATCGCCAGGGCCGTCGATACGCCGCCGGACGATACGCGGGCGTATTTCCGGGGAGAGTGCATTCGCCGCTATCCGGATGCGATCTTCGGAGTCAACTGGGACTCGATCTCATTCAACGTCGGGGACGAGTCGGTCAAGCGCATCTTGATGAACGAACCGCTCAAGGGCACGCGGGCCCACGTCCAGGAGCTTCTCGATGCCAGTCCAACGGTCCAGGATCTGGTGCGAAACCTGACGGCCTGAGCCGCGACCGGCCACCCAAGGAGAGAGCGATGAGCGAACAAGAGCGAAAGCAGCGCCATTCGGGCGGCGGCGACGCGGGTTCCGATGCCAAGAGCGATGCCGGTCAGAAGAAGATGGCGAAGAAGGGCGAGGAGCTGAAGGAGGAGATGGATTCCCTCATCGATGAGATCGATGAGGTCCTCGAGGAGAACGCGGAGGAGTTCGTCAAGAACTACGTGCAGCGTGGAGGAGAGTGAGCCGGTGTTCAAGGGCCAGTCCTACTCGGGCTCGAGCTTCTACGAGTTTCTTCGCTGTGACGCCCCCGGGCTGCTTCCCGACTTCCGAGAGCTGGACTTCACCCACGTCGAGCTTCCTCACGGAACCACCGTACTGGCCCTGGTCTACTCGGACGGCGCGCTCATGGCGGGAGACCGGCTCGCGACCGAGGGAATGGCGGTGGGGACGCGCGACATCGAGAAGGTCTACGAGATCGATGAGACCTGTGCGATGGGGATCGCCGGCGCGGCGGGACCCGCGATCGAGATGGTCCGTCTCTTCGAGCTCGAGCTCGAGCACTACCAGAAGCTCGAAGGGCAGGACCTGACGTTCGAGGGGAAGGCGAATCGGCTCTCCTTCCTGCTACGGCAGAACCTTCCTGCGGCCATGCAGGGGCTCGTCGTCATGCCGCTCTTTGCGGGCTTCGATCGCCAGGCGGGACGCGGGCGCATCTACAAATTCGACATCACCGGCGGCCGGTACTCCGAGACGCACTACTACGGCACCGGCTCGGGCGGAAAGGATGCACGCTCGAGCCTGAAGAAGAGCTGGTCCCCCGACCTGGGCCGCGACCAGGCGATCGATGCGGCGGTCGAGGCGTTGCTCGATGCCGCCGACGAGGATCGCGCGACCGGCGGCTTCGATATGGTTCGCGGCATCTATCCTACATGCAAGCTCGTGACCCAGAAGGGGGTCGAGGCGGTGTCGGGAGAGGATCTGCTCGCAAGTCGCGAGCGTGTGCTCGGGCGACGGAGGCCGGACCGATGAGCACTCCCTTCTACGTCTCTCCGGAGCAGTGGTACCAGGACAAGGCGGAGTATGCCCGCAAGGGAATCGCGCGGGGCAAGCCGATTGCTGCGCTCGAGTACGAGGGCGGCGTCTCCTTGATGGCCGAGAACCGAAGCGCCACGCTGCGGAAGATCTCGGAGATCTACGACCGGATCGCGTTCGCGGGGGTCGGAAAGTTCGACGAGTACGAGAACCTGCGCAAGGCCGGCGTGCGCTACTGCGACATGCGGGGCTACAGCTTCTGTCGGGACGACGTCGCAGCACGGAATCTCGCGAACGAGTACTCGACCGTCCTGGGAAGCATCTTCACCCGCGAGGCCAAGTCGTTCGAGGTCGAGGTTCTCGTCGCAGAGGTCGGCGCCGACACCACGACGCTCTACCAGATCACCTACGACGGAAGCATCACCGACCATACGCAGTTCGCCGCCATCGGGGGAGGTGCGGAGGACCTCCGTGCGGTCCTCGAGTCGGGGTGGAAGCCATCGATGTCCCTTTCCGAAGCGGTGGCGCTGGGGATCCAGGCGCTCACCAAGGCGCCCAACGGTTCCTCGGATCTCGACGAGCGGAGCCTCGAGCTTGCGGTGATCGAGCGAGCCCGGCCCGGCAGGAAGTTCCGGCGTTTCGATCGTCAGGAGGTCCGCGAGCTGCTCGCGGGGTGAGGACGTGCAGAAACGCATCTACGGTCTCGAGACGGAGTACGGAATCATCTTCACGCCCGAGGGGCGCAAGACCCTCCCGGTCGAGAAGGCCATTCGTTTCCTCTTCGAGAAGCTGATCACGACCGAGCACTTCCTGAACGTCTTTCTCGAGAACGGTGCTCGCTTCTACCAGGACACCGGGTGTCATCCCGAGTACGCCACGCCGGAGTGCGCGAGTCCGCGGGACCTGGTGATCTTCGATCGGGCCGGTGAGCGCATCCTCGAAGAGCTGCAGTCCTATGCCGAGGAGAAGATTCGCGAGGAGCGAGTCGCCGGCAAGCTCTCGATCTTCAAGAACAACACCGACTTCGTGGG
>JBHHYV010000046.1:0-25107 GCA_046757685.1 Myxococcota bacterium
CCGATTCGCAGCTGCCCGAATCCGCCGCTGAACTCGATCCAGCGCTCGTCCGAGTCGGCCCGGTGCAGGTCGAGCAGGCCCGCCTGGAGCGCCGCGAAGTCGTCCAGGAATGCGGGGATGCGCGCGTGCTCGCCGTCCCAGATGCGCCGCAGCGCACCGTCGGAGCCACGCAGGTGCCCGAGCACGAACTCGGCGGTCCGCGCCGCCGCCTCGACCCACTCCCGGTGCTCGAAGGCCGCACCCGCGGTCGCAAGGCCCGAGATCGCGTAGCCCATCCACGAGGCCACACCCTTGGCGTCCGTAGCGGGTCGGGTGCGCCGGGCTCGCGCGGCGAGGAGCCGCTCGCGACTCTCGCGGAAGCGAGGGCGGTCTCCCGCCAGCGCGTGCTGCAGCACGCTGGCGTCGCCTCCCTCGAAGTTCCCGGGACGCTCGACCGCGTACGCCGAGCAGAACTCGCGCCCATCCTCGGGTCCGAGCGCGGCCTGCACCTCGTCGGGGGTCCAGACGTAGAAGCGGCCCTCGTGACCTTCGCTGTCGGCGTCGAGGCTCGCGTAGAGGTTCCCGGCGTCTCCGCGCATCTCGCGCTCGAGGAAGCGGATCGTCTCGGCGACGGGCCACTCGAGGTCCACCTCGAGATCTGCCGCCCGCGCCTGCCGGTGGGCCTCGGAGTACACGCGCAGCAGCTGCCCCTGGTCGTAGAGCATCTTCTCGAAGTGAGGCACCTGCCAGCGCGCGTCGGTGCTGTAACGATGGAAGCCCCCGCCCAGCTGGTCGTAGAGGCCCCCGCAGGCCATCCGTCGCAGCGTGAGCAGCAGCTGATCGAAGGCCCCGATCGGCGCGCAGCCCAGGTGATCTGCGAGCAGGATCGCCTCGAGGTTCGGGGCGGTGGGAAACTTGGGAGCGCTCCCGAAGCCTCCCCAGGTGCGGTCCGCGCTCGCCATCAGCTCGCGCACCGCCTTGCGAAGGGCGACCGTTCCCGAGGGCCGGGCGGCCTCGACGCTCGGACTCCGCTGCATCGCCCGGATCAGCTCCTCGGCCTGGGCCTCCACGGCCTCGCGGCGGTCGCGCCAGGCGTCGGCGACCGCGCCGATCAGCTCTGTCCAGCTCGGGCGGCCATGGGCGCGCGCGGGCGGGAAGTACGTGCCGCCATGAAAGGGCTGCCCGCTCGGAGTGCAGAAGACGTTCAGCGGCCAGCCTCCCTGGCCGGTGAGGCGGACGACGGTGTCCATGTAGACCTGGTCGACGTCCGGCCGCTCCTCGCGATCGACCTTGATGCAGACCAGCAGCTCGTTCATCCGGGCGGCGGTCTCGGGATCCTCGAAGGACTCGCGCTCCATGACGTGGCACCAGTGGCACGAGGCATAGCCGATCGAGACCAGCACCGGGCGGTCCAGCTCGCGCGCTCTGCCCCACGCTTCGTCGCCCCACGGGTACCAGTCCACCGGGTTGTGCTGGTGCTGCAGAAGATAGGCGCTGGTCTCGCGCGCCAGGCGGTTCGCCACCCCGGCCTCCTCAGGATGCTTCTTCGGGCGAGGCGGCGCTGATCCAGTCGCGGTAGCGGCCCTCGTAGCCGACGCGGCGCTGGAGCTGCGCGACCCGCTCCAGGATCGTGCTTCGCTGGCGTTCCGAGAGCGGAGGGAGCTTGCGAACCTCGTCGGCGATCCGGAAGTACTCCTCCAGCATGCGATCGGTCACCCAGCGCGAGTGCTTGCGCGAGGCCACGATGTTGCCCTTGCCCGTGACGACGTTCCCGACGCTGTAGACGTTGGGGTAGGCGCGCATGCGCCCGAGATCCCAGTCGTCGAACGCGTAGAGCTCCCCCTTCATCTCGATTCCCTCGAGAGGCTCGGGAATGCTCCCGATCGAGCTCAGGACCTGGGATCCGCGCACGTCGAAGCGCTCGCCGGTGAGCGCGACCCGCCCGTCGACGATGCGAGTTCGCGCGAAGCGAATCCCGACGAGCCGCTCCTCCTCGAGGATGGCCTCGGAGGGAGCCGAGAGCGGCTGGAAGCGGAAGAGGTAGCGCTCGATGGCCTTGTCGAGGACGCGCCGGCGGCCCTTCACGATCTTTTCACGAACCCGCTCGGAGGCGCCGTCGGGAAGCTCGATCAGCGGCATGTCGTCGACCCGGCGGCGGTAGTAGAGCGTACATCCGCGCAGCCCGAGGTCCTTCCACTCGAGGCCGTGCCCGCGGAGGGTCTCCGGGATTCCGCGGAGCTCCATCGCGCACAGGTCCTGCTCGATTCCCCGCTCGCGGAGGGCCCGCACTGCCAGCTCGAGCTGGAGCGCCTTGGCGACATCGATCGATGCCAGGCCGCCGCCAATCACGATCGCGTCGTCGGTGATCTCGTACTGCGGCCCGTCGTACCCCTTCTCGGGGTAGTGATTGAACCAGTGGATGAAGGCATTCTGGTACACGAGACCGCGACCGACGTAGGCGTCGACCCCCTCGATGGGAAGCGGCCGGTCTCGCCACGCGCCCAGCGCGAGCACGACGGCGTGAAACCCCCAGTCGCGACATAGCTCGGGGAACGAGAGGTCGCGCCCGAGGCAGGTCAGGGGCACGAAGTGCACATGGTCTCGATCGAGCTTTGCATCGATCGCGGCGTACTCCTTGTTTCGGAGTCCCTCGTGCCAGCGGGGCAGGCCGTCCTCGACCTTGCCGTAGGGTCGGCTGTTCTGCTCGATCACGACGGTCAGGAAGCCCTGGCTCGCAAAGATCGCCGCCGCCTCTGCGCCAGCGGTCGCGCCGCCGACGATCGCCACCGCATAGGGTTCCGATGCCGTCATGGGTCCAGATGATAGCTGTCTGCTAGCCTGCGCGGCCATGGCGCTCGGGGCGGTGTTCTTCGACTTCGGCGGGACCCTCTTCAGCTACTCGCGGGTCCAGGGCCGTGCCTTCTACCCGATCCTGATCGACGCGCTCGAGCGGCTCGGGCTCGATCTCGAGCCCCGCGCGGCCGGGCGCGCCTACCGCAAGGCGAGCGCGGACGCCTTCGAGGCTTACGCCCCACGGCCCTACTACCTGCACCGCGACCTCTTCCACGAGACGCTGCGGAGCTGGGTGCGCTCGCTGGGAGGGGACGAGGCTCGGGCCGACGCGGTCTTTCTGGACTGGTTCCACGAGCGCCAGCGGTGCCTCGTCCGCGACGGCTTCGAGCTGCGGAGCGGATGCCTGGAGGTGCTGCGGGCGCTGCGCGCCTGGGGCCTGCACACGGCCATCGTCTCGAACATCGACGACGACTACCTGGAGCCCATGGTCGAGCGCGCGGGGCTTCGCGCCGAGCTCGACGCCTGGACCAGCTCGGAGGAGGCGCGCTCGTGCAAGCCCGATCCACAGATCTTCCGCCATGCGCTGCGCAAGGCCGGGGTGAGGGCGCGCGAGGTCCTCTTCGTCGGCGACTCGCCCCAGCACGACATCGCGGGAGCCCGGTCGCTCGGCATGGCCACGGTGCTGATCCGGGAGCCCGGAGTCGCCTCGCCCGGAGGATCGGGCCTCCCCGCAGTGGCCCCGGACTTCACGATCGAGCAGCTCGGCGAGCTGCTCCCCATCGTGCGCGACCTGCGCGAGCGGGCTCCCCGCGCCGGGGTCGGGGCCAGCGATGCCGAGTGACCGGCCGCTGGGCGCCCAGGTCTACGGCCACGCGCCGACCGTCCTGCGGGGGCGCATCGAGGAGCTGGATCGGGGGGCGCGCGTGCGGCGCACGGCGCGGGTGACGCTCCCGCTCCTCGGGCTGGCGCTGGTCAGCCTGCCGATTCCGGGCTGGCACTTCATCGGGACCGGAGGGGGCCTGATCGCGGCGGCGGTCCTGAGCGTGCGGCGAATGCGCCAGCGGCGCCGCGTGCTCGGGGTCGCGGGGCCCTGCCCGGCCTGTGGCGAAGAGGTGACCTTCTCGGTTCCGGAGACCGCCCACTTCCCCGACACCTTCCCATGTCCGGAGTGCGCCGAGTTCGTCCAGATCACCCCCTCGGCGATCCGCTAAGCTTCGCCGGCCATGGTGGACTGGGCGCCCGAGCGGAGCGCGGAGCTCTACGGAATCCCGCGCTGGGGTGGTGGCTACTTCGACGTGAGCGACGCCGGCCACCTCTGCGTCCGGCCGCACGGTCCCCAGGGTCCCGCGGTGGACCTCTTCGGTCTCGTCGGAGAGCTGCGCCGGCGGGGTCATCCGACCCCCCTGGTGATCCGCTTCTCGGACCTGCTCGAACGCCGGGTCCAGGATCTCTCGGCGGCCTTCGAGCGCGCGCGCTCCGAGCTCGGCTACACGGGCCAGCACCGGATGGTCTACCCGCTCAAGGTCAACCAGCAGCGCCAGGTGGTCGAGGAGCTCGTCGAGTCGGGTCGCGCCTGCCGCCTGGGGCTCGAGGCCGGAAGCAAGGCCGAGCTCCTCGTCGCGCTCGCCATGCTGGACAACCCCGAGGGGCTGATCGTCTGCAACGGCTACAAGGACCGCGGCTACCTCGAGACGGCGCTGCTGGCCCAGCGTCTGGGGCGCCACCCCGTGATCGTGCTCGACCGGCCGCACGAGCTCGAGATCCTGCTCAAGGTGTCCGGGGAGCTCGGGATCCGGCCCCACGTGGGGGTGCGCACGCGGCTCTCTGCGCGGGGCGCGGGCAAGTGGAGCGACTCGACGGGCGATCGCTCCAAGTTCGGCCTGGCCGCGAGCGAGATCGTCGAGCTGGTGCGGCGGCTCCGCTCTGCGGACCTGCTCGATCGCCTCGAGATGCTCCACTTCCACATCGGCTCCCAGATCACCGACATCCGTGCGCACCAGGAGGCGCTGCGCGAGGCGACCCGGGTGCTGGTCGGACTGGCGCGGCTGGGAGCGCGGATCGCGCACCTCAACGTGGGCGGAGGGCTGGGCATCGACTACGACGGCTCCCAGTCGAGCCGCGAGTCCTCGATCAACTACAGCGAGGCCGAGTACGCGCGCGACGTGGTCGCGACCACGGCCGAGGCCTGCAGCGCCGCGGGCATCCCCGCGCCCGATCTCGTGACCGAGGCGGGCCGCGCGCTGGTGGCCCACGCCTCGATCCTGGCCTTCGACGTGCTCGACGTCGACCAGGTGCCCGGCGCCGAGCTGCCGCAGCCCGCGCTCCCGGACGAGCACAAGGTGATCCGAGAGCTCGGGCAGGTGCTCGAGGGGATCGAGCCGGCCCGCGTTCGCCAGGCGCACCACCGGGCGGTCGCGCTCAAGGAAGAGGCGACGAGCCTGTTCACCCTGGGCTACCTGGACCTGGAGCAGCGCGCCCGCGCGGAGGCGCTCTTCTGGAGCTGCGAGCGAGCGATCGCACATGCGCTTCGCGAGGTCGAGCGCGTGCCCGAGGAGCTGCGAGGCATCGAGCGGGAGCTGGCCGACATCTACTACGGCAACTTCTCGGTCTTCCAGTCGATTCCGGACTCGTGGGCCGTGGGGCAGCTCTTTCCGATCGTGCCCCTCCATCGGCTCGACGAGGAGCCGACCCGGCGGGGGGTCCTGGTGGACTTGACCTGCGACTCGGACGGGCGGGTCGATCGCTTCATCGGCGCCGAGGCGCCCGCGGGCGTGCTGCCCCTGCACGCCCCCGATGGGCGGCGCTACGAGCTCGGGGTGTTCCTGGTCGGTGCCTACCAGGAGACGCTGGGAGAGCTCCACAATCTCTTTGGCGATACCGCCGTCGTGCACGTCCAGGTCGACGCGGACGGCGGCTACCGGATCGACCGCATTCTCGAGGCCGAGAGCGTCGAGCGGGTCCTCGGGTTCTGCGACTTCGAGCGTCCGGCCCTGACCGAGCGGGTCCGCCAAGCGATCGAGGTGGCGCTGCGCGAGCGCGCGATCACCCTCGAGGAGTCGGCACTGCTTCGGCGGCGCTATGCTGAGGCGCTCGCGGGATTCACCTACCTGGAGCGGGAGGACTGAGATGGAGGTCGAAGGCAAGGGCGCGGTCGTGACGGGCGGCGCGTCGGGGCTGGGGCTTGCAACGACGCGGGAGCTGGTGGCGGCGGGCGGAAGCGTGGCGATTCTCGATCTGCCCAGCTCGGCGGGCGAGACGGTGGCCAAGGATCTCGGGGATCGGGTGATCTTCTGTCCCTGCGACGTGACCGACGAGGCCCAGGTCGAGGCGGCGGTCACGCGTGCGGTCGAGACCTTTGGGGCGATCTACATCGACGTCAACTGCGCGGGCATCGGCTGGGCGCAGCGCACCGTCACGCGCACCGGCCCGCATCCCCTTGCGCCCTTCCAGAAGGTGCTCGAGGTCAACGTGATCGGCACCTTCCACTGCATCCGGATCGCGGCGAGCCGCATGGTCCAGAACGAGGTGAGTGCGGAGGGGGATCGCGGCGTGATCGTGAACACGGCCTCCGTGGCCGCCTTCGAGGGCCAGATCGGCCAGGTCGCCTACTCGGCCTCCAAGGGCGCCATCGTGGGAATGACGCTGCCGGTGGCCCGCGACCTGGCGAGCCTCGGCGTGCGCTGCTGCACGATCGCGCCGGGCCTCTTCGAGACGCCCCTCCTCGGGTCCATGAACGACGAGGCTCGCGCTGCGCTCGCGGCCAACATTCCCCACCCCAGGCGCCTGGGGCGTCCGGTGGAGTACGCGGCCCTGGCGCGCCACATCATCGAGAACCCGATGCTGAACGGCGAGACGATTCGCCTCGATGGCGCCCTGCGCATGCCGCCGAAGGGCTGAGCCGGGTTCGCGCGCACCTCAGCGCAGGAGCACGTCGCAAGCCAGCCGCACGCGGCGGACCAGCCGCCCGAGTGCGTTGTGGTGGATGTTCCGGCGCAGGAGCACCAGCAGCTTGCGTTCGAGGGCGTAGCGACTGAAGGGCCGGCGCGCGGCGCGCGAGCCAGGCGCGGCCGCCTCGAGCGCGCGCAGGATCTCGTTGCGGGGATAGCCCCAGGTCTCGAGGTCCGCGTCGTCCAGGCGCTCGAGCGCTCGAAGCGCCTGCGATCGCCGCTCCGGATCCGCGCCGAGGGCGCTCGCCCAGCGCAGCGAGGACGAGGTCACGGGCCGGTCGTGACGCGACACGCCCACGGGATCTCCGAGCCCCCGTGAGGCGGGGCTCGCGGCCTGGCCCGTGGAGCCGTACTCGATCGTGGCCTCCTCGAAGCCGAGCCCCAGGAACCCGAGCACGCGCTCCATCTGGGCGCGCGGCTCGGCCACCAGCTGCTCGTAGTGGAGGTGCAGGCGAGCAGTGGCAGACTCGCGCAGGAAGCGTGCGATCGCCGGAACGTAGCGCGCCAGGACCGGGCTCTGGCGCTCGGCCGCGGCGAAGTCGCCGTCGAAGAAGGACTCGACCTGGGACCAGAGGATGGCCAGCGGCGTGCGCGTCAGCACGAGGTAGCGCGCGTTCGGGTAGAGGCGCTCGAGGAAGTCGAGAAAGAGGGCGTAGGCGGGCGTCTTGTCGAGCACCCACTCGCTCGGCGGCTGCGCGTTCAGCCACGCGCGGTAGAGCGCGTCGGAGTAGGCGCGGCAGGCCTCGAGGTAGACCTTCTCTCCGTCGGGCAGGCGGCGGACCAGCTCGCGGATCCCCATCTGCGAGAGCACGGGGTCGTAGGCCGCGCTCTCCACCCTCTCGAAGTAGCCCAGGCACGCGAGCGGCGAGATCAGGTGAGGCTCCGGGCCGGCGGCGATCGCCGAGTGCGCTCCGAGCATGCGCGCGAGCAGCGTGGAGCCCGAGCGGGGCGCGGAGATCAGGAAGATCAGGCGCGACTCCACCTCGGCCGGCCTAGTCCGACTGCTGGAAGCGCTCGCGGATCTCGAGAAGCTGCTTCTCGAAGCTCTCCCGCATCTCGAGCATCTGCTCGCGCATGCGGACGATGATCGCGGCCCCGGCCAGGTTGACATCGAGCTCCCGGACCAGCTCCCGCGCCACGCGGGCCCGCTCGAGCATGCGCTCGGAGAACTCGCCCTCGCTCTCGGCGGGGGCATCGGCCTGGATGATCTCCTCCCGCTCGAGGCTCATGACGAACCCCTCGTCCAGCTCGAGAAGCTTCGCCACCTGGGCTCGGGAGTAGAAGGTCATCGCTCCGCCTTCAGCCCGGCTCGCACGTCCTGACCGGCATAGAGGGGCTCGAGTCGATCCGCGATCTCGTCGAGATCCGGCGCGTCCTTCTCGGGGAGGCGTGCGACCAGGGTCACCAGCAGGTCGCCTCGGCCCGGCTTGCTCCGTCGCGTGGCGCCCTTGCCGCGCAGGCGCAGGCGGCGGCCGTTCTGGGAGCGAGGCGGGATCTTCATGCTGACGCTGCCCTCCGGGGTCGGCACCCGGATCGAGCCGCCGCGCATCAGCTCCGGCAGGGTCACCGGGAGCTCGAGCTCCAGGTCGTCCCCGCGCCGCTTGAAGTAGGGATGGGGACGGATGCGCAGGGTCAGGTAGAGGTCCCCCGCCTTCTGTCCCGCCGGTCCGGGCTCCCCCTGGCCCGCCAGGCGGATCCGCGTTCCGTCGTCCGCTCCGGGCGGGATCTTGATGCGCAGGGTGCGCTGGGTGCCGTCCGGTGCCGTCATCTCGACCCGCACCTCTCCGCCGCGGACGGCCTCGAGGAAGTCGATCAGGACCTCGCCCTCCGAGTCGGCACCCCGCCGCGGTCCCCCGCTCCCGCGTCCGAAGAGGCTGCCGAGCAGGTCCTCGAGGCCCCCCCCGCCGAAGCCGCCGGCGTGCCGGCCTCCCGCGTGGCTGAAGGGGCTTTGGCGCGTGCCCTCGGACCAGCGCCGGTAGGCGCGCGCGTTCTCGGCATCGAAGCCCTCCGCCAGCCCGGCGACTCCGAACTCGTCGTAGCGGCGGCGCTTGTCGGGATCGGAGAGCACGTCGTAGGCGAACGACACGCGCTTGAAACGCTCCTCGGCCGCCGCGTCGCCCGGGTTCACATCGGGGTGGTGCTTGCGCGCCAGCTTGCGGTAGGCCTTCTTGATCTCCGCCTCGGAGGCCTTCCGGCTGACCCCCAGGTCGGCGTAGAGGTCCCGGTCTTCCATTGCGGTGAAGGGTAGGCACCGGCCCGCCCGAGTCGAGGGCTGCTAGACTCGGCGCATGCCACGCGTCCTGGTGCCGGAGCCCTACCGGGGACCGACGGGCGGAGTGGGTGAGGTGCCGGTCGACGGAGCCACGATCCGGGAGTGCATCGAGGCCGTCGAGGCCCGCTATCCCGGCTTCCGCGCGCAGGTCCTCGATGCCAGGGGCGGGCAGCATCGGTTCGTCAAGCTCTTCGTGAACGGGGATCTGGCGGATCCAGACGATCTCGACCGCGCCCTGGGGTCCGGCGACGTGATCGAGATTCTGGCCGCGATCGCGGGAGGTTAGGGAGCCTCCCCGCGCGTGCCGGGGGGTCGCACCCTGTGGTACGCTTCGCCCCCGGGTCCCGCCTTCATGACCGGACCCAAGCAATGGAGACGCAGCCATGGCCGAGCAGACCGAGCGCATTCTACGAGTCGACATGACCGACCAGACGGTCGAGACCGCTGCCTTTCCCGAGGAGTGGAAGCTGCTCGGTGGCCGCGCGCTCTCCGCGAAGATCCTGCTCGCCGAGTGCGATCCCACCTGCGACCCGCTCGGTCCCGACAACGTCCTGGTGCTGGCCCCCGGGGTGCTCGCGGGGAGCTCGGCGCCCACGTCGGGCCGGATCTCGGTGGGCTGCAAGAGTCCGCTCACGAACGGCATCAAGGAGGCGAACTCGGGCGGCAATCCCGGCCAGCACCTCATGAAGCTCGGCATTCACGCGATCATCGTGAAGGGCAAGCCTGCCGATCCCGCCCGCCGCTTCGGGCTCGAGGTGAGCGCCGACCGGGTCGAGCTGGTCGCAGCCGATGAGTACAAGGGGCTCTGGAACTACCCCACCTGCGAGAAGCTCGCGGCCAGCCACGACGAGCGTGCCTCGTTCATCAGCATCGGCCCCGCCGGCGAGCTGGGTCTCGCGGGCGCGTCGGTCGCCTGCACCGACCAGGACAACCGCTATCCGACCCGTCACGCCGCGCGCGGAGGCCCGGGAGCGGTGATGGGGTCGAAGGGGCTCAAGTGGATCGCCATCGACCCGGGCCGCACTCCGGTGCGCCGGCCCGCGGATCGCGCCGCCTTCAACGAGCTGGTCAAGAGCTACACCAAGGCCTACCGCGAGGGGCCGCAGATGTTCAAGACCGGGACCAGCTCGGTCGTGCCCGTGGCCAACATGCTCAACACCTTTCCGCACCGCAACCGCGTGAATGGCCAGTCGCCCCACGCCGAGCAGCTCGACGGTGCGCGTATCGTCGAGAGCTTCGAGCAGCGGGGCGGCGGAATGCACAACTGCCTCACGGGCTGCATCGTGCAGTGCTCCAACGTCATCTACGACGCCGACGGCGAGTACAAGACCTCGGCGCTCGAGTTCGAGACGCTGACGCTCTTCGGGTCCAACTGCGACCTCGAGAGCTGGGAGGACGTCGCCGACATGGACCGGCTGTGTGACGACATCGGCCTCGACACGATCGAGACCGGTGCCGCCATCGCGGTGCTGATGGACGCCGGCGAGATGGACTGGGGCGATGCCGAGGGCATGAAGAAGCTGCTCCGGGAGATCGCCGACGGCACGGACCTGGGGAAGGCCGTCGGAAACGGCGCCGCAGCGGTCGGCCGGCGCACCAAGCACGGCCGCGTGCCGACCGTGCACGGGCAGGCGATTCCGGCCTGGGATCCCCGGCCGCTCAAGGCGACCGGCGTGACCTATGCCACGAGCCCGATGGGCGCGGACCATACGGCCGGCCTGATCGTGAATCCCGGTATGCAGCCCGAGGAGTTCGCCTACGCCTCGCAGAAGGCGCAGCTGGTGAACGCGGTCTGCGACTCGAGCGGCTTCTGCCAGTTCGTGACCCCGACCCTCGAGGACATTCGCAAGTTCTATGGCGCCTTCATGGGTCGAGAGATCACCCGCGAGGAGATCCACCAGCAGGGCTGGCAGTGCCTGCAGGACGAGTGGGAGTTCAACCGCCGGGCGGGCTGGGACGAGAAGGAAGACCCCATGCCCGAGTGCATGAAGAAGGACCCGATCGGACCCCAGCAGGCCGTCTACGACGTCCCGATCGAGGAGGCGAACAAGGCCCGGAGCTTGATCGAGCCGCAAGACGACATGTGGACGACCGCCGCGACCGGCTGAGCCCCCGCAGTCCCATTCCGGTCGAGCTCGAGGCCGACATGTCCCGCGACGTCCGGATGCGCGGCTTCTCGCAGCGCGCAGACGTGGAGGAGGTCGAGCGCTTCCTCGCCGAGCGCGCCTTCGCGCTCGCCGAGGAGAGCGTCTCCGTCTCGGCGTGCGCCGGACGGGTGCTGGCCCGAGACGTGATCTCGCCCGTCGATGTCCCGGGCTTCGCGCGCTCGGCAATGGATGGCTACGCCGTCCGCGGCGAGGACACCTTCGGGGCCTCGACCTACGCTCCCGTCGACCTCGGGGTCGTGGGAGAGTCCCTCCCCGCGCGCCCCTTCGCGGGAGCCGTCGCTGCGGGACAGGCGGTACGGATCATGACGGGCGCACCGCTCCCCGAGGGGGCGGACGCGGTGGTGATGGCGGAGGTGTGCGAGGCCCTCGAGAGAATCGTACGGGTGCAGGAGCCCGTCGCGCCGCGCAAGCACGTGGGCGCGATCGGCGAGGACATTCGCGCGGGGGAGCGGGTGCTCGGCTCGGGCCGCAGGCTGCGACCGCAGGACGCGGGCCTCCTGGCGTCGATCGGTCACGCCCGGGTCGACTGCGTCCGCCGGCCGCGCGTGCGCTTGCTGGTCACGGGCGATGAGCTGCTGCCGGCCGGAAGCCGACCGTCGGGCGCGCGCATCGTCGACTCGAACTCCGTCGTGCTCGCCGCCCTCGTGGAGCGCGACGGTGGAGTGCTGCTGCCCTTCGAGATCCTGCCGGATGATCCAGAGCGGATTCGCCGCGAGCTCGCGCGTACCGACTCCGACATCGTGCTCGTCTCGGGAGGGAGCTCCGTCGGCCAGGAGGATCACGCCCCGCGCCTGGTCGCCGAGCTCGGGACCCTCGACTTCCATGGCATCGCCATGCGTCCCTCGAGCCCCACCGGCGTGGGTCGCATCGGATCGCGCTTCGTCTTCCTGCTGCCGGGAAATCCTGTCAGCTGTCTGTGCGCCTACGAGTTCTTCGCCGGGCCCACGCTGCGCGCCCGCGGGGGCCGTTCGCGGGCCTGGCCGCACCGGCGCGTGCGCCTGCCGCTGGGGCGCAAGCTCGCCTCGGCCGTCGGCCGTACGGACTACGTGCGCGTCGCGATCGAGGCGGGTCGGGTGATCCCGCTGGCCACCTCGGGCGCCTCGATCCTGTCGTCCACCGTGCGCGCGGCGGGCTGCGTGATCGTTCCGCGCGCGCTCGAGGGCATGCCCGAAGGGGCCGAGGTCGAGGTACGGCTCTACGACGAGGAGCCCTCGGAGTGAAGCAGACCCAGTTCCTCGAGGTGATCGACCGGGACCAGGCCGAGCAGCGCTGGCACGCGGCGCTCCAGCTCCAGCCGCTGCCGGCCGAGCGAGTCCCTCTCGCCGAGGCGCTCGGGAGGGTGCTCGCGAGCGATGTGCGCGCGGGGGTGGACGTTCCCTCCTTCGATCGCTCGAACCTCGACGGGTTCGCGCTGCGCGCGGCCGACACCTACGGAGCGACCGAGGAGGCTCCCGTACGGCTGCGGCTGACCGGAGAGACGCTGCCGACGGGGGTCGAGCCTCGCAGGACCGTCGAGCCGGGCACCGCCACGCCGATCGCGACCGGGGCGATGCTTCCGCGAGGTGCGGATGCGGTCGTCGGGGTGGAGCACACCGACCTGGAGGACGAGGGTCGCGAGGTCCTGGCTCGACGAGCCGTCGTCCCGGGGGGAGCGGTGGCCTTTGCGGGCACCGACATGGGACGTGGAGAGACGGTGCTCTTCGCCGGGGTGCGCCTGACCTCGCGCGAGACGGGCGTGCTCGCCGCGATCGGGGTCGATTCCGTCCCGGTGGTGCGCCGGCCACGGGTCGCGGTCCTGTCGACGGGCGACGAGATCATCGAGCCCGGGAAAGCCATGCGGCCGGGCGGGGTCTACGACTCCAACGGCCGCATCGTCTCCGATGCGGTGCTCGAGCTCGGCTGCGAGCCGCTCTTTCTGGGCGCGTTCCGGGACGACGAGAAGGCGCTCCGCCAGGCGCTCGATCGGGCGCTCGCCGAGGCCGACGTCGTGGTCCTCTCCGGCGGCACCTCGAAGGGAGAGGGCGACCTGTCGTACCGGGTGGTGGCGGACCTGGAGCCGGGTATCGCCGTGCACGGGGTGGCTCTCAAGCCGGGCAAGCCCATCTGCCTGGCCAGCGCGGGCGGCCGCCCGGTCGCGATCCTTCCGGGCTTTCCCACCTCGGCGGTCTTCACCTTTCACGAGTTCGTGGCCCCGGTGCTGCGCCGCCTGGCGGGCCTGCCCGCGAAGCGCCGCGACACCCACCCCGCCCGGCTGGCGGTGCGTGTGGCATCGGAGCGGGGGCGCCTGGAGTACCTGCTGGTCGGGCTGGTGCGCGATGCGAGCGGCGAGTGGGCGGCCTACCCCATGGGCCGGGGAAGCGGCAGCGTCACGACCTTCAGCCGGGCCGACGGCTTCGTGCGGATCGGGCGCAACCGCGAGCGGCTCGATGCCGGCGCCCGCGTCGATGTGACCCTGCTCGGCCGCGCCCTCGAGCCCCCGGACCTGGTGGTCATCGGCAGCCACTGCACCGGCCTCGATACCATCGCGTCGGCGCTCTCCCGGCAGGGATTCACGGTCAAGGTTCTCGCCGTGGGCAGCCAGGCCGGCCTCGAAGCCGCCCGACGCGGGGAGTGCGACGTGGCTCCGATCCACCTGCTCGACCCCGAGTCCGGGCTCTACAACACCCCCTTCCTGGACGACTCGCTCGAGCTGCAGCGCGGCTACCGGCGCCTGCAGGGAGTGGCGACCCGTCCCGACGAGGCTCGCGACACCCCGTCGCTGCTGGCGGACCCGACCCTGCGCATGGTCAACCGCAACCGAGGCAGCGGCACGCGCATCCTGATCGACCGCCTGCTGGCCGAGCGACGTTCGGGCGCCGGCTCCGACGAGCCCCCGGAGGGCTACGCGCACGAGCCCCGCTCCCACCACGCGGTCGCCGCGGCCCTCACCCAGGGTCGCGCCGACTGGGGCGTGCTGATCGAGAGCGTGGCGCGCGAGGCCGGCCTGCGCTTTCGCCCGCTCCAGGACGAGTGCTACGACTTCGCGATCCCGCGCAGCCGCGCCGATCGCCCGGCGGTGCGCGCCTTCCGGCAGCTGCTCGAGCCGGGCTCCGAGCTCTGGGCGACGCTCGAGGCGGCGGGCTTCGGGAGGCCGCAGAGCTGAGCCGGCGGCAGAGGGTCGCGAGCGCTACCCGACCCTGCCGGGTCCCCCTCGGCTGTGCCGCCGCAGGCGGGCCGCGAGCTCGAGCCGGATGGTCTTCGCGAGGAAGCGCAGAAACCCGACGGGATGCTGGCGGATCTTGCGCAGCCGGAGCCGGCGCAGGTGCGGGGTGGCGTCGAAGCTCCCGGTGCGCTGGCCGTGGCCGGCGTGGATCGAGAGGGCCGGGACGTCGACCACGTCGAGGGGGACCTCGAGCGTGAGCTTCTCGGTCCTGGGGAGAAGGCAGACCTGGTCGTCGCAGGCCTGGTAGCGGACGGTCACGGTGAGGGTCGCCGAGTCCCGATCGAGGGGTCGCACCTCGCTCGCAAGCTCGCCCGTCGCGTAGAAGGGCACCGCGATGTCGACCCGGCCGCTCCAGGCCCGAAGCTCCACGCCCAGGCTCTCGAGGCGCAGGGGCTGGCTCGGGGGAAGCACCGGATCCTCGAAGACCAGCCCCGGCGGACCTTCGACCTGCACCGTCGCGGGCACCATGCCTTCCGGGACCGGTGCTGCGTAGACATGAAGCCCCGCTGCGAGCTCGAAGCGCACTACCAGCTGGCGGCGGATTCCCTGGCGGATCGTCCCCCCGCCGCCGTGGATGGAGACGCTGATCCGGACCTGTGCGTCCCCGCCCTCGCGCCTGGGCTCGTCGCCGGAGAGCACGATGCGCCCGAGCGCGGCGTCGATCAGGGCCTCGGGGCTGTCGCGCACCTTGTAGGAGCCGTGAAAGAGCTTGGCCACGACGCGGCCGTCCTCGTCGCAGACGAAGGCACCGGGGTAGGGGACTCCGTAGAGGAAGGCGTCTCCGGGCTCGATCTGGTCGTTCAGGACCCCGTAGCGGCGGATGACCCCCGAGTCCACGTCCGAGAGCAGCGGGTAGGGGATGTGCTGCCTCTCGGCGAACTCGGCCAGGGCTCGCCCGTCGTCGTACGAGATCGCGTAGAGCCGGATCCCCGCCGCGACGAGCTTCTCGTGCGCATCGCGCAGCTCTCCGAGCTGCGTCCAGCAGGGCGGTCACCAGACGGCCGAGCGGAAGAAGACGACCGCGGCCTTCGAGTGCCCCCGGTCCCGGTGGAAGTCGACGAGCCGCCCCTGCGCGTCCGGCAGGGTGAAGTCCGGCAGTCGCTCCCCGACCTCGGGTCCCGTCGGGTGCCCCTCGGGCAGCCCGAGCCGCCCCGGATGGCCGAGCGGCACGGGCGCGTCGAATCCCAGCTCGTCTCTCTCGATGGTCACCGTCCACCCCGTCCCTGGCGGGGTCGCGACGCTCCCTTCGCTGCCCCGGTCCCAATATGGACACAATCCGTGCCAGTAATCAGAATGCAAGGCGCCGTACGCACGGCGCAAGGAAGGAGCCTCCGTGCACTGGATCGACGCGACGCTGCTGCGCGCGATGGGGAGCGAATCCTACCGCGGAGGCGCCTTCGGCTGGATCTTCCTGGTGCTGCACGGGCTCATGAACCTCGGTCGGGGCTCGATCCACCTCTTCAAGGCGGACGCTGGGGCGGCCAGCATCGCGGGGATCGACCTGACCCAGAACGGCGAGGTGATCCTGTCGCTCTTCGCCGTGTTCGGCTTCGGTCAGCTCCTGATGGGGGCGATCGACCTGGCGGTGGGCCTCCGATTTCGCGCCCTGACCCCGCTGCTGGTCGGCTACTACCTGATCGAGCAGGTCGCGACCGCGTGGATCCTGTGGGTCTGGCGTCCGCTGCCGCTGCAGGCGCCGGGCAAGTTCGGCGCCGTCCTCCTGGTTCCGCTCGTCGCGCTCGCCCTCTACAGCGCCACCCGGCAGCGTGAGTCCGGGGCCCCGGTCCCGCCGCCCCTGGCCAAGGCCGCCCACTAGACGCGGCCTTCCGAGAGGAGAACAGCGTGCCCGAGATCCCCGTCTACCTGATTGCGAACCTCCTGGTCGAAGATGCCAAGCGCTACCGCGAGTACGAGAAGGGCTTCTTCCCGCTCCTGAAGCGCCACGGGGGGGAGTTCGTCACCTTCGACGACGCGACCCGCACCCTCGAGGGCGCCTCGCCCCGCGAGGGCCGGGTCGTGATCTTCCGCTTTCCCTCCGAAGAGGCCGCCCAGGGCTGGTACGACGATCCCGAGTACCAGGCTCTCTCGGAGCACCGCCGGGCGGCGACCCGGCTCGAGTTCCTGACGCTGGTCCACGGTATGGCTGCGCGGGACTGAGCGACGCCTCAGCTCGGGGCGGAGTGTGAGGGGCTCTCCTCGCGCGGAGGGGACTCGAGGGCTGGATCTCCTCGTCCTCGCTCCGGGCTGATCTCTTCCAGAGTTCGGCCGGCGGTCTCGGGGAAGGCCACCGCGACGATCAGCGGGGTCAGCAGCGTGGCGCCCAGCAGGATCGTGACGGCCGTCCAGTGCGAGCCCGTCATCCCGTAGAGAACCGACTCGAGAGCCAGGCCGAGCGACCCGCCGAGGGTGGCCACGACTCCGAGCGCCCCCGTGGCGGTCGATCGGTGCGAGGTGGGGAAGAGCTCGGCGGTGAACGTGCTCGAGACGGCGCCGCTTCCCATCGTCACGAAGATCATCCCGATCCAGAGCGGGACCAGGACCCACCCGCCGACGTTGTAGAAGCCCACCGAGAGCAGGGTGACCCCGACCCCCAGACCCACGGCGACCGGCTTTCGGCCGATCCGGTCGCTCAGGCGGCCGGCGTAGGCGGAGCCGAAGATGCCGAAGGCACCGCCGCCCAGGTAGAGGAGCGCGACCTGACCCGGCGCCCAGCCGTGGGCGTCCTGCAGGTACTTCGGTCCCAGGAAGTCCGCCGCCGCGCCGGCCGCGGCGCCGATCAGGATGGCGGCCGCGACGACGCCGAACCGTCGCGGGTAGTCCCGGGCCAGGTGGAGCATGGGAGCCAGCGCGTACTCGGAGTGTCCGAGCCGCTTGCGCTCGCTCTGCTGTCGCTCGTAGCTCTCGGTCTCGGGTAGGGCTCGCCTCCACCCGGCGATCAAGACGAGGGGCGCCAGGCCAAACCCGTAGAGCGCCCGCCAGCCGAGCCCGAGGGCCTCGGAGAGCGGGAAGAGCAGCGCCGCCACACCGGCGCCGCAGGCCTGGATCGCAAACAGGGCTCCGATGCCCCAGCCCCGCGCGTCGGCGTCGAGCTCCTCGGCGATCACCACGACGGAGAGCAGCAGCTCGGCCGCCGTGAACAGGTGTGCGAAGAACTGCAGCGCCGCGAAGCTGCGCGCGCCGGGAGCCAGCGCCGTGGCTCCGGTCAGCAAGGCGCTCGCGAGGATGCTGAGGAGCAGGATCCGCCGGCGCCCCACCCGGTCCGCTGCGAGCGCCACGCCGAAGGCGGGCAGCGAGCCCATGCGGACGATCGAGCCCAGAAGGCCGACATCGACCTCGTGGATGGCCAGGCCCGCCTGGATCTGGGGCAGGGCCAGGGCGAAGATCGCTCCGTCGTACTGTCCGAAGAGGGTTGCCAGCGAGACGAGCCCGAGCACACGCCACTGCCGAGGGGTCAGCTCGGGCGGACGGCCCAGGAAGGGAGCGAAGAGCATCCAGCGCGGGCGGCTTCGCTGCGGCGCGTCCCGGGGGGGTGGGTGGGGCGGAGAGGAGGCTGCGGACCGCTCTCGCACGCGCATGACGTACTCCTACTCCAGCTCCCATCCCAGGGTTGGACGGGTACGGGAGGTCAGCGCAAGAAGGGTGCCAGAGAGCGAGGTGCCCGGGAGCCACCCGGCACGCCGGGGCCTGGAGCTGCAGGCGCGGCGCTGCATCCGGGCGATGCGGGCCGGCGACACCACCCGTGCGGACCAGGGAGCCGCTAGCGGATCGGAGCCGTCAGGCCCTCGTCGAGCATCTGGGCGGGCAGCTGGGGGGTGCGGGTGAGGGCTCGCCTGCGAAAGGGGCTCCAGAGCAGATTCCCGATGTCGCTCCATTTCATGTGCCGGCCGAAGGTGCGCAGCAGCGCGAGGGTCCGGAGCGGGCGCACGAGCAGCCGGTGGGCGAAGAGCAGCAGGTAGCCCTTCTGCCGGGCGCGGTTCACCACCTCGCTCGGCAGCACCGTGGGATCGATGTCGGAGCACTTGAACCACTTGTACCAGTCGCGCTCGTCATCGATGATCCCGCGCTCCATGTACTCCCGCCAGAGGGGGGTCCCTCGGTAGGCGCACAGCCGGTTGAAGCCGAAGGTGTCGAGCTGGAGCCGGGCCGCAAAGCGGAAGCTCTGCAGGATCTCGGCCTCGGTCTCGTCGGGTGAGCCCACCAGGAAGAAGCCGTGGGCGGTCGTGATCCCATGGCGCTTGGCCTCGCGGACCCCGTGCTCGATCTGCTCCAGCGTCTGCATCTTCTTGAGCCGTTCGAGCACGTTCTGGCTACCCGACTCGATGCCGAACGCGAGGAAGCCGCAGTTCGCCTGGGCCATGATCGGAAACTGGTCGATGGCCACCGAGTCGACCCGCCCCTCGCATCCCCAGCGAAACTCGAGCTTGCGGTCGATGATCCCCTGGCAGATCTCGCGGATCCGGTTGCGCTTGAGCAGGAAGTGATCGTCGGTCAGGTAGATCGAGCGGTAGCCCAGGTCGTCGAGCTCCTGCATCTCGCCCAGCACGTGCTCGGGAGATCGGCAGCGCCACTTGCCGTTGGTCAGCGCGGGGATGTCGCAGTACACGCAGGGATAGGGGCAGCCCCGCGAGGTCTGCATGGTGCAGAAGCGGTCGAGCGAGAGGACCGCGGGGACGTCGAGCGGCATCGACTCGATGTAGTCGATCGGTAGGCTCCGGCGATCCGGGTAGGGGAGCTGGTCGAGATCCCGGATGATCGGGCGGGGCGCGTTCTTCACGATCGAGCCGTTGGAGCGCCACACCAGGCCGCCCACGCTCGCGGGATCGTCCAGGTTCTCGAGGAAGTCGGGCAGCAGCTCCTCGCCTTCACCCACCCCCACGCAGTCTGCGTGGGGGCAGTCGGCGAGAATCTTCTGCGCATTCATCGTCGCGAAGACGCCCCCCAGGATGAGGGGCGTGCCGGGAGCCACCTGCTTGAGCCTCCGCGCCATGCTCTTGGTGGCGGGATAGGAGGTCGTCGAGAGGAACGAGAGGGCGATCGCGTCCGGCCGCTCTTCGAGAACCGCCTCGGCGATGTGCTCCTCCTTCATCTGCGGGTGGCACGTATCGAACATCCGCACCGCGTGGCCGTGGCGCCGCACGACCGGAGCCAGCGTCTCGATCCCGATCGGTGGAAACGCCATCACCTGGATCCGCCCCTCGGCGAAGCGCGAGTCGCTGAGCTCGGGTGGGAGGATCTGGTAGAAGTCCTCGTCCCGAACGTAGATGAGAAAGAGCTTCATGGGGCCGGGAGGGTAGCCTCGAACGGAATCCGCACAAACGCGGTTCGAGAAAGGGAGCGCGCGTGCGCGCTTCGCTTGCCCCCGAGGCCGTAGCGCGCCCGACAGCGTACGAAATCCATGCCTCGAGGCGCACTCCCGGCAGCTACACGCAGCCGTCGGAGCCGTGGAGCTAGAATGCAGGGGTGTGGGCCGGAGTCTCTGCGACCCAGCAGACCCCGGCGCCGGTCTCTCGGGTACTTGGAGAGGCAGATGAGAGCTCTCGTCTCAGTAGTTCCGGACCGTTCATTCCGGCGCTTGCTCCGCCGGGTCACAGGCCTCTGCAGGATGGTGTCTCTCGTCGCCCTCGGTCTCGCCGGGCTCATGCGCCCTGGGCTGGCCGCCGAGGTCGAGCTCCCGGGCGCCTCGCAGCTCGAGACCGAGATTCCGGTCGCGACGCAGCTCGGCGGCCGCGAGATCTACCATCGCTACCTCGAGAACAAGCTGCGCTCCCTCGAGGAGCACCTCATGCTGATCTCGAGCGACCCCGGCGGGCACGACCAGGTGAGCGAGCTGCTCCTGCGCTGGAAGGACTACCGCGACCCGAACGACCGTCCGACGGAGGGCGTCACGACCAAGACCGCCGTTCGCTTTCTCGAGCCCTTCGACGTGCGACGCACCGCCTACCTGATCATCGGCCACGAGGATCGGCCGCACGATCAGTTCATCTACCTGCCGAGCCTCGACCACGTGCGTCGCGTCAATCTGCGCGGCGTCGGCCTGATGGGCACCGAGTACACGATCGACGACCTGGTGTTCCAGACCCTCGAGGACGCCCGCTACCAGCGCATGCCAGACGACCAGGTCGGCGGACGCCCCACCTACGTGGTTCGCGCGCGGATGAACCCGGGGTTCCGCACCCGCTACCCCGAGGTCACGATCTACGCGGACCGGGAGCACTACGTTCCCCTGCGCATCCTCTTCTACGATTCGTCCGGGGACCTCGCCCGCGAGTACCGCGCCAACCCCGAGAGCGTCGAGGACTTCGACGGCGTCTGGATCGCGACCCAGGCCACGATGACCAACCTCCGCGAGGGGACGACCACGACCCTGATCATCGAGGATCTGGCTCCCAACCCCCCGATCAAGGACTCCTTCTTCCAGGCCTGGCGCCTCGATACGGGCTGGGAGTAGCGGCGGCGCCTACGAGAACCCGATCGAGAGCAGGTTCTGGAGCGGCCGGTAGAGCTCCTCCAGGTACGATACGTCCGCAGGGTCGAGCGCGATCTCGGCGGCGGCGACGAGATCCTCGAGCTGGCCGACTCGCGAGACTCCCACGATGGGCGCGTGGATCTCAGGCTTGCCGAGCAGCCAGGCGATCGCGATCTGGGCGGGCGAGCGGCCGTAGCGGTCGGCGACCTCGATGACGCGGTCTGCGATCTTGAAGTCCATCGCCCCCTTGTACAGGCTCCGGGTGCGTGCGCGATCCACGCCCTGGGAGCGAGGGGTCGAGCCGCCCTCGAAGCCTCCCTTGTACGAGCCGGCGAGGATTCCCCGGGCGAGCGGCGACCAGGGCGTGAGGGCCACGCCCGTCCTCGCGCAGTAGGGGTTCATCTCGCGCTCCTCCTCGCGGTAGATCAGGTTGTAGTGGTTCTGCATCGAGATGAAGCGCGTCCAGCCGTGCATCTCGGCCATCCCCTGCAGCTCCGCAAACTGCCAGGCGAACATGCTGGAGCCCCCGAGATAGAGTGCCTTGCCTGCCTTGACCACGTCGTGCAGGGCCTCGAGGGTCTCCTCGATCGGCACGCGCGCCTGGCCGGGCACCGCCTGGGGATGCCGGTGGATGATCAGCTGGTCGACGTAGTCGTGCCCGAGTCGTCGGAGGCTGGCGTCCACGCCCTCCAGGACGTGCTTGCGTGACAGGCCTCCCTGGTTGGCTCCCCCACCCATGGGCATCGCGATCTTCGTGGCCAGGACATACTCGTCGCGGCGGAAGAGCTCCTTCAGCAGTGAGCCCACCACCTCCTCGCACGCTCCGACTCCGTAGACGTCGGCGCAGTCGAAGTAGAACAGGCCCTGCTCGAAGGCGGCCTTGAAGATCGGCCGGGCGTCGTCGGGACCGAGCGTCCAGTCGCCCTGGTGGCCGCGCCCAGGCTGACCGAAGTTCATGGTGCCCAGGCAGAGCTGCGACACGCGCAGTCCACTCCGCGCTCCGAGCTGGATCGCCTTCAGCATGAAACGTGTGCTCCAGGACTGGGACCCGTCGGGCCACCGATCCATCGTCGTGGCCCGCAGGGGCCGGCCCCGGGACGTGTACCACGAGCGGAAGCGGGTGGACAAGTCTCCCAGCGTGGGCCGCGCGCGTCGGATTCCGAGTGCAGCGTTGCGATGAGAGCGCGGGCCGGTACTCCGGCGAGATCGCCCGCCGATTTGATCCCCGACCCGACCGCGGATAGCATGCTCCGGGGATCGGGGGGGCCGAGGGGATCGCATGGGCGGACGAACGGTGCGTGCACGGAGCGCGGTCGTCATCGGCGGGAGCATGGCGGGGCTGTGCGCGGCCCGCGCGCTGTCACCGCACTTCGAGCACGTCACGGTGGTCGACCGCGATGTCTTTCCCGAAGGGGCCCAGCATCGCAAGGGCGTGCCGCAGAGTCGCCACCCGCATGCGCTGCTGGATGCGGGCAGGCGCGAGCTCGAGCGACTCTTTCCCGGCTTCGAGGCGCGCTGTCTCGCGCGCGGCGGTCTCGAGCTCAACCCTGGTCTCGACATGGCTACGCTGCGTCAAACGAGCTGGAGCGAGCGCCGGCGCAGCCCCTTCACGCTGCTCTTCGCGAGCCGGGTACTGATGGAGTCGGTTCTTCGCGACCTCGCGCAGGAAGCGCTCTCGAACGTGGAGCACCTGGAGAGTACCGACGTGACGGGTCTGCTCACCTCGCGGGCCGGGGGCTTGCGCGTGACGGGCGTGACGGTGCGGGCGCGCGATACGGGTGAGAGGCGAGATCTCGAGGCGGACCTGGTGGTCGATGCGAGCGGCCGCGCGACCCGCGTGCCGCAGTGGCTCGGAGAGCTCGGGCTGCCACCCATCGAGATGACCGTCGTGGATGCCCAGGCCGGCTACAGCTCGCGCTGGTACCAGGCACCGCCGCCCGCGGACCGCCCCGCCGATTGGTGGTGGAAGTGCCTGTGGATCGAGCCACTGGTCGAGGCCGCCGAGCGCGACCCCGAGCAGTACTTCGGAGTGCTCTTTCCCATCGAGGGAGATCGCTGGATCGTGACGACGGCCTCGTGGGGCGGGAGGGAGCTGGCGAAGGATCCCGAGACGTTCGAGCACATGATCGCGAACCTGCGCACCCCCGTGCTCGCCGAGGCCATTGGCAAGGCGGAGCCCATCTCTCCGGTCTACTACCGCCGCTCCATGCAGAACCAGTGGCGTCACTACGAGCGCTGGCGCGGCGAGCTCTCGGGCCTGATCGCGATCGGGGACTCGGTCTGCGGCTTCAACCCGGTGTACGGTCAGGGGATGAGCAGCGCCTCGATGTGCGCACGGACGCTCGAGCGCTGCCTCGACGAGGCGGATCCCAGGGACCCGGAGTTCCCGAAGCACTTCTTTCGCGAGCAGGCTGTGTTCCTCGAGACGCCCTGGATGATGGCTACGTCGCGCGATCGCGAGCGGGCCCGGATCGAAGGCGACGAGGTCGGTGCGGCACGTCGGCTCGAGCTCCTCGGGCGCAAGCTCGCCGGGCTCTACATGGCCCAGGTCGCGCAGGCGGCGCCGGACGATGACCCGGTCCGCACGGCGCTCTTCGAGGTCATCAACCTGACTCGCGCTCCGAGAGCCCTCTTCGCTCCCGGCATCGCCACCCGTGTGCTGCGGGCACGCCTCACGCAGCTTCTGCGGCCCTCGACTCGGTCGCTGCAGAGCGAGATTCCTGACCGGCCTCCGGGGGACACCCTTGGCTGAGCGCGTCGAGTTTCCCGCCCCCAGGCCCGTGAGGCTCCCCGATCGTCCGGGGCAGCCCGAGATCACGCTCTCGGTGCACGAGCAGGGCGAGGGAACGGCCGTCGTGTTCAGCCATGGGTTTCCGGAGCTCGGGTACTCGTGGCGCTACCAGCTTCCGGCCGTCGCTGCGGCCGGCTTCCGCGCGATCGCGCCCGACCAGCGGGGCTACGGCAAGAGCACGTGTCCGGCGCGAATCGAGGACTACGGCCTGACCCAGCTGACGGGCGACCTGGTGGGGCTGCTCGATGCGCTCGAGATCGAGAGGGCCATCTTCTGCGGGCACGACTGGGGAGGGATGGTGGCCTGGGCCATGCCGGTGCTGCACCCCGATCGCGTGCTCGGCGTAGCGGGCGTGTGCACGCCCTACATGTCGATGGGAACGACGGAGCTGATGCGTGCCATGGTGGGCGGAGACGACGACCGTCTCTACATCCTCTGGTTCCAGGAGCCCGGCAAGGCCGAGAGCGTCATGGACCCGAGGGCTCGATTCCTCTTCGAACGCATGCTGCGTACTGCGATCTCGCCGGAGGAGTTCGCGAGGCGAACGATGGCGGATGGCGTGCTCGATATGAACCCGTTCCGGGACATCGATGCGATGGAGGCGGTCGGGGAGCTGATCGTGTCGCCCGAGGAGCTCGACCACTACGTGACCGCATTCGAGGAGACGGGGTTCCGAGGCGGGATCCACTGGTACCGGAACATCGACCGCAACTCGAGGGAGCATCCCGAGATCGGCAGCCAGAAGCTCGAGCTTCCCTGTCTGATGATCACCGCGGAGTGGGACGGAGCGCTGCGTCCGGAGATGGCCGCGGGCATGCCCGCGCTCTGCCGGGATCTCGAGATGCACATGATCGAGCGCGCGGGCCACTGGGTCCAGCAGGAGCGACCCGAGGAGCTCAATCGCACTCTGACCCGCTGGCTCCGCCGAAGATTCTGAGGGGCCGAATCCCGGGCCCGCGCCCGCCGGTCGAGAAAGTCATCGCCGATCGCCCTGCGATCGCCTATGCTGGCCGATCAGCCGCCAGGGAGGTCGCCATGACCGAACCGACGACTACCGGCCCGGTCGCTCTGCTCGTGGGCACGCGCAAGGGAGCGTTCATCTTCCGCAGCGATGAGGCGAGGCACAGGTGGAGGATGGAGGGGCCGATCTTCCTGGGCCACCAGCTCAACCACCTCGTGGTCGACCCGCGCGAACGCGGCACGCTGCTCGCCGCCGCGAAGACGGGCCACCTGGGACCTACGATCTTCCGCTCTTCAGATCTCGGCGCGAGCTGGACCGAGGCGGCGCAGCCACCGGCCTTCGCCAAGGGCGATCCGCTGGGTCGCGTCGTCGACTACAGCATGTGCGTCGTCCCAGGTCACGCGAGCGAGCCTGGCGCCTGGTATGCGGGCACCTCGCCGATCGCCCTCTTTCGCTCCGAGGATGGCGGAGATCGGGTCCCGCGCCCGAGATCGGCGGGTCGCACGACCCTCACTGCATCCAGCTTCA